>CAZHRP010000238.1:0-3658 GCA_964535055.1 uncultured Chthoniobacteraceae bacterium
GCATCTCTCGTCGGGTCAGATCGGGGATCTCCCACTCAAGGAAATCACCATATAATCTTTCCAGTACTTCTTTCATTGTTCTTATACTTTCCGTTTATTAAGGAAAGATCAAGTCTATAGCTTCCTTTATCTGAGGAAAGTATTTGGATGGTCTCGTATCTTCTCTAACACCGTTAATCCCGGCATGCGTAGACACCGTGCCCTACCAATGACGTTGAGGCTGACGGGAACGCTGCGCCCTAGCAATGACACTGAGGCTTGCGTGGACGCTGCGCCCTACCGCTGCAATGTGATCTGGCGGCAAAAAGCGCAGAGTCTATTTCCAACGTCAAACGTTGCTTATTGAAAGTTGGATATTGGATGTTGGATGTTGGATGTTGGATATTGGATGTCGAACGTTGAACGTTGAACGTTGTGCGAGCGTGCCATTGTTGGGGTGCAGGCTGTTGCATAATGTAGCTCACAATACCAGCGCATAATAACGTGTATTCGTCTTGGAAAAGCGATGGTGGCGCTTTGCAGGCAGGTGTGATATAAGTATACTGCTTGCAAACATAACTATTTTTACCCTTATGAAAGTATCCCGTAGAACGTTTTCGAAACAAGTTGGTGCCGGGTTGGCGGTTGCGATGCTGCCGAACTGGATGCGTGCCAGCGACGAGGTTGACAGCCAGAAAGTCCGGATTGCGCAAATTGGAGTAGGTGGTCGCGGTAAAGCCCATGTCAAAGCCCTGAGTTCGCAACATTTTGTGGCGTTTTGTGATGTCGATGATGAACGGGCTGCAGAAACGTACGCTGAATATCCGGATGTGCCCCGGTTCAAGGATTTTCGGGTCATGTTCGATAAAATGGGTAAGGACTTTGATGCTGTATCGATCTGCACTCCTGATCACATGCATTACCCGATGGTGATGTGGGCGCTGGCTCATGGAAAACACATCTATTGTGAAAAACCACTTACCCGGACATTTGAAGAAGCCATGCTCTTGAAGAAAGCCGTTCGGGAGGCGGGTGTCATTACCCAGATGGGTAATCAGGGACACTCCGGCGGTGGCGTGGAAACGATTGAAGAGTGGACGAAGGCGGGACTGATTGGTGATGTTAAAGAGTCGTTTCATTGGACGAACCGTCCGCTTTGGCCGCAAGGCTTAAGTACCTGGCCAGCTGCCGAGCCGGTACCATCGACGATGGATTGGGATCTTTGGTGTGGGATTTCTCCGAAACGGGAGTACAGCCCCGAAATTGCCCCATTCAACTGGCGCGGCTACTGGAATTACGGGTCAGGTGCGATCGGTGACATTGCCTGTCATTGCATGGATGCTTCCTGGACCGGGTTGAAACTCGGCTTCCCGTCCAAAGTTTCTGCAGACGGCAAAAACACGAGTGATGTCACCTTTCCTTCGGAATCGACCATCACCTATGAATTTCCGGCGCGTGACGGACGCGGCCCTGTTAAGGTGACCTGGATGGATGGCGGACGTCGCCCTGAAAACGTACCATTCGTCGAGCATGAGCGGATCCATGGCGACGGTGAAGAGAGCAAGGGCATGAACAATGGCTCGTTTATTGCCGGTACTAAAGGCAGTATCTTCGCTAGCCTTTACAGCATGTACCCCGCAATCTATCCGCGTGATTACCATAAGGAACTCATGGAGAACAATGGATTTCCACCCGAGACCCTGCCACGCCCGGAAAACAAGCACTTTATGAACTGGATCAACGGGATCAAATCCGGCACCCAGCCGACCGGCAACATAGCTGATTATGCGGCGGACTTTACAGCTACTGCACTATTGGGGTCGATTGCACTGGCAGTCCCCGGTGAGCTGGAGTTCGATCCGGCGCAACTTAAATTTACCAATAGCGAAGCAGCTAATCAGTTGCTTAGCTCGCAGTACGAATATCGCAAGGAATTCCTGCCGGGTTAAAGCTTCTGAATCCGGATATTGCGCAGCCAGAATGGCATGCCGTGATCCTGGAAGCCGATGCTGCCTTTAGCAGCTAATGGTGCGCCGTCGATTTCGTGTGCACTCAGATCGAGCCGGTCATGGACCAGCACGTCGTTGATGATCACGGTAAGGTGGTTGCCCTGCATGGTCACGCGGGCGGTGTTCCATTCGCCGGGTGGTTTGGTGGCCCGGTCCTTTGGGTCACCAACTTCCCGTTCCTTAAACTTGATGATACCACCCAGGTCGTGCCAGCCGATCTTTTCCTTCTTATGGCACTGGGTCAGCTGTATTTCGAGCCCTGTTACCACTGGGTCGGCGGTGTCGGCCACGCGGAAATAGAAGCCCGAGTTGCCTCGGGTAGAGAATTTGAACTCAAACTGGCAGATGAAGTCCTGATACTCATCATTTAACCACAGGTAGGAGCCGTAGCGTTCCCAGCCCTTTTCACCGGGACGCGGCTCGAGGAAAACCGATGAGCCGTCCACGATCCAGTTGCCGTTAGTAGTAACCTTGCTGAGGTCACCATCGATCACAGTCTGCCATTGCCTGTCCTCCGCGTGGGAGTGGGTAATCGCGAGTACCATCAGAATAACCAGCGAATGCAAAAAGTGTGAATGGAACGGAACTGCGTGAATCGAATTTTTCATCTTGATTGATTATCGGTTAGTTGTTGGAGATCGTAAAATGCTTTTAAATTTAGAAATTGCAAGCGCAGTAGCGGTAGAGCAAATGTATTACTTAAAAAATGTATACGGCCAGTCTGAGAGTGGCAGGTACTGGTTGTCCCTGGTTTCGACTTGTGCGCAATCCTCGGTTACGAAAGCTGTGGCATCATCGAGCGCAGTGCTCGCGTAAACCGAGTTATTGCTGAATTCAAGGTTGGAGGTACTGTCGGCCTTGACGGTGATTGGCTTGTTGAGGGCAAATGCGTTTCCGCTGATCCGGATATTCTGGTGAACAGCTGAATTGGGAGCGCTGTTCTGCGGGTTGAGGTGGATGACGGGTTCGCGGCAGAAGAAAAAGCGGTTATTGTGGATCGTCATGTCCCTGACCGGCCCTGATTCAAACCAGCCTTTGGCATCGTTCTCGATCAAGATAGCGCTCATTCTGGTGCGGTAGAATTCATTGTCTTCGACGACCACTTTGCGCCGGGTGGTGATCAGGAAACCGCGGGTAGGCACCCGCATTACCCGGTTGCCGACGATTCTTACTTCAGGTGTCCAGGTGATATTCTCCACGGCATCATTCTCGTTGATGTCGGCGGGCAGCGGCTGCTCCAGGGTGAGCAGCATTTCCCTGGGTTCAAGCAGAGCTGCTGCTTTGACTGTATTCGGAGCGTAGTTTTCTAATGAATCCCAGCGGGTCAGCAAGATTTCATCGCCCGGGTTAAAAGCCATGAACCCGAAAGTTTGCTCGTGCATAAATCGGACCTTGAGTTGCCTGTCCGAGAGTTTTTCCAAGACCCTGAGGTGGGTGCCATGGATATTGATGGCATCATCCTGGAGGCCGGAAAAAAAGCAGTCTTTAACAATGATCCTGCCGCGACAGCCCGAGACATGAATCCCATCGGCCCAGCCAGCGCAGGTGCGTCCGCTCTCCGGGTCAGGTGCAATACTGACGCTGTCAAAGGTAAGGTTTTCAGAGAATTGGCTGACTAACCCGGATAAATCACAAGCCATCTATCGTAGTGAGGCGCAGACCCCGATGTA
>CAZHRP010000239.1:0-3533 GCA_964535055.1 uncultured Chthoniobacteraceae bacterium
AAGCACCTCACGCTGCGTCTCGCTACGAAGTTTGTGATTGATCCGGGCTAGTATCGTCTGTAATTATATCTTTCGGACTTAACTCATTAGGAAACTCGATGGTCAGCGCTGGAAAGCATGCAAGGTCGAATGTGCAGATGCCTTCGACATTAACGCTCAAGAGCTCAGGTACCTATGAGCGCCCATTTTTCGTACTGATTAAGGAATAGTAAGTAGCTCTACGTGTGAGCAAACACACATTCCTGCACCCTATTTTTTCGAACCAGCCAGTGGAGCACAGCGCCTTTCAGCTCCGATTTGTCACCTATCCTGCTCGCGCATGCTAGCAGAAAAGGGGGCAGGCAAGCTTTCTTTACCACCTTGGTGAATTCCATGCTCCGATTGCTATCTCTGCTTGCTTTTTGCTCTCGGGTTACGAATCACACCCGGTAACAGCCTGGGGCCGATTGGTTAGTTGCCAGGCGTTCGAGAGTCTGGCCAAATTCCTCAACAATATCAGCATAGCGTTCGGCCAGCTGGTGCTGGACTGAATCTGGCATGGCTGCATCACCAGTGGCATTGACCGGTTGGCTGGCTTGTTGCCTGGTCGTTGGCAGGACGCGATGCCGGCAATCTAGAAATTCGATAACCTGCTCGAGCACATGTGCCGGGTTTTCCTTGATTGCCTTGAATTCGATAGCCAGCAGGTGCTTTGATTGTAGCTGCGAACTCCAGTTATCGATGATCGTTGCGTAACGGTTGTATTGCATCTGGCCGGAAGCGCGAAAAAAACGATCAAAATCAGTCAGGTCAACTTCCTCCGGGCTACGTCCATGCCGCTCCAGGATATCTTTCTTGGCATGCGACCAGGCGCGATCAAGCGGGTCACGCAGCACAATGATCACTTTCAGCTCAGGGTTGAGAATCAATAAATCCCTGATGACCGATGGTTCGATGGTCGAGTTGGAGGCAGTGGCATCGCCAAATAGCATTGGCCGATACCAATGCCCGGTTCGCTGCCAGCAACCAACCAATTTAGCGATATGCACATAGGGTGGATTCCGAAATGCTCCGAGGTATGATTGCAATGAGTCAAAGCTGGAGGCCCGCGGATTCTCCAGGGTCAGCGTGTTAAAGAAGTAGGTTTCTTTCTGCTTCGGCAGCAGGATGTCCGGGTGATAATAAAGGTTGGTGAATAGCCAGGTACTGCCAGTGCGCGGCGGGCCGGCAATCAGGAAGTCAGGAAATCGTGACAGTCGGGTACCGGCTGGCGCCTTGATGTGAGTCAATCGGCTTAGGGCTTCGGGAGTTAGAACTGCAGGCTTACTCATGATCCGGCGGTTGCCAACTGGCGTGCTTGCGCCAGCAGGTGGTCAAGCTGATCGCGTTGCGGTGCGGCCCCACGCGCCATATCCGGTTTGCCTCCGCCCTTACCGCCTGCCAGTGGTGCAATTTGCTGGAGGAACTTTCCGGCAGGTATAGAAGCCCTTGATTGTTCACCGGAATAGACACCCAGGTGGAGCCGCTCCCCGTCATCAACAACCAGCACCGCAAGTTCTGCAAACGCTCTTTTCTTCAAAGCATTCAGCATTTCCTGGAGCACTGCAGGTGCAGATTGGGTAGCGTGGAAAAGTGGCCCTTCAGGATGTTGTTCGACCAGTGCTGCAATTTCAGCATCGGCATTTTGCTGCTGCATGCGGGTCAGCGATTTTTCCAACTCCTGACGCTCGCTAATCAGATTATCAAGCTTGCGCAGCAGCTCTGGCAGCGGCGACTTTAATTTAGCAGCCACTGCAGCGAGGAGTTCTTCACGCCCGGAGGCGTAATCCAGTGCGGGCAATCCGGCGACCGCTTCAATGCGCCGGACACCTGCCGCCACAGCAGATTCGCTAACGATTCGGAAGACACCCGCTTCACCTGTATGGCGCAGGTGGGTGCCGCCACAAAGCTCCATCGAATAGCCGTCGAGCCCGCCGGGCGCACCGCCAATTTGCACGACCCGTACAACCTCCGGATAGCGCTCGCCAAACAACTGCATGATCTGCGGATTGGCTTGAACCTCGCGATAAGGCAGTTCCTGCCAGTCAACCTGCGAGTTTTCCTGGATCCGCTCGTTGACCAACCTTTCGACGACGGCCAGCTGCTCGGGTGTTAATGCTTCGCAGTTGAAGTCAAAGGTCAATTTCTCCGGACCGACAAACGAGCCTTTCTGGGTGGCATCCTTATTGACCGCTTCATGCAGCGCCCAATGCAACAGATGGGTCACAGTATGATGGCGCTCGATCGCCCGCCGCCGTTGCAAATCCACACTGACAACTACCTCACTGCCACGCTCCGGCAGTTGCCCGTCCTCGACAATATGCAATGTGGCGGTACCGGATTTACGGGTATCCCGGATGACCAGCGAACTATCCGGCAATTGCAGCAAACCACGATCGCCGACCTGACCGCCCATCTCCGCGTAGCAGACAGAACGATCCAGGATCACTGCTCGGCTAGCATCCTGTTCGATAGTATCCAGCACCTTGGCAGACGCTTGATTATCGCCATAGCCAAGAAATTCGGTAGCCAGTCCACTGGCTTCCTCCTGCACTTCAATGACTTCACTTTTCCTCGACCCACGGGCACGCTCCCGCTGCTCGTGCATCAACTCTTCGAAGCGTGCGGTATCCACAGTGAAGCTACGTTCACTTGCCATGATCTGAGTCAAGTCGAGGGGAAATCCCTGCTCATCATACAACCGGAAAGCAAAGTCACCGGCAATTACTGCACCTTTTTTCAGAGCCGCAGTTTCCTCTTCGAAAATTGCTATCCCTTTTTCAATCGTGCGATGAAATGCCTCCTCCTCCCGTTTAATGACCGCTTCAATATGGACGGCACGTTCAACCAGTTCCGGGAAAACATCACCCATGGTGTCGGCCAGCACGGCAACCAAGCGGTACAAAAATGGTTCATGAAATCCCAGATCACGTCCATACAATGCGGCACGCCGCAAGATTCTGCGCAAAACATAATTGCGATCAGTATTGCCCGGCTCAATGCCATCGGCCAATGCAAATGTCAGTGCTCGCGCGTGATCCGCTAACACCCGGAAGGCGATATCGACTTTCTCAGGTCCGGTCGGTTGCTTCCCCGTTTGCACGAGAGTGCCAGAATATTGCTTTCCTGAGTGGCTGGCAATAGCCGCGAACAACGGCGCAAATACATCGCTCTCGTAATTTGACACCAGCCTGCTGAAATCCTTAAAGCCATCGGTACACTGAATGATGGCTGCCACTCGCTCGAATCCCATCCCGGTATCAACATGGCATGCCGGCAATTCTGTGTAAGAACCATCGGCTTTGGCATTAAATTGAATAAAAACCAAATTCCAGATTTCGATGCAGCGCGGGTCATCTTTATTCACCAGCGAACCACGGGAATCACCCTCCGGTGTCAGATCAAAATGCAGCTCCGAACATGGCCCGCACGGGCCGGTGTCACCCATCATCCAGAAGTTATCCTTGCGGTAACCATCGATAATGTGGACCGCCGGGTCGAGCCCGGCCGCGCGG
>CAZHRP010000240.1:0-3491 GCA_964535055.1 uncultured Chthoniobacteraceae bacterium
TGTTATCTTTGCTACAAGTAGGCTGTACCAAGTTCGTGGACCCTCCCGCCACTACCATGATGGCCCAACGCTGGCTGGAAGCAAAACTGGCACACCGCCAACCGCCACCCATCCGGCAGCAGTGGCTGGCACTCGAAGATGTTCCCGCAGATTTTCTGCGCATGCTATTGGTTTCAGAAGATGCCAGATATTTCGACCACCATGGATTCGATCTGATCGAACTCGAGGCGGCTTGGACAGATTACACGGAAAAAGGGAAGCCGCTGCGTGGTGCCTCAACAGTTTCCATGCAGTGTGCCCGCTCGCTATTTCTGTGGCAGGGCAGGTCGCGCGTCAGAAAAGTTCTCGAAGCATACTACACGGTGCTGATGGAGCTGTTGCTGGACAAACGGCGGATCCTCGAGCTGTATGTCAATCATATCGAGCTGGGCGACGGGGTCTATGGGCTGGATGCTGCCAGTAATTATCACTTTGGCAAGGCACCATCACAACTGACCCGCAACCAATTAGCCTGCCTCGCTGCCATGCTGCCCAACCCGCGCCACTGGAATCCCGCCAATCCAGATAACAAACTGGCCGCCCGTCGGGAACGGATCCTGCAGCGCTTTAGCACCTTATCACTTCCTGAAGCTTATCAATAATCAATCATACTTGCGAATTGGCACGCTAAGTGCTATATCCGGCGAGCACCCAATGAATGACCAAATGGTCAAAAATCAACAGGGCTGGTGGATCGGTGCTGCCCAGCCCGCAAGACAACTGACTTAGTAATATGGCAAAATATAAAATGGAATATATCTGGTTGGACGGCTACGAGCCGGTTCCCAACCTGCGAGGTAAAACCAAAATTCTGGAGTACGACGAGTTTCCCAAGCTCGAAGAACTACCAGAGTGGGGATTTGATGGCAGCTCCACCCAACAGGCGGAAGGCCATAGTTCTGACTGTATCCTTAAGCCGGTAGCAGTCTACCCGGATAGTGCCCGCAACTATGGTGGGCTAGTCATGTGTGAGGTAATGCTGCCGGATGGCAACCCGCACCCTAGCAACTCACGCTCAACTATCATGGACGATCCTGGTGCCTGGTTTGGATTCGAGCAGGAATACTTCCTGTTCCAGGATGGCCGTCCTCTCGGCTTCCCTGAAGGCGGTGGCTTCCCTGACCCGCAAGGTAAATATTATACCGGCGTAGGTTATAATTTTGTGGGAGATATCGCCCGCAATATTGTCGAAGAGCATCTCGAGTTATGCCTTGATGCCGGTATTAACCACGAAGGAATCAATGCTGAAGTGGCCAAGGGGCAGTGGGAGTTCCAGGTTTTTGCCAAGGGTTCCAAAGCTGCAGCGGATGACATGTGGATGGCTCGTTACCTGCTCATGCGACTCTGTGAACGCTATGGTGTCGACGTCGAATGGCATTGCAAGCCACTGCGTGGTGATTGGAATGGTTCCGGTATGCACTCGAACTTCTCCACCGAATATATGCGTGAAACAGGCGGTAAGGAATATTTTGAGAAGCTGATGGATGCCTTCGAAAAGTATGCCGATGAA
This sequence comes from uncultured Chthoniobacteraceae bacterium, assembly GCA_964535055.1. GTDB lineage: Bacteria > Verrucomicrobiota > Verrucomicrobiia > Chthoniobacterales > CAKUMP01 > CAYUDZ01. The sequence continues at coordinate 1,550 of CAZHRP010000240.1, forward strand.
CACATCGCCGTTTATGGTCCTGATAACCACATGCGTTTGACCGGCCTGCATGAAACCCAGTCGATTGATAAGTTTAACTGGGGAGTTGCCAACCGTGGTGCTTCCGTGCGCGTGCCTCATGCATTTATCAATAACGGTTACAAAGGATATTTAGAAGATCGTCGCCCGAATTCGCAGGGCGATCCTTATAAGATTGCGAGCCGAATTCTGCAGACGGTCTCGACTGTGCCTACCAGCTAATTAAATCTGGTAAGTAACTCTTCCAATAAAAGCGCCGCCTGACAAAAATCAGGCGGCGCTTTCCTGTATAATAATCTACACAAGTGGTTATATTTAAGCACTTTTGCTTTCTGTTTTCCGATTGCCTCTGGTAACTTTTTCTATATAAACACTGACTGATGCGCAAAGGAATCATACTTGCAGGTGGAGCTGGCACACGCTTGCACCCGGTCACACTGGCTCTAAGCAAACAGCTAATGCCTGTATATGACAAACCGATGATTTATTATCCGCTGACCACACTAATGTTGGCGGGTATTCGGGAAATACTGATTATTTCAACACCCCACGACCTACCCAGTTTTCAGGATCTGCTTGGTGATGGTTCGGCCTGGGGGATCGAGTTACAATACGCAGAGCAACCCCGTCCGGAAGGGCTGGCACAGGCATTTCTGATTGGTGCCGACTTCCTCGACGGCAGTGAGGCCGCCCTGATCCTCGGCGATAATTTATTCTACGGTCATAATCTGCAATCGCTGCTTATCAGGGCTAACGAGCGTCAGTATGGAGCCAGTGTCTTTGCCTATCATGTCAGAAATCCGAGTGCTTACGGAGTAGTTGAGTTTGATCCGCAAGGTCAGGCCATTTCGATCGAGGAAAAGCCGGTACAACCGAAGTCCAGCTATGCCGTAACCGGCCTATATTTTTATGATGCCAGGGTGGTTGATTTCGCCAGGACCATCCAACCGTCCAACCGCGGTGAGTTGGAAATTACTTCGTTGAATAACTTGTACCTCAATGACGGCAGCCTCAACGTTGAGTTATTCGGACGTGGTACGGCCTGGCTGGATACCGGCACCCATGCCTCGTTGCTACAAGCAGGCATGTTCATATCCACCATTGAAGAGCGACAGGGGCTCAAGGTTGGCTGTCCGGAGGAAGTTGCCTACCGTCTCAAATTGATCGATGCCGAGCAATTGCAGCAATTGGCCGAGCCATTGCGCAAGAGCGGCTATGGCGAGTATTTGCTCGACCTTGCCCGACAACCGCAAGTAATCGTTTAATTGCTCGCCGGATAACCAATGCATGTCGAAGCCACCAGCTTAGCCGATGCCTGCCTGATCAAGCCGGAGGTCTTTGGTGACCAGAGAGGATACTTTTTCGAAAGCTGGAATGCCAGAGATTATCAGGAAGCTGGTATCGCTTGCGACTTTGTACAGGATAACCAGAGCTGCTCTCCTCGTGGAGTCCTGCGCGGGCTGCATTACCAGATTCAGTCCACCCAGGCCAAGCTGGTTTGGGCGCAACAGGGTGAGGTCTACGACGTTATCGTTGACTTGCGCCGCTCCTCGCCCACCTTTGGTCGTTGGCACGGGGTCTGCCTGACAGAAGAAAACAAATACCGTTTGCTGGTTCCGCGCGGCTTTGCACACGGCTTTCTGGTCTTGAGTGAAACCGCAGTTTTCTGTTATAAGTGCGACAATTACTATGCCCCGCAGTATGAACGCTCACTACTGTGGAACGACTCCGAACTGGATATCAATTGGCCACTGGATTTAAGCGGCCAGCCAATACTGTCCGCGAAGGATGCAGCCGCCGACACATTCGCCAATTGCGACAAATTCGACTGAGCAGCAACGTTCATAAGCAGGCAACAATTACTCAGACTTAGCCCGGATAAATCACAAGCCATCTACTGCGACCAGCGCGAGGCACTTGTCTA
>CAZHRP010000241.1:0-3477 GCA_964535055.1 uncultured Chthoniobacteraceae bacterium
GGAAGTACCGTTATCGCTGAGAGGCTACTAAGTTTTTTTTTGCTCAGTATGTTGTGCGGCAGTTCGCGCGGGGTACTGGTCCGGCTGTTGCGCCGCTTGCAACTGCGCCGTAAAATTGGCCGCCAGCATGTGCTGCGTGCAATCTACGAGATCCTCGAACGCCGCTCACGCAAGTTTGGCACTCCATTGCGCGAGACGCTCGCTCCATTTGCCAAAGTCCTGCACCAGCGTTCATGGAAACCTCAGCGTCTGCGACGGCTACTGCACACTGCCCACTCTGATGATCTACTGCTCAACCCCACGGCGGATATGCTCGAACTTACAGATGCCGGGTTCAAAGAAGCAGAGCGCGTAACCCACAATCACCGGCTCTGGGAAATGTATCTGATCCGCTATGCTGATATTGCTCCATCACATGTGGATCGCGATGCCGATGCCGTCGAACACGTCGTCGGCACTGACTTGGTAGCTGAGCTTGAGCAAGCGCTCGCCGAAGAACGGCGGGCGACTACTGCTATCCCGGAAAGCCCGCACTACATCCCTTACCCGGAAGAACAGGAGGTGGCACGATGAACTGGCTGCCTCTGGATAGCTGGATCGTTGCCGTCGGCGCACTCACCGCCATCGCTTGCGCCCTGCCCGGCTGCTTTCTATTTCTACGCCAGATGAGCATGATGGGCGACGCGATTAGCCATGCTGTACTACCAGGGTTGGCAATTGCTTTCCTGATCACCGGCAGCCGCGCCAGTATTGGTATGTTCATAGGCGCAGCTTTAGTCGGGGTCCTGACCGCACTCTTTACCCAGTGGATCAGCAAGTTTGGCAATGTCGACCGCGGTGCCGCTATGGGTGTCGTCTTCACTACGCTGTTTGCGCTTGGTCTGTTGCTGATCGTCCGCGCTGCAAACCACGTCGACCTCGATCCCGGCTGCGTGCTCTATGGTGCCATCGAACTGACACCACTGGATCAAATCCTGATCGCCGTCGGACCCATTCAATTTCAGGTACCACGGGCGGTACTCACTTTGAGCTGCGTCACTATCCTTAACCTGGCCTTCATACTAACTTTTTATAAGGAGCTCAAGCTGTCTGCTTTCGATCCATCACTGGCTACCACCTTAGGCTTCAACGCTACCCTGATGCATTACCTGCTGATGACCATCGTCGCCATAACTACAGTCGCAGCTTTCGAAGCCGTCGGCAGTATCATAGTAATCGCCATGTTGATCGTCCCTGCTGCCAGTGCTCACCTACTCACCGACCGGCTACCTGTCATGCTGGTCCTCGCTGCCGCACTCGCCGCCGCCTCGGCCGCCGTCGGTCACCTCTCAGCACTCTTGCTGCCTCCACTCCTCGGCTTCTCCGCAACCAGTACCTCCGGTATGATGGCTGTCGTTGCAGGTGTCGTCTTCCTCGCAACCGCAGTCCTCGCACCCCGCTACGGATTACTCCGCAAGTTGTTCAACGACAACCGACAACGCTTCACCAAAACTATCAACAAGGCCACTTAAAGCGACTGAATCTCATTCTTATTTAACTGATTTTGAGTGATTTATGGCTGAAGTAAGTTGCCATTTTCAGGTGCTCGACGTAGCTTTTAGTGGTGGTTGAGAGTGTCTCAGACAAGCAGTTGAAAAAGCACATTGCATTGCATGGGCTGAAGTCATTTCTTGGCAGTGAGCAGGCCGTACAGGCGGTTTTGGTGGACGCTGCCTACGAGAAGTTAACGCTGGCGACTATTGGTGAGATCGATGAGCGGGAGTTGCAGGCTCATCTGGCAGAAGCCCTGACTGCCATCGAGGTTGAGTACCAGAGCCTTGGCGAACAAGCCCTGGCTGCGGATCCGATAAGGGATGCCAGCATTCAGGTAAAGGAGTTGCCTGCCGAAACATTGCTGGAAAAACGAAGTTGCCCATCCGGGCCATTGTTCTGGCGCTGGCGGGAGTTGCCCTGGCCGGAACTTAACCGCGAAGAAGAAGACGAGGACTGGCGGCTGCTGGCCATTCAGGCGGGGATTTGTGGTCTGGCTGGATTAGCCGGGCTGCTGGTATCATTTTTCCAGGGAGTTCCCGAGTGGCTGAGTATCGCGCTCTACGTAATTGCGATGCTGGCCGGCGGTTGGGATGCCGCTTTGGATGCGGCCGTCAAACTTCGCAAGGGAGAACTGGATATCCACTTTCTGATGATTGCGGTAGCTGTCGGTGCCAGTGCTATTGGTGCTTTTGGCGAAGGTGCATTATTACTATTCCTGTTTTCGTTATCGGGTGCCTTGGAAAATTTTGCACTTCACCGTACCCGGCGGGAGATCCATTCACTGATTGATGCCGCACCGAAGTTGGCCACAGTGATCGATGCCGATGGCAACGAGCAGCAATTACCCGTGGAGAGACTGCAAGTGGGACAACAGGTGCGCATTCGCGCGGGAGACGCTTTTCCGGTTGATGCGGAAATTATCGAGGGACGCACTGCTGCCGATGAGTCGAACCTGACCGGAGAGGCGACACCGGTCGCTAAAGAAGCCGGTGACGCAGTCTTCAGTGGCACGCTCAACCTGTGGGGTGCAGTCACTGCCAGAGTCAGCAAACCGGTGGAACAAAGCGCACTGCAAAAAATCATCCGGCTGATCCGCCAGGCACAACACCTCAAGGCACCGGCTCAGCGTTTTACCGACCTCTTTGGCACTCGTTACACATGGTTGGTACTGGCTGCCACTGCCAGTATGTTCTTTATTTGGTGGCTTGTCTTTGACCTGCCACCATTCACCAACAATGCCGATACTTACTCAGCATTCTACCGGGCCATGACACTGCTGGTGGTTGCCAGCCCATGTGCGCTGGTACTTTCTATCCCATCTGCCATTCTGGCGGCGATTGCCTGGGGTGCTCGCCGCGGAATCCTCTTTCGCGGTGGCGCAGCAGTCGAAAAGTTGGCCCAGGTGGAGGTTGTAGCACTGGATAAAACCGGCACTCTAACTACTGGTGAGTTGGAGGTAGTCAGCATTGAGAGCCTGCCGGCAGGCCGCGAGCAGGAAGTAGCCGAGCTGGCTTATTCGCTGGAGCAACTCTCCAGCCACCCGATCGCACGGGCAATAACGAGTTACGGCCGCAAGCAGGGGCTACAGGCACATCCCATCGCTGACTTTCGAAATCTTGGTGGTAAAGGGGTCAAAGGTAAAAAACAGGACGCTTTCTGTGCCCTGGGGCGGCGCGAACTCCTTGAGCATGGTGCCCTCGGTGAATTGGTTGCCAGTATTCCACCTCCCGGCGGCGCTTACACCGAAGTCTGGGCGGTCCACGCCGACTTGCTCGGGCGCATACTATTAAAAGATCGGATCCGTACCGAATCCGCAGCCGCACTCGAAGCGATCCGCGCCGCCGGTATGAAACCAGTCATGCTAACCGGCGATCGCCACCAGACAGCGATCGAGGTTGCCCGGGTGATCGGCCTCAATGCCGATGAAGTGCGCGCAGGATTGTC
>CAZHRP010000242.1:0-3433 GCA_964535055.1 uncultured Chthoniobacteraceae bacterium
TGAGTTACGCCCGTAATGTCGGCGCAGCCACCTCCAGCGGCGAAATCATTGCTTATACCGATTCCGACTGCATGCCGGATGAAGACTGGCTGTACTATATGGTGAACACCCTGACTAGCGGCGAGTTCGCCGGGGTCGGTGGACCGAACATCTCACCGCCGGCTACCAACTGGATTCAGGCCTGCGTCGCTGCCGCCCCCGGCGGCCCGACCCATGTGCTTACAACCGATGTCATCGCCGAGCATATCCCCGGCTGCAACATGGCATTCTATAAATGGGCATTTGACAAAGTCGGCGGATTTGATCCCCGCTATCGCAAGGCCGGTGACGATGTTGATTTTTGCTGGCGCTTACAGCAGCTGGGCGGGGTGATTGCTTTCAGCCCGTCCGCGATCGTCTGGCATTACCGCCGCTTTACTTTGAAAGCATTCCTGAATCAGCAAGCGGGATATGGCGAAGCAGAATCAATGCTACGCTTCAAACACCTGGACTTCTTCGGGCCCACTGGTAACGCCAAATGGAAAGGCCGGGTCTACGGCCAGGCCGGATTTTCCTGGTTCCCAAGCCGTATGACCATTTACCACGGCTTGTTCGGCTCGGGACTCTTCCAGGCAGTTTATCCGACACCGGAGTCAGAAATTTCCGCCTACCTGCGCAGTATCGAGTGGATCGCTCTGACCTTTTTTGTATTCCTGTTATCGATCCCGCTGGATTCTTTGCGGATCGTCCCGCTACTGATGGCTGCCGGACCATTCATTACATCGCTGACTTATATGTTGAACTGCAAAATTGAAGCCAGCCATGACACCATTCCTTCGCGCTTACTGGTCGCGCTGCTGGCTTTCCTGCAGCCGCTGGTACGCGGCTGGAAAAGATACAATACCTGGCTACGGGTCAAACGCACCAAAACCAGTGTCATCAACAAAAGTACCCCGAACTATCAACCGGTTTCGCTCACCAGGGGCAGTGGCAGGCTGGCATTCTGGAATGAGAACGGGGTTGGCCGCGAGCAACTGCTCGATGACCTTAGCCGCGAGTTTGAAGATTCCGGCTGGAGTTACTCGGTGGATACCGGCTGGAAAAACTGGGATCTGCAAGTCTACGGTAATTTCTGGTGGATCATCAAGATTCGCACCGTAACCGAATACCATGGCGGGCCCAAATGCCTGACCCGGGTGCGCTTGGCCTACAAGCCGGTTTTAACCAGCATCCTGTTCCACGCCATCACCCTGCCTATCCTGCTTTACCGCTTCTTTTTTACTAACTTGACTGACCTGCATTTCTGGGTTGCGTATCTGCTGATAACGGCTTGGATGATAGCCCGGGCAGTGCGTCTGCGTCACCGTTTAGCCAAACTGGTTGAAAGGGTCGCGCTGCGCTGTGGAGTTGCCACCGCCAAGACGGATGCCCCAGCTAAAGATGCCAGCATTAACCAGTAATAGGAACAATTTCTCAGGTTATGGAGCCATTATTTGCCTGCTCTCCTGCCTGGCAACCCTGGCACTGCTGGTTACGCTATCGTGGCACAGCGACCTGGCACTACCGGGTGTCCCCTACCGCTACTTTTTCTTTCTAACCCTGGCTGGCTTGAGTTACCTGGTTGCGGTACTTAGCTTCGAGCATGTTCCGGAGTTACTGCGGCCCAAGCTGTTCTGGGGCATGGCCATCGGTGTCAAGGTCGCGGTCTTAGGGATGGCACCCGGGGATGATATCTGGCGATACCTGTGGGAAGGATACATCCAGCATTTTGGTGCCAACCCGTATATGGCATCCCCGGATAGTCCGGCGCTGGCCGAATTGCGGACCGATTGGTGGGTAAACGTAAACCATGCTCAATGGGCTGCTATCTACCCGCCGGGCGCACAGTTGTGCTTTCGCCTGCTGACCCAGTTTGGGGTTTCAATTACTCTGTTCAAGGTTGTTTTTCTGCTGCTTGACCTGGCAACGGTCTACTTGCTGCTACGCATGCATGTCGGCAAATCTCGCCACCGCGATGCCGCCTGGTATGCATGGTGTCCACTGGTTGCAGCAATGCTGGTCGGTGCAGCCCATTTCGATGGCATCATGATTTTTCTGATGACGGTTGCCCTGTGGGCGTTGCATCGGGCCAACCCGATGGACCAACAACCGGCTACTCTCTCGTGGCTGGTAATCTGCGGTATCGCTCTGGGGGCAGCCATCTCCGTCAAGGTCATCCCGGCACTCTTGATTCCATTGATTTTCTTCCATCTGCGCTGGCGTTTCATGGCCTTGCTACCGGGACTGTTTATCCCACTACTGCTGGCTGTGCTCTACGGTTTTCCGGAAGTAAACATATTTCGCAGCCTGGCTGACTTTGCTCACGTGGCCCGCACCAATGAATTGCTATGGTGGGCGATCGATTATGTAATTCCTAATCCAGAACAAAAAAACTGGAACTACAATGTGATCATCGGTATCTGGGCAGTACTCTGTGGACTGGCAATGCGCAATAACTGGCGCAACGGTGCGCTCTGGGTTATTGGCGGATACTTGATCTTGAGCCCGTTGCTGCACGCCTGGTATCTGACCTGGGTGCTGCCGCTGGCTGCCTGGCAAAAAGCCCGTGCCTGGTTTATCCTGTCGGTGACAGTTGGTGTTTATTTCCTGCTTTATCAAAAGACCCTGTTCGAGGAAGCCTGGTTGATGGAAGCAGAGTGGCGGGTCTGGCTGCTGGGGCCGCCGCTGCTCTGGCTGGTTGCCCACTACTATGGCAAATGGATCACTCAGCGTGCCGCCAAATCATGAGTAACATGCTGGCAGACTACGCTTACCAGCTTCCCGAAGAGTTGATTGCCGACCGCCCGGCCAGCCGCCGCGAAGATTCTCGTCTGCTGTTACTCGACCGTGCTTCGCAATCGATCACCCATCATTCCTTTAGGGAATTTCCTGATTTAATGCCTGCAGGGTCGCTGGCTGTCCTCAACAATACCAAAGTCATTCCAGCTCGCGTATTCGATCACCAGCGCGGTGTGGAAGCATTACTCATGGACCCGCGCGACAACCTGCAATGGAGCCGATACTTTTTTGGGTCGCATCCAGTCCTCCAGATGCTCGATGGCGTGTTTGATTTCACTGGTAACGGGGAAGATCTCCGAGAGATTGGTCTCGCCCGGATGCTTGCGGAAGTCGGACTGTAGGGCAGATTGAATCTGGGATTGGTGGGCTAAGATACTCCTGCGCAAGGTTTTGAGTTTTTCGATGCGGGCCTGGGTGTCCTGTCGTCCTACTCGGATACGGTTCTTTTTTTGTTGGTCGAAGATCGCTTGAACATCAACGGTATGCGTGCTTTTGGTCATGGTCGGGATGAATAGATACCTATACAAAAGTACGCAAAGGGTGGCAAAGTTTCAAACGGACGTTTATCTTTGTGGATATGCAAAAAGAAGAAGCAAAAAACTTACGGATTGTCTTC
>CAZHRP010000243.1:0-3383 GCA_964535055.1 uncultured Chthoniobacteraceae bacterium
CTCATCTTCTCATACTTCGCAATCCGGTTCGCAATGTCTATCGACGGATTCGGAAAGATATTTGCAGACATGCTTGGCGGCAAACCGCTTCCAGAGATTACGCAGTTTGTTCTTCAGACCGCACCCCTCTGGCTTTCGCTCTCGGTTCTTTGTGCCATCCTGCCATTTGGATTTGCTCTGCTCATTCGTCGCACCAGTCTTTCGATTTACGGTATTTCTGCGGCTATGCTTATTCAGATTATCCAAGTGATTTTTCTGTGGACTGCGTTGACGGCCCCACTTGTCGCTATTATTCATGGGATGAGTGGATCAGGATGAAATGTATGTCTACCTGTAAACCCAAAAAGCCGACAAAGTTGGTGGACTCAACGCGCTATCGCGCGTGAGACACCTTCGACGTTCTGCGATGAAAATGAGCAATGCGCCCTTGACGTATTCCGCCATTGGCGTATCATAGGAGAATGATCCTTCACTTCATCGAGTCCCCAGTATTCTCTGATCAGATCGACGACTTACTGCCGGAGGAAGATCAGCGAGAACTCCAGCTCTTCATGCTGAAGGACCCGAAGTGCGGCGATCTGATTCCTGGATCAGGAGGACTCAGGAAGTTGAGGTGGTCGCTTCCTGGCAAGGGGAAGCGAGGCGGAATGCGGGTGATCTATTACCTGTGGCAAGAGAACACCACATTTATGCTTTTTGCTTACGCCAAGAAGAAACAGGAGGATCTGACACACAGCCAACTGAAAACACTTAGAGAATTGATAGAGAGTTACACCAAATGAATGAGAAAGATTTCCAGAAGCTCGTAGAGAGCGTCAAGCAAATGGGGGCTATCATGAAAGGCAAGAAGATCCCACATCGGAGAACTATTGTCACCGACATCAACGTGAAAACACTTAGAGAACGCATCGGGTTGACCCAGGCGGAATTTGCGAAGATGATTGGTGTTAGCGTGAGGACACTCCAGAATTGGGAACAGGGCCGAAGAGCACCCGAAGGACCGGCGAGAGCCCTTCTGCGTGTCGTTGAACGGGAGCCTGAGGCTGTATTGAATGCTCTACATGCTGCGTAGAATAGGAACGCAGAACAAGGCGTGGCTACCAACAGGCTGCCCGAAGCGTGCCGCAGGGTTCATGACCATTCGAAGCCTACGTCTCGGTTCGGAGCGCGATTCCCGGCAGCCTGTGATAGCACTTTGACGTTAGCCTCAGTATATTGTACTCATGGCTTGCAGAAGTGCTAGCAAGGAGCGATAATTTAATTATGAGCAACAGGGAGAAAGTCATCAATCTAGTCTCGCGCCTTCCAGAGGACACCCCTCTGCTTGACATTGCCAAGGAAATCGAATTGCTCGCTGGCATTCAAATCGCTCGCGAACAAGCTCGTAGAGGCGAAGGCATCCCAGCTGAGGAAGCTCGACAGTTAGTTGACTCATGGGTTACCCAGTCATCCTGACTCCTCAGTCTCAAGAGGATTTGGCAGCTATCGTGCAATTTATTGCTCTTGATAACCCTGATAGAGCGCGCACTTACGGTAATTTACTGATTGATAAGTGCACAACCAGAGGCAAATGCTGCCGCTTGGATCCATCCCTGATAACCTGAACGGCGAGTGGTTGTATTGACTCGCTGGTAAATACGTAGTCGATTCGCAGCCATGGCTGCAACAATTTCAACATACCTTCGGCATCAAATGGAAAAGTATGCCCATATCCGCTGCCGCCAAACTTGTGTCCGTCTTTCAAACCACTCGAAAACCGGCGATATAGCATCCCGCGAGCTGTTACATTAAAATCACCTGCCAGGATCACTGGCAATTGCTCGTTGTTGGCACGCTTTTTGAGTTCATTCAGCATGTTGGACATACCCTGCCAGTACTCTGCGGCATCCACCTGCATGGCCTGCCTGTGAAAAAGTTCCAGCGGATTGTGAATGACCGCCTCCAGAACTTTGCGCGGTGTTTGCAGGTGGACATTGTACAACACGATGGGCTGCCCATGAAAATCAATTAAAAACCTGGCAGCCGATAGAGTACCACGGCCACCACGGTCCAGATAAATAGTTTCTGAGGCTTTCACTGGCAGCTTGCTGAGCAACACAAATTCATCTTCACGGTGCATTTGGTAATCCGCAAAGTCCTCGCGCAAACGGTCCAGATAATGCCTTGCCTCTTGTAAGACTAGCAAGTCCGGGGAGTATGCAGAAGTCATCTTGCCAAAGCCTCGATAGCCGGTGTCACCACCGTTATAATTAATCATCACCAAATCTCGACCACCTTCAGTGGCCATGCTGTTGTCAGATGCACGCCAACCTGGCCAAATAACAACCACCAGTAAGAGAAATAAGCACTGAATGAGAAGCTTGGGCCACCGCCCTAACTGCAACGGCATTAATACCAGCAATGGTAACAGAAATACCTGCCATGGCAGATAAAGCAGCGTCGCCAACAGCACGCTATTTTCTCCGACCCAGCGCAACAGCAGGATCAATAACACGAGCAGCGTCATCCAGCAAACCGAAAGCCACCAGCACCATCCTGCCACCCTGTTTGGCAGTGAAGGCCGCTGCGGCTCGCCGACAGAAGCATTATTCAACTCGTTACTCATCTACCCCTCACATGGTAGGCAAAGAATCGTGCTTCGCATATCAGTTTTGCTTAATGCTAACCTCTGCTGTATACTTGATAATGCCAAGCACTAAAGATCCTGCTCCCGGCAACTCAGAAAAAGCGGCAGGCCAACGCCAACAGTCCCTGATTCATGCTATTACCCGGGGGATTCTGGCCGACCAGCAGCTGCGTCGCAAAACCATGGGCGGAATTATCCTCGTTGCTTCCAGCATGCTCATGCTTGGTGCTACCCTGGCTGCCAACTGGCTCTATCAGCGTCCATTGCTATTTATCATCTACTGGCTGGCAGTTGCCTGGCTGACTTTAACTGCAATCCTTATGGCCTTGTTTGACATACTGTTGGTACGTAAAGCCGGTATTGCAGCACGCCATAAACTCAAGCGTGATGTTTTCGGCAGCGACGATCAGGACGAGTAACAACCACAGCAGTGCCTGCCAGCATCCCACAACTTCGGTACTGCCCGCTCTTGCGACCCGGTGGTAATGGGTTAAACTTTTTACCATGAAGGTTATCAAGCTAACCGGGCGGGAACGCAGCGTGCTCAGAGCAATCGATTTTGCAAATGCCACTCCGGCTCAGGAAGTCCTCGAAATTACCAAGCTCGAACCAAGTGACCTGGTCGATATCATCAACGGGTTAACAGATGTCGGCTACATCGAACCTGTCCCATACACGGATGCCATCAGCCGCGACCAACTGTCAACCTACGCCATCGAAATTAATCCCTCATACGCCCAGGGGTTACGCGATGCCA
>CAZHRP010000244.1:0-3344 GCA_964535055.1 uncultured Chthoniobacteraceae bacterium
GGAACGTACCGACAAGGTCCATATCAAAGGCCCCGGCACCGACCTGCAGTTCAGCATCAAGGGAATCCCCGCCATCCCCTGCGGCGGCAGCCATAACCTGCCGGACGGCGAGGTCTTTACGGCACCGGTCAAAACTTCGGTCGAAGGCCACATCACTTACAATACTCCAACGATCTATCAGGGCACCGCGCACGACAACGTCTACCTGGAATTCAGCAATGGCAAGATTGTCAAAGCTACTTCCAGCGATACCAAACGATTGAATAAAATCCTCGATAGCGATCCGGGCGCCCGCTACATCGGTGAGTTTGCCTTCGGCTACAACCCGCTGATCCGCCACCCGATGCGCGACATCCTCTTCGACGAGAAAATTGCCGGTTCCTTTCACTTCACTCCCGGCCAGGCTTACGAAATCGCCGATAACGGCAATAAATCGCGCGTCCACTGGGACCTGGTTTGCATCCAGCGCAAAGACTACGGCGGCGGCACCATCAGCTTCGACGGCAAGGTGATCCGCAAAGACGGCAAGTTCTTGCCCAAGTCGCTGCATGGGTTGAATTGGTAGTCGTGAGGGACGCAGGCCCCTGCGTCCGCTTGCCATGCTCATGCTATCTTGTTATGGACATAAAGATTTTGCTGAAAGCCCTCAAATAAACTCCTTATCTCAGTCGAGGATCCGAGATGCGGTGCTGCTGCAGCAGGTGCTCCGTATTTGATGGCTAATAAGTTGCTCAACGATTTCAGGCTCAGCGAATCAACACCCATCTCAACATAATGGTTGAGTACGAAATCGATAAACTCACGCTGCGGGTCGGCATAACCTTCAAAGATCAACAACCGGTGGGAATCCACCCTTTCTGCTCGGGTGACTGGTTGGGTCGTGTATGCAATGTATGTCAGCACATCGTAGAGGTCGCTTTTAGGCGCATCGATCATTAGCGCCAGCTCTTTCAGTTGGTCTCGTCCAAAACCAGCGCTTCATCGTTCACGAACAAAACATAGTCGGCGATCTCAGGATGCGAGCGCCGCCCGCCACCCTGCAACCGCCCAAGACTCAACCGGTACTCCCGCGCCACCCGGACAGTGCCACCAGTTACCCAACCCGCATCTCTCAATGCCGGGTCAATTAACTCGGCGCGTGTCTCAGCCTCAGTCATATCAAGACCTCCCACTGCCCTGCTTTGCGACTGCCAACACGCCGTATGTATCCACGTTCGCGCAATTTCTTAATATTTGCATTCACATTGCTCTGCCAGACACCGACAAGATCCACCAACTCCCGGGTTGTCACATTGGGATTATTCCGCATTTCCTGCAGTATTTTTTGAGCAGTCTCATTCAACCCGGCATGAACCGAGGTTTCTGCTCCTATTTCTGCTCCTGTTTTTGCTCCTGTTTTTGATCCTGTCTCGACGTCATCGGGAATTTTCAATTCAAACCGTAAAATGTCTTTCTCGATTAGTACCGGAGGCTCTCCACCATAGTGGGTTCCAAAATGGAACAAATTACGGACACCGGAGCCAAGCTCGTCCGCCCATCCGATTTCCTTAAAGACCCGGGCGATCAGTGGATTCTTGGGGTACGGTGAGAAGATATGCGGATCGATCGGTCCGTTACCATGAGGAACGTTGCTATTCTCAGTCCACATCCGCTTCTCTTCGATCACAAATCTTGCCGGGGTAGCGTTGGCAAACTCACGGTGAATAAGAAGGTTACCAACTACTTCACGCAGAATGATAGACCGCAAACTAAGCCGTTGATTACCCTCGAGATAGAATGGATCGGGTAAATGCTTTTCGCCAAATGCCATTAGACGGTGCCTGCTCTCGATCAGGTTGGTACGGATATCATCACGATCGTCATATCGATTCGGATTACCACGTTGCAGCAAGGCGTCCGTTCGGTGATGCGGCAGCACCGATAAAATCGTTTCATCCTTACCAAACAACATAATGGCTGCCAGCGTTAGCCCGGATCAATCACAAACTTCGTAGCGAGACACAGCGTGAGGTGCTTGAATTGCAATGCCAGTCCTTTGCCCATCACTCCCACCGTATTGACTGTATTAACCAATGCCTCGGCATCTGAGTCTAACAAATCACCTGAGGTATAGCGGAGCATGAACAGGGTCAGGAAATTGCAGCCAACTGCTGGTCGATTGCCTTCTCTGCATTTGTCAATTGCCCGGTGAAGGCCTGGTGCAGCAGGCTTTGCTTTAGCTCGGCCAGGGCATCGAGCTTCTGCAGTACCAGCGACACCACCCGCTCCGTCTGCGCCGACAAGGCATCCAACTGCTCCACGATGCGCTGCTGCTCGAAGATCGTTGGGAAGCTAACCTTAAGGTTCTTCAAGTCTCTGTTACTAATGCTCGGCATTGTTGCACGACCCGAAACCTTTTCCATCTGCCCCCTGAGTGAACGTGTGCAGAAGGCATGATAAAGGAATTCAGAAAGCAAAGTTTCTTTAGGACGAATAAAGAATGAGCCAGTTCCACAGAGCCAACCTTCCTCATCTTTGGTAATAACAGCACTACGTCCTAATTCACCTCTCCTCGCTATGACTAAATCGCCTTCAGCTAATCGGTATCTCGTCAGTCTTTCAATAGCGCTCAAACACTTCCTTGGCATTCTGGAGGACGCGTTGGGTGTTGGCGGTGGCGGTGTGGATGGCGGCGAATGCGGCGTCGATGGGCTTTTCGGCAAAGGTGTTGCCGTGGACGATGTTGGGCGCTTCGATGCCGTGAAGGATCATATTCATGATGCCCAGGATGTAGGCCAGCGACTTCTTCTCCCGCCCGTGGAAAGTCTTGTGCTGGAGGAAGTCGTCGATATTCTTGAATGTTTGCTCAAACATGGAGAACAGCAGCATGACAATAGCCAGCCACAGGGTAAAGCCAGCAGTGCAGCACAGAAGTCAGCTTGTGCTGCCGGTAGTCTGCACCTCTGCCAGCTCCGCCGCTGCTGCTTCCCAGTCTTTATTGAGATAAGCGAGGGAACCTTTGATGCCTTCGAGTTCGCGGTTCAGTTCCACGGCCCTGGCGGAGTTCTTGTACGTTTCCGGATCTTCCAGTACGGCTGCTATTTCCTGCTGGCGTGTCTCCAGCTTGCTGATCTCAGACTCGATTTCTTGAACTTTTTGCTCGCGGGCTTTACGCGCATTGGCTGCGGCCTGGCGGGCCTGCGCCTCGGCCCGCTTTTGCTCTTTTGACTTACGACCTGAACCGCTCGAACTTGCAGCTTGCTTACCTCCCTTTAGCAAAGTGTCTCCGGCGACTCGCCGGCCACCCGGCTCGGACATCTGCCCGTCCGGCTCGGACATCTGCCCGTCTGGCTCAGACATCTGCC
>CAZHRP010000245.1:0-3343 GCA_964535055.1 uncultured Chthoniobacteraceae bacterium
GGGTTCATCCACTCGACCATTTGGCGGTCATCGAGTGTGACTGGTTCGCGGTCGTGGATGGTGGCAATGTCGTCGCCGGCAGGGCGGGTCAGGATAGTGAAGGTGCGATGGGCATTACCGTTGACGGTGGCAATCGAGGAAAGTCCGGCGAACATGAGACCGGCCTGCTCCGGATCGCGGATGACCCACGGTTGTTTGTTGCCGCGGGCACCTGACCATTCAAAGTAAGCAGTGGCCGGCACCAGGCAACGCGAGTATTTGGCCGCTTCGCGGAAAGCCGGTTTGACGAAGACAGTTTCGCTGCGGGCGTTGAAGCATTTGCTGGCAATTGTATCATCCTTCGCCCAGTGCGGGATCAACCCCCAGTGCATCCAGTCAGGGATTGGCAACTCGCTGCGCCCGATATCTGCGACCAGGACGATCGCCTCGTCGCGCGGACGCACCCGGTAGTTTGGCGGTCGCTCGGCCACGGCATCCTCGATCGCCGGGAATTTTTCCAACAAGCGTTTGCTGAGCGCAAAAAATGAATAACAGGAACACATGATCGCCAACTAGTATTGACTGAATTTGGGGTGGACTAATCGGCTGCTGCCAATAATTTTATGGCATGAGCGAAAACCAGCAACGCGAACAAACCAACGACAGCAATGCCGAACCTGCCAGTCCGGAAGATCATTCATTATTGATCCGGAACCTGGTGATCGCTACTTGCCTGGCCGTGCTGGGAATGTTTGTCACCGGCATCTCGATCCTGACTGTGTTGATCGCCGGCAATATCAATGTGCTCGACTGGATGGAGTAGTCCGCGCTAGCGCACGGCAGCGTGGTACTGGTCGTAAAATTCAGCCGCTTCATCGACTGTCACGAAGCCGTCGCCGTTCTGGTCGGCTTGCGCAAACAACTGTTGAAAAATTTCCTCCTCGTAGGCATTTGACTGTGCTTCTGCCAGAGTCACAAAGCCGTCTCCATTGTCATCATAATCACTGAATGGTTTGGCATCTTTGTGCCACTTTTTCCATTCGGTGGTACTGATCCGCTGGTTGCCGTCGGCATCGTACAACTCGAACATCCCGGACATCACAGCGTCGGTAGCTTCGCGCGGGGTCAGCTTTTGATCGCCGTTAACATCAGCACTCCGGAAACGTTCCGCAGGGCTGGAACCGGTATCGGTGACACTCTGGCAGGATGCAATCAGGAGCAGTGGTAACAGGAAAAAGAGGTATGCTAGTTTTTTCATGGATCAATACTATGGCTAAGTCGCTTCTATTAGTCAGCGAAAATTATGGGTCTGGCGCATCATTAATAGTCAGCAGCTGGGCCAGGCCCGAATCCATCCGGTACAAGTCAAATGCTGGATCGCTGACGTAGTACTTAAATTGTGCACTGGCCAGCGTGCCTTTGGCTCTGGCCAGCAGGGC
The DNA here is from genome assembly GCA_964535055.1 of uncultured Chthoniobacteraceae bacterium. Lineage (GTDB taxonomy): Bacteria > Verrucomicrobiota > Verrucomicrobiia > Chthoniobacterales > CAKUMP01 > CAYUDZ01. The sequence goes on from CAZHRP010000245.1 coordinate 1,419, forward strand.
GGCGGCCTGTGCACGGTCATCATCCATGGCGGCTGCCAGCCCGGCCACCATTAACTGCTCGCCGGAAACTCCGTCATCAGCCGCAGCAACATCCGCCCATTCTACTTTCAAGGTTCCAGCTTCCAACTGTGCCAACTGCCACTTAGTATCCACAATGGGCTGCACCCAATCCTGCCAAACCAATTGCTGCGCTTTGTGCAGGCTGGCCAGGCCTTCGCTGAGTTGCCCCTCATCCCTGAGAATCTCAGCTAACCGGTAATGTGCTTCCCAGTTCAGTGGTTCGAGGCGCACGGCTTCCTCGGCAAGCGAAATGGCCCGGTCAACATCTCCGCCTTGGTACCTGATTCTTGATAACAGTACGTAGGCATCCATGCTACCGGCAGTCTCAGCCAGTTCCTGGGCATCAGCTAATGCTCCCAGCAAATCATCGGCGGCAAACTTAGCGCGTGTCCTGGCATCTAAATACCAGGGTGAAGAGTGATACTTGGTATCAACTTGCTCGAGCGCTGCCAGGGCGGCAGCGCTGTCATTGTCAGCAAATTTATCGATGACATTCTGTAAAGCGGCTGCAGCCTCTGCATCTTCAGGGTCAAACTTCACCAGTTCGGGTGGTTCATCAAGGTTATCAGGCGCAGCGGTAAACGCAGTTGCCGCTTGTTTTTTGCCGTTAATTTCTCCGGCCAGATAGGCAGCGAAGATCCCGACTAAGGCCATACAAACGATGCTGGCCATCATGAAATGGCGGTTTAGAGTTTCACTCAGTGTCTGGCGCCGTTTTTTGTGCTTGGGTCTCGGCTTTCGCTTGCGACCGTGGCTTTGTGTCTCGGTGCCTGAATTGCCCCGGTCACGATGTTTTCCTGTTCCCCCATTAATTATCTTCATAAATGCGTAATTCGTTTACCATTAATTGACAAGTATTGGCTAGCTGGACAATAGAAAATACGGATGTGTATACGAGTTCATAATGTGGCTGCCAGAATGTCAGATGCGCTGGTGATAAGGTTGCTGGTTGCATTGGCATGCATCAGCTTCGGGCACCAATTGATAGCAGATGTTAAGCCACCATTTGGATTAACTTTCGGCCAGCCTGTAGAGTCCGTCAGAGATGCCCTGCAAGAGACCGGGGCCAAGGTCAAGTCAGACCAGAATAACGGCGATCAAATACTGACCGTCACAGGACTGCCACAGGATGGACTGGAGTCTGCATTGATCAAATTTGACGGCAGTCAGCTACAGGCTGTCGAGCTACTTTACCGGAAGTCGAGCTGGAACAGCACCCGCTACCGGGTCTTTTTCCAGCAGGTGCGAGATAATGTGGCCTCGAAATTTGGCACTGGAACGCTGGTGGCCAAATCACAGAACAAAAATTCCGACGGTTTCCTCGAAACAGTGATCGGTTATGAGTGGCCGCTGGACAGTACCTCGGTGGAACTTTACTACTACTCACTCAGTAGTAAGGACAACGCCTTCTTTTCAGTCAGCTTGCATTACATCGGGCGCTAAATTCACCGGAAACCAGACTCACGACCAGCGGCAGCAAGCTGTCAATTTATCTATCACCGATGAGGCAATATGAGTTGGGTCTCTCAAAATTGAGACTTCCCGGGCGTAGACTAATCTGCACCCGAAACAGACCGCAAAGTTGGTCTCAGCGGCTATTCCCCTAGCGACTAGTCATTTATCAAATTTGCACCAGCGGAAGCGGCATTAACGTGCAAACCGGCACTGCTATTGCTCATGTTAAAAGTATGAGTATGAGTAAAGTAATCCCATCTGCATTAATTGTTGGGCTGGTGGCTGTTGTCGTGCAGGTGAGTGATGCCAAAGGAATTGATCTTGGCAAGCCTGCTGCCGCTACCCCCTATGAGCGGCACATGTCGGGGGTCAAGCAAGTACTGGCAGCGACCTCTAACCTCAATTGCTCA
>CAZHRP010000246.1:0-3331 GCA_964535055.1 uncultured Chthoniobacteraceae bacterium
TCCAAGCATCTCACGCTGCGTCTCGCTACGAAGTTTGTGATTGATCCGGGCTAGCGCTTCTACTTTTTTCCGGTTGTATCCCGCAAATAGAAGACACGTCACCTGCGCTAGTTGTCGATGTGGTGGTTTACAGTGATGCTGCGGCCGGGGTCGCAGCAGCGGTGCAGGCAGCGTGGATGGATAAATCCGTGATTTTAGTTTCGCAGTATGGTCACTTGTGAGGTATGTCTAGCAGCGGATTGAGTTATACTGATATCGGCCATCGCGGATAGTTTGGTGTGTTTTTTATTTTCCAAAATGCCGAATCGGAAGACCGATTCCAACAACAATGGCGGGGTATCTATGAATTTCTTCGGTCTTAACTACAGTGATCTGCCACCGGACCACCCACTGACAACTTCAGGATTGGTCAGGCCTGTATTTTGCGCTCGCCGATGCCGATCGAAGTGGAGTTATAGCAATGAAGTCAGCGTGTACCATGGGCAAGTCTGATTGAAGTAATATTGTAAGATGATTGAACTGCTGAGAGGATAACATTATTAGGACAGTCATGCATAAAGTAGGACAGGGCATCGCGCAGGAACTGCATCAGGGTGAAGTTCGCATGGTTTCCGTTCTTGAATGCCTTGATCGCTCTCAGGTGCTGTTCGCCGATCGACAGCATATGCAAGGCTATCTTGATCTGTCCGTAGTGGAGTGGGATAGTAAGCGCCAGATCCTGAGAGGAACCTGCAAACTAACTGCCTATGAGCCATACCGCATATCCTTAGCCCTTGATGGCTTCCTGCACAAAGAGGTGACGGTTAATCAGTCTGATGTAACTGCGAGACTTCAGGCACGTGATGCAGAGGTGGTAGATGTCACATTGAACTCGCCAGCGAATACGACTGCAAAATGGGAATATACTCTCGAGTTCCGGCAATGACTGTAGCAAGCAATGGAAATTTTCTAAAATGAAAGCACTAGTAAAAAGTCAATCCACACGAGGACTATGGCTCGAGGATGTCCCGGAACCTGAGGTCGGGCTCAATGATGTTCTGATCCGGGTTGACCGGACCGGTATTTGTGGGACTGATTTACACATTTATAAATGGGATGCCTGGGCTCAAGCTACGATTGCTGTGCCGATGGTAGTCGGTCACGAGTTTGTCGGTGAAGTGGTGCAAGCAGGTTCCAATGTCTCAGATTTTTTTCCAGGCGAAATTGTCAGTGCTGAGGGGCATGTGGTTTGTGGGCGATGCCGCAATTGCCTGGCCGGGCGACGTCATTTATGCGTCGACTCTAAAGGAATCGGGGTTAACCGGACTGGCGCGTTTGCCGAATATATTTCGGTGCCGATGACCAATGTCTGGCACCACTGGGATGGGGTGGATCTTGATGTCGCGGCTATTTTTGATCCCTTCGGAAACGCAGTACACACCGCGCTTTCATTTGATCTGTTGGGCGAGGATGTGCTGATCACCGGAGCTGGCCCAATTGGAATCATGGCTGTAGCGATAGCCAGACATGCCGGTGCCCGTCATGTTGTCATTACTGACGTCAATGACTATCGTTTAGAACTGGCCCGGAAAATGGGTGCCACTGTTGCACTAAATGTTAATCAGGGTAGCATTCGCGAGCTTTGGGAAAGACTGAATATTAAAGAAGGTTTCGACATTGGCTTGGAAATGTCGGGGGTACCAGTTGCCTTTAGAAGTATGATCGATAACATGGCTCACGGTGGCAAGATCGCTCTCTTAGGCATCCCATCTGAACAGATGAACATCGACTGGAACAAGGTTGTTTTTAACATGCTTACAATCAAAGGAATTTACGGGCGCGAGATGTATGAGACCTGGTATAAGATGAGTGTAATGCTGGAAAGTGGTCTCGATCTCTCTCCCGTCATTACCCATCACTTTCATTACAGCGAATTTGAAAAGGGGTTTGAACTGATGGAATCCGGCCAGTCGGGGAAAGTAATCCTGAACTGGAAGGAGACCTAAATTTGAAATCTGAAATTGAGCCCATGATTCAAGCTTACCGTGACCATCTCAATTGCGAACTTGCCCAGATCCGAGATGCAGGAACCTTCAAGAGCGAGCGGGTAATTACCACACCGCAGGGGACGTCAATCCGCGTTGATGATGGTCAACCGGTGCTCAACCTGTGTGCCAATAACTATTTGGGGCTGGCCCAGCACCCTGCGGTAGCAGAAGCCGCCAAGCAGGCGATTGACAGCTGGGGTTATGGCTGTGCCAGTGTACGTTTCATCTGCGGCACCCAGGGAGTTCATAAGCAATTGGAGCGGGCAATTAGTGATTTTTTGGAAACTGAGGACACTATTCTTTATTCCTCCTGCTTCGATGCCAATGGAGGGCTCTTTGAAACCCTGTTGGGAGCTGAAGATGCGGTTATTTCCGATTCACTCAACCATGCTAGCATCATCGATGGTATTCGACTCTGCAAGGCACGGCGCTTTCGCTACGGGAACAATGATATTGATGACCTTGAAGTAAAGTTACGTGAAGCTGCTGCCGGTGGTGCCCGCTTTAAGCTTATAGCGACTGATGGAGTGTTTTCGATGGATGGTACCATTGCAAAATTAGAGGCTATCTGTAATCTTGCAGATGCCTATGAGGCCATGGTTATGGTTGATGATTCGCATGCGGTCGGGTTTATGGGGCCGCATGGCAAGGGGACGCATGAATACTGCGGGGTGATGGAGCGCATCGACATCATTACCGGTACTTTGGGTAAAGCGCTTGGCGGTGCCAGTGGCGGTTATACCAGTGGTCGTGGGGAAATCATTGAGCTGTTACGGCAACGCTCCCGTCCATATCTCTTTTCGAATACTTTGGCACCTGCTATTGCTGGTGCATCGCTGAAGGTGCTGGATATGCTGAATACCTCAACCGATCTGCGTGACCAACTCGAGGCGAATACCCGGTTCTTTCGTGAAGGAATCCGGACTATCGGCCTGGATGTTTTACCTGGCGAACACCCGATAGTACCGGTCATGCTGGGAGATGCATCACTGGCTGCACGAATGGCTGATGCCCTGCTCGATAAAGGGGTCTACGTTATCGGCTTTTCCTACCCAGTCGTTCCGAAGGGGCAAGCCCGCATCCGCACCCAAATATCCGCATCCCATACTCGAGCAGATCTGGAATTTGCTCTAGAACAATTTTCGGTGGTATATAGGGATCTCTGAAATGTAAAGTGAGTCGTGTGTTAGACTACCTTGGAACACGAGGTGTTCTTAAGCGTCTGTCGGGGCTCGGAGAATTTTTCTTACAATTCCTTGATGAAGATATTTCTGAATTGGACCAGGCTGGAAGCGTTGTCATAG
>CAZHRP010000247.1:0-3320 GCA_964535055.1 uncultured Chthoniobacteraceae bacterium
TTCTCCAAGGTAATTTTCAAGCTTACCTCGCCGAGTCCATCAAGCACACGAAGCGCTTCCTGTACAGAAGCCTGCAATTGCTCCGGCACCTTCGGATCCCTGGTAGAAACCGCCAATTCAATGTCTACATTGCCCCGATCATCGACGGCAATCTTGCGAACCAATCCAAAGGATACAATGTTGCGGGTAAATCCTGGATAATTCACCTCACGCAAACAGGCGCGCACACTTTCTTCATTGATTCCACTTTCAGCCATTGGCGTATTATGCGTCAGTCAGCATATTGTGCAAATCAGTCCTTAAACTTGGCGAACATTTCCAGAGCCCGTTCCCGTGCCTGCCCATGGTCGACAATCGGCAGCGGATAGCCGTCGGCTAATGGTTCTCCATCCTTTGGCGGCTCGTAAAACTTACGGGCATCGACATCACTCAACTCCGGCACCCATGATTTGATATATTCTCCCTGCGGGTCATAGCGCTTGGTTTGCGTCCAGGGATTTTGGATACGAAAGTAGGGTGCCGCATCGGCCCCGGTACCGGCGCTCCATTGCCAACCTCCATTATTGCTGCCAATCTCGCCATCGACCAGCGACTGCATGAAAAATTTCTCGCCATGCCGCCAATCAATTAAGAGGTCTTTAGTCAGGAACATCGCCGCAATCATGCGGGTGCGATTATGCATAAAGCCGGTTGCTGCCAGTTCCCGCATGGCCGCATCAACGATCGGAAATCCAGTCCTGCCCTGTTGCCAGGCAGTAAATGCCGTCTCGTCGTGCTGCCATTCAAGGTTCCTCATCTTGGGGTTGAATTCCTGCTCCAGCACCTCAGGGAAATGGCGTAATATCTGAAAGTAAAACTCACGCCAGCATAGTTCACTGATATAACTCTGGATGCTTTTGCGCCCGCCCGCATTCGCCTGATTAAGCCGCTCACGGCAGCGCTGATAGACTTCGCGCACCGACAGCAGACCAAAACGCAGGTCCTGCGACAACCGGGAGGTCGTCCGCCCGGCTGGAGTATTCCGATCGTTGCTGTAACGCTCGATAGTTCCATCGAGGAATTCGCTCAGTCGATTGCGGGCTGCTTTTTCCCCACCCGGCAGGATACCTTCTGGCGCTGCCGGTAAACCCCAATGCGCCAGCGTCGGTAATTTCAGTGAAGAGATATTATCCGGTGTGTTGATTTTACGCAACTTGCCGCCTGCCTCACTCTTTGCGAGCTTCTGCCACGCTTTATAGTATGGCGTGAAGACCCGGTACGGATCCCCATCACCTTTCAAAACTTCGTCCGGGTTATGCAGTGCGACATCATCATAGGCATGAACCTCACATCCGTATTTGCGGGCCAGCTGATCAAGCTTGCGCTCCATAGCTGCCCCGAACGGATCCGGATCCCGGTTGTAATACAATGCTGATGCTTCGGTTTCCTTGATTAATTTTTCCAATTCTTGATCGGCCCGGCCGCTTCGCAAAATCAACCGTGATCCCAGCGACTGCAAATTACCATCAAGCGAAGCCAGGCAGTCACACAGGAACTGCTGGCGCGGCGGCCCGGTCCAGCTATGTTCTTTTTTCCAGTTGCTCAGGATGTAAACTGGCACGACATGCTCTTGCTCGCGATTAGCTGCCGAAAGCGCCAAATTATCCGTGATGCGCAGGTCGCGTCGAAACCAGTGAATTGCAGCCATATTTTAAGTTACGCCGGTGAAACTCCGGTAGTTTAGCTTAATAATGTTACCAGCACCTTCGCCAGCAGGGTCATTATCACCAGCGCCACCGGGTAGGCTGTAGCATAACTGATGATCGGTGCCTGGGCATCAGTACGCGCAGTAATCGCCCCGAGTGCCGGGGTTGATGTCATGCCACCGCAAATGCCACCCAGTGTTCGCAGCGGTGATAGCTTTCCGATATACCGACAATAGAACAATGCGGTTAGCATCGGCACCAGAGTCACCAGCAGACCCATGAGAAAGACACTTACCCCATAGTCAGTCACCGTAGCCACCAGGCCACTACCGCCTTGGATGCCGGCATCAGCCAAAAATAAAACCAGTCCCATTTCCTGTAACAGCAAACGTGTCGGTCGTGGAATATGCCCGACAATACCGCCGACCCTGCCAAAATGCCCAAGCAACAAACCAACGATCAACGGTCCACCCGCCATGCCCAAGGTAATTGCTTCGCTGCCGGGCAATGCGAATGGCACCATCCCGACCAGCACCCCTGCTGCAATCCCGATCGATAGCGAAAGCAAGTCGGTGGCATCCACCTGGGTCTCCCGGTGGCCGACAAAGTCGCTGAACTTTTTCAGATTATCCTCATAACCAACTGCGGTCAGCACATCATGCCGTTCGATGATCGTCTCCGGACCCGGCACAAATGCCATGCCCAGACGCGCAACTCTGGTAACAATCACACCATGGTTGCCGACAGGATCAATATCACTCAGCCTGCGCCCGGCTACCTCCCGGCTGGTTACCAGCAGTCGCCTGAGTTCCCGATCGGTATCATGCGCAAAGTCCCCGCTGACAGGCTTGCCAACTAACTCGACTAACGACTCGAGGTCCTCCTCAGTACCTACCAGTAGCACCACCGAACCGGGCTCAAAAATATCCCCGGAAGCCAACGGTGCCAGCCGGCCATCGCGCAATACCCGGCTCACTTGGCAACCATAGCGCTCGATCAACTTCGATCCGGCCAATGGCTGCCCGATTAGGCTATGGTTGGTTACTTCGACAACCTTACGCGAAATTTCCGCAGGCCCGGTAAGTACTGCCTGGTCGTCCTGGTCGAGCAGCCACTTCAACAACCGCGGCAGCAGTTGGACAAACAGCACGACACCGACAACACCGAAAGGATAAGCAATCGAATAGCCAATCACCAGGCTGGAGCCGCCTGCATCAGCCCGCAACGCCTCATCGGCAGCAGCCAAGGCAGGCGTGCTAGTTAATGAGCCGGCAAATATGCCGGTCGCCAGGTCAGCAGGCAAATCCAACAGCTTAGCTGCCAGTAAGGTCAGCAGCGCAGCAGATCCGGTCACCACCAATGCCACCTGTGCCAGCATGCTGCCCTCACGTGCAACCGCACGAAAGAAGCGCCCGCCGGCCCCGACGCCGACACAATAAACAAACAATACCAGCCCGACCGTCCCGATGACCGGCGGCATCTGTACCCCGAAGTGACCGGCCGCCAGCGCAGTAAACAGCACCGCCGAAGTACCAAGCGAAACCCCCTTATAACTGATTTGTCCCAGCAGCAACCCGCCACCGATCACCACAAATAATGCGAATACCGGGTTGGCAAATAGTATCTCCACTGTCT
>CAZHRP010000248.1:0-3306 GCA_964535055.1 uncultured Chthoniobacteraceae bacterium
TCTGCGCCACAGCGGGAGATCCAGCCATTTGATTTAGCCAAGAGCCTGCGCACTGCGGCATTCCTTCGCCACGCATTTGCTGGAAGATGGGGCCGATTTGCGAACGATCCAGGAGCTTCTTGGTCACGAAGACATAACCACGACTGAGATTTATTTGCATGTGGCCGTCGGCGAGAACGGGCTCGGCGTGACCAGTCCGCTGGATCGGCTGGCGCAGGCGGCATGATCCGTCATGCTATCGCAAGGGTAGGGACCGCTCTCCGTAGCGGTCTATCGGCATGGGTAGGGATCGCTCTCTGTAGCGGTCTGCAGCAATCCGTCTCTTCACAATAGCTGCCCTCCATGCATGCGCGGCGCTCGCCAATTGACGGGATTTACACCAACTGCAAGACGTCGGTTTAAGTCGCGATTATCCCGTGACCACGTTGTCACGTAGAACGGGACTCACGTGGCGATCACGATTACGATTATGACCAAGAGTAAGAGACAGCCCCAATGAATCAGGAGTACGAAGGGCCAGGGCAGCGTAGTATGGTCGACTTAGCTGGTGTGGGCGGAGGCGAGTTTTTTGATGACTTGCGGGTACAGCCGGTGTTCGGCGACCTGGATGCGGGCATGCAGTGACTCGGCGGTATCGCCATCGAGGATCGGGACTTCGGCGTGGTCGATGATTTCGCCGGTGTCCATGCCGGCGTCGACGTAGTGGACGGTGCACCCGGCTTTGTCTTCGCCTGCTTCCAAGGCCTGCTGCCAGGCGCGCAGACCGGGGTAGGCGGGCAGTAGCGACGGGTGGATATTGATGATTTTGCGTGGGAAGGCATCCAGCAGCGGTGCTTTTACCATGCGCATGTAGCCGGCCAGGACGACCAGGTCGATTTGCAGTGCCTGCAAGTCACTGGCCAACTGGCGTTCGGTGTCCTCTTCGAGGCGGGTCCGAAATTTGCCGGTCTCGATGGTGCCGGTCGGGATGCCGTGCTTGGCGGCCAGCCGCAGGATGCCGGCCTGCGGGTTATCGGTCAGTACGATGACAGCCTCGGCGTCGAGGTTGCCACTGGCGATTGCTTCGAGAATAGCCTGGCAGTTGGAACCTTTGCCCGAGCCGAGAATGGCCAGTCGTAATTTGCGCGGCATGAGGATCGGGTCAGGTGGTTGCGGCAATTTGCTGCAGGGTATTGGTTCGCCTTGATCTAGGGAATCGAGTGTGTAATCACCGCCCTTGGCGTAGACCATCGGGCGCAAGTCCCTGATCAGGGTGTCCAGCCGAACGGAATGAAAGACGGTGACAAAATCGACCGATTCCAGGGCAGCGATGACTTCGGCCCGGTCCTGTGCGGTGTTGTATGGGCGGTCGGGGCCTTTCAATTGGCGTACTGATTCGTCACCGTTGATCGCGACCGCCATGGCATCACCGAGTGCCCGGGCCTGTGCCAGGTAGCGCACATGGCCGACATGCAGCAGGTCAAAGCAGCCATTGGTCAGGACCAGCTTTTTGCCAGCCGCCGCCAGCTCTTCGCGTTGCCGGGTCAATTCTTCGAGCGTGAGGATCTTCGCTGATAGATTGCGGGGCATAGTAAATTCATTAGCAGTTTTCGATCCGGCGGTAAATCCAGAACTCGTCATAGATGTTGTGACAATATCCGGGGGTCGGCGAATGCCGCAGCCTGGGTGACGCTCGACACCGGCAATCCTGCCTGCCACTGTGTGGCGTGCAATCATGGCATTTCCTGAACTAAGCATCTGCGAGTGGTGGCTGGCTTATCTGGCGGCAGTGTGCATAGGACTGTCCAAGACCGGCTTTGCCGGGTTTGGTATGGCCAGTGTCGTGATCATGGCGTGGATCCTGCCGGCGCGGCAGTCGATCGGGGTGGTATTGCCGATGCTGATTGTTGCCGATGTCTTTGCAGTGCTAATTTTTCGAAAACATGCCGAGTGGCAGCATGTGTTGCGATTGCTGCCGGCAGCGATAGTCGGGATCATTGCCGGCTTCCTGTTTATTCCGCTGCTCTCGGATGCCCAGTTTGGACTGATCATCGGCAGCATCGTACTGATCATGGTCAGTGTGCAGGCGTGGCGCCAGTTCCGGCCTGGTATGGCGGCCAGCGAAGTCGTTAATCACACCCGGATCTTCGCCTGGGTGATGGGAGTTTTCAGTGGGGTGACGACCATGCTGGCCAATGCGGCTGGACCGGTCATGACCGTTTACTTGCTGGCATGCCGGTTACCCAAATACGAATTTGTAGGCACTGCAGCGGTCTTCTTCATGATCGTCAACTGGATCAAAGTACCATTCAGTTTTTCACTTGGCCTGATAACCAGCGAGTCGTTGCAGTTAAATGCGGCGCTGGTGCCGGGCATTATTCTCGGGGCTTTGTGCGGACACTGGCTGATCCGGCATGTGCCGCAGAAGCTGTTCGAAGTCCTGTTGTTGATCTTCGCGGCAGCCGCATCCCTGCGCCTGATACTACAAAATATCTGACAGCAGGTAGTCCGTGCCGCAAACAATTCTGCAGCGCCAATATTTTCCATAGTTGTGAATAATGCTGAGAACTCTGTTACGTTTTTGTCGAATATCGGTTGGATAATCAGGTTGGCATCGCAGGAAATTCGTTGGATGATTGATCAGGATGAGTGATCCAGCTGCCCATGATGCGATGCCATTGCGTTCGCTGAGGATCAAGATTTTCCAGACGATTCTGCTGGTTGCCGCAATCGGCTTAGGCTTGATCTGCATGCGGACCTTTCTAATTGACGATCACTTTGCAGTAATCGACTTCATGTGTCTGGTGGCCATGGTGGCGATCTATGTGACCATCAAGTATTACCCCGGGTGGTTTCATTTTTTGATTTGGGCGGCTTATCTGGCTTTGCTGGGAAATGTGCTGGACGGGATGAATGGTCTCTTTGAGGGAGCGATAACACCGACCCATATTTTGTTGCCGGCTCTGGTAATCTATGGAGCGTTGATGGGGGAAATGCGCGTAGCGATCACCGGATTGATCACAGTGCTGGTGATTTATTTTATTACCGCCCAGATGCACGGAGCATTAAGTCGCACCGACAGCATGTTGCTGAGTAATCTAGCTATTTTGTCGGTGATTCTGGGGTTGTCTGCGTACCTGGTATGGCGTCAGCATGCGCAACTTGCGATTACGATTGCGATTAGGATTAGGATTATCCCGTGACCACGTTGTCACGTGGAACGGGACTCACGTGGCGATTATCCCGTGACCACGTTGTCACGTGGAACGGGACTCACGTGGCGATTAGGATTAGGAATATGGCTAGCCCGGATAAATCACAAGCCAT
>CAZHRP010000249.1:0-3200 GCA_964535055.1 uncultured Chthoniobacteraceae bacterium
TTTTGGTGAGCTGGTGGTCCAGCTACCAGTGGCAAACTCAGCCAATTGCACCATCTCACCACCAGCGTTGCGAACGTACCAGTCGTCGATATCCTGCGGTAGCATCCGGAATGGGGCATCGGATTGCACAAAAACCCGCTTGATCCGACCTTGCTCCAGGTAATCGTTGACATAGGTACCACCCAGCGCAGCGCTCAAAGTACGATTGATTTCTGTGATCGAAACACCCATCGCACGGGCCTTCACTGTATCAATATCCAACTTGTATTCCGGTCCTTCAGCCAACCCGTTAAAGCGCACCTGTGTTAAGAGTTCACTGCCATTAGCCAGCTCCAGAAATTCATCGGTTGCATTCGAAAGTGTCTCCTGCCCAAGTCCACCACGGTCGATGAGCTGAAACTCAATCCCGCTGACATTGCCCAAGGCGCTGACTGGCGGCGGCACGATCGGAAAGACCATGGCATCCGTTATTTTAGAAAGCTCGCGGCCAGCTCTCGCACTGACATCGAATACGCTGCTGCCTTCACCACGTTCGCCCCAGTCTTTCATTTTTATGAACGCGATGCCGACATTCTGTGCCCGTCCGGCAAAGCTGAATCCGGCTGCGGCAAACAACCCATCGACAGCATCATCTGCCTGATCCAGGTAAAAGTTTTCAACCTGCTTGACTTTCTCGATGGTCTGCGCCTGGGTCGTGCCCGGCGGACCACTCAACAAAGTAAACATCCGCCCCTGGTCTTCATCAGGCAAAAAAGCTGTCGGGATGCGGCCAAAAATCAGCGACGCTATAACAATCAATGTCAGAAATATCCCGGGCAAGACTAAACGGTTCTCCAGTAATCTATCGAGCAGTGCCTTATGGCCACGGCAAAGTTGATCAAAACCTCGATTGAACAACCCAAAAAAGCCGCGATTTTTGACCGTTTTTCCCTGCTGTAAAATGATCCCGCAGAGTGCCGGGGAAAGCGTCAGTGCAATGAACAACGATATCGCCATAGCTACCGAAATCGCGATCGAAAACTGGCGGTAAATCACACCAACTGAACCACTATAGAAAGTCATCGGCAAAAACACTGCCCAGATAACTACAGTGGTGCCGATCAGTGCCCCTGAAATTTCCTGCATTGCCTTTTTGGCGGCAGCCTTGGGATCTAAATCACTATCAAGTTCCAGTTTGCGCTCGACATTCTCAGTGACCACGATGGCATCGTCGACCAGCATGCCGATCGCCAGCACCAGCGCAAATAGCGTCAGCACGTTGATCGAATAGCCCAGCGCAAACATAAACCCGAACGCACCGAGCAGGACGATCGGGATAGTGATCGCCGGGATGAATGTGGCGCGAGTGGTTTGCAGGAAAATAAAGATCACCAGAATCACCAGCACGATCGCCAGGCCGAGAGTAAATACCACGTTCTTGATCGAAGCGCTTATGAACGGCGAAATATCAATCGGATAAACGATCTCAAGGCTATCCGGAATGATATTATCGAAGTCGGCGACACGATCTTTGACCGCTTGGATGGTAGTCAACGCATTCGCTTCAGGTGACAGCTGTATCGCAATGCCTGCGGCCGGCTCACGATTCCAGCGACCGATGACATTATAGTTCTCGGCTCCGACCTCGATCCTGGCAATATCGCCCAGCGTGACATGCGCGCCATCCTCGGTTACGGTCAGCAGGATTTCGTCAAATTCCTCCTTGGTCGTCAGCAGCGACTGGGCTGTGATCGTGGCATTGAGCTGCTGATCCTCGACACTGGGTACCCCGCCGATCTCGCCGGTAGCCAACTGCACGTTCTGCTCTTCTATAGCTTCAATCACATCGATCATTGTTAGCCGAAAATTGTTCATGCTTTGCGGATTCAACCAGATCCGCATCGCATGCTCAGGGCCGAAAGTCTGGATCTGGCCGACCCCATTGACGCGGCTGAGTGGTTCCTGCAAATTCGACACCAGAAAGTCGGAAATATCATTGCGACTCATCGAGCCATCTTTGGAATAAAACCCGACAATCAAGGCGTAGCTACTACCACCCTTCTCGATCGGTACACCCAGTTCCTGGACGATCGAAGGCAGCGCTGATAGCGACTGCGCGACTTTGTTCTGGGTCTGCACCTGGGCGATATCCGGATCCGTCCCAGGCTCGAATGTCAGGGTAATCGTGGCCCTGCCTGACGAGGAACTGTCCGATTGGATGTAGCGTAGATTATCGATGCCAGTCAAATTCTGCTCGATTACCTGAGTGACTGTATTCTCGAGCGTCGCAGCGGAAGCACCCGGATAGGTCGCGGTGATCTCAATCTCCGGTGGCGCAATCCCCGGATACTGTTCGACCGGCAGCTGGAACAGTGAGAACACACCGAACCCCATGATAAAAAAAGCAACAACCCAGGTAAAAATCGGGCGGGCAATAAAAAATCGGGAAACCATAGCCTATTTGTTGATGATGCTGACAGCGGCTCCCTCGCGCAGCTTCATTGCCCCCGCGATGACGACTCGATCACCGGCTGTTAAGCCATCCTCGACAACCCAATCGTTGTTGATAGTCGCAGTGGTGCGGATTGTTTGTCGGCTTGCCTTCCCTTCTGTATTAACCAGCCAAACCGACTTGACACCATCGGCAGCAATAGTGACTGACTTCTGCGGTACCACGATTTGCTTGTCCCGCCCAACATCTTCGAGCGTTGCTCGCACAAACATACCTGGCAGCAATACCGTATCGGGGTTGGGAAATATCGCCCGCAAGCGAATGCTGCCGGTTTGCAAATCGACCGCAAAGTCAGTCGCATCCAGAAACCCTTGCTGCGGGTAAGGCTCGCTGTCCTGATCGAGATATAACGTAACCGGAAACTTTGCCTGCTCGTCCGCTTCGCTACGTGCTGCCGCCAGCTGTTGCTTGAGGGTGCGCGCCTCAGAAGCAGTCTGCGCCAAGTCGACGTAGATCGGATCTAGCTGCCGCACAATCGCCAGCGGCGTCTCCTGACTTTCGGTCACCAGAGCCCCCCTGGTCACACTGGATGGGCTAATGTAGCCGCTGATCGGCGAGTTGACCGAAGTGAAATCGAGGTTGATCTGCGCGCGTCGCACCTGCGCCTCTGCTATCCCCACACTTGCTTTGGCGCGGTTCAATTCCGCAACGGCATCGTCATATTGTTGCTGGCTGATTGTCTTCTTCGAGATTAATTCCTTAAGTCGGT
>CAZHRP010000250.1:0-3191 GCA_964535055.1 uncultured Chthoniobacteraceae bacterium
CCACGCAGGACCTGCTGACGTCCCAGTTGCTTGTGTAAATTGCGTAGTTCGATCATTACGGGTAGATCACATTCAGGCCGAGAGTCAGGAAGAAGTTACTAATCAAGATGGCGAGCGAAGCTTGAACGACAGCCGCGGTGGTCCCACGACCGACGCCGACTGCGCCATCAGATGCGTTCAGGCCCTCGCGGCAACTGATCAGCACGATTAGCACCCCAAAGACCAGCCCTTTGGTCAAGCCGGTGGCCAGGTCAAATTCATTGGTGTAAAGCAGCACATTACTAATGAAATACGGAGCCGGAATTCCCATCAGGTGGACCCCGACATAATAGGATGAAAATACCCCGAAGCCGATGCTTTCGGCAATCAATAGCGGCATCGATACGCTCATCGCCAAAAAGCGTGGCACTACCAGGTAGTCTATCGGGTGGACCGCCAGCGCCCGCAGGGCATCGATCTGCTCTGAGACTTGCATGGTCCCGATTTCGGCAGTCATAGCGGCACCTACCCGGCCGGCGACCATCAAGCCGGTAAGCACCGGGCCAAGCTCACGGCACATCGAAACCGATACCACTGCACCCACTGCGGAATCCATCCCAAGCTCGTGAAACTGGTAATAGGTTTGCGCAGTAAAGACCGCACCGGTAAAGGCGCCGGTGACTATCACAACCATCTGCGAGCGCAAGCCGATGTCGATGATTTGCAGCAGGAACAGCCGCCAGCGGGGTCGTCCCGTGACCAGTGCCCGGGCAACTTCAGCGGTCAGAAAAGCGAGCTCTCCCGCGTATTCCAAAACATTCAAAATGCCGCGGCCAAGAGCCTGTACAGGTTTAAGCAAAGATGCCAGCATGATTCATTATCGTCTCAGCGTATCTGTCGCAGGCTACTGCAACATTACCAGCTAAATGTTGTGAAATTTGAACTAATGGTTGCCGCTTGGCAAGCGACGGCCGTAGCTAAGTCAACGGTTGTGTTTTTGACTTGGAGCGCAATTGCGGTGGGATCATACCGACAAATCGTGGCTCCAGCTCAAGTCGTTGGAAGATTGCCTTGATATCATCAATCGTAAATGTGGGCTCATCCATCTCCATGTAAACAATGTCATGATTGGTATCAACCTTGTAGCGCAGCCCTGACAGGGCACTCATCTCGTGGTCCAACTGGAGCACTTTATTGAGATCGCGAATTCCTGCGGCGTATACTTCTAACTCGATCATGATGTCGTGGGGGGGATTAATAACTCTTAGCTTGCCGGAATTATAATCAATTCTCAATACAATATTTGTAGTTGCTTGCGAGCGGTTGAAAGAGGCCGGGCCGTACACGATTAATTTGGTTGATGGTGATTGGGTCACTGCCG
The DNA here is from genome assembly GCA_964535055.1 of uncultured Chthoniobacteraceae bacterium. Lineage (GTDB taxonomy): Bacteria > Verrucomicrobiota > Verrucomicrobiia > Chthoniobacterales > CAKUMP01 > CAYUDZ01. The sequence goes on from CAZHRP010000250.1 coordinate 1,361, forward strand.
ATAATGGAGGCATGAGTTTAGTGGAAAAAGTAGCAGTGGTGACCGGTGCCGGCCGTGGGATCGGGTTGGCGATTGCGGAGACCCTGGCAGCCGGAGGCGCACAAATTGCGGCACTTAGTAGAACCGAGAGCAATTCTCAGTCAGCGGCAGAAAAGATTACCGTTGCCGGAGGAGTTGCCCGCGCTTACGCGGTGGATGTGGCTGACTTTGCGGCGACCCAGGAATTGGGCACACAGATCCTGCAGGATTTTGGCAAGGTCGACATATTGGTTAACAATGCAGGTGTGACCCGTGACACGCTGGCGATGCGGATGAGCGAGGAGGATTGGGATTCAGTTATCGCGACCAACCTCAAAGGCGCGTTCAATGTCACCCAGGCATTGCTTCGCAGCATGCTCAAACAGCGCTCCGGCAGAATTATCAATATCAGCTCGGTAATCGGCCTGATCGGTAATGCCGGCCAGTCCAACTACGCGGCTAGTAAAGCCGGCCTGATCGGCTTCACCAAATCACTGGCCAAAGAGTGCGCCTCCCGTGGAATCCTGGTTAATGCGGTGGCTCCAGGGTTTATTGAAACCGATATGACCGGCGTGTTATCCGATGAAATCAAGGAAGGGGTGCTCAAGCAAATCCCACTCGGCCGACTTGGCAGCGTCGATGACATTGCCGCGGCAGTAGAATTTCTCGCTGGAGAAAAAGCCAATTACATGACCGGGCAGGTATTGACCGTCGACGGCGGCATGGTGATGTGACCGATCTGCTATGATTCAGCTGCTGGTACTCAGGCATGCGCAGGCCGTTGATATGGCGGCCAGTGATTTTTCCCGTGAGCTGACCGGCAAGGGACAACGCCAGTCGAAAATAGTTGGCAACTTTTGCCTTAAGCATCAGCTGGTTCCCGAGATCATTCTTACCAGCCCGGTGCTGCGGGCGCGCCAGACAGCAGACCGCGTCGCTGCAGTGACTGGTGTCAGTAAAGTTATCGAAGTTGATTCTTTGGCCTGCGGTGCCAGTCCGCAGGACTACTATGCTGCTATCAGGGAGGCTGGCATTAGCGACACCGTTATGGTTGTCGGTCATCAACCGGACCTCGGCGAGTTGCTGTGCGATGCGCTCGGCTGCAGTTGCGAGATTGAAGTCAAGAAGGCGGCATTGATTGGCCTCGACTTGCACGGGTTGCGCAGCGCTGCTGCAGCCTTGCGTTTTCAGGTTCCCGTGTCATTGATGTAACCATGAGTGAGCACGCGGAAAAACCGAAGGCTGTAGTCAAATGCCCGACCTGTGGAAAGGACACGGTGTTCTTCGAACAGCCGATCGGACCATTCTGTTCACAACGCTGTAAGCTGGCAGATCTCGGACGCTGGTTCGCCGAGGATTACGCGATCTCGGAACCCCTGCGCCCGGACCACTTCGACGAATACGCCGATACCGATCCGGATGGGAGATAGCGCTGCTGCTGGAGCCGTCACTATTTTAGGGATACCGATGACTTAATTCACGCACCCGCGTGAGGGGCAACGGAAAGTTTAAGTTTAAGTTGGGAGTTTAAGTAAGTTTCAATCCGCGCCCCCGCGTGGGGGGCGACCAGTAATCTGGTTACGCACTTGTCGCCGCATGAGTTTCAATCCGCGCCCCCGCGTGGGGGGCGACCCTCCACCGCATTGAAGTACAAACATCTAAAAATGTTTCAATCCGCGCCCCCGCGTGGGGGGCGACCAAATGTCGCCTGGATCAACTGGTTCCAGACTCCGTTTCAATCCGCGCCCCCGCGTGGGGGGCGACTGTGACGCCCCGAAAAATAATCCGAAAATATCATGTTTCAATCCGCGCC
>CAZHRP010000251.1:0-3190 GCA_964535055.1 uncultured Chthoniobacteraceae bacterium
CACTCCAGTACGACGGCCAGACCGTGGAGCTGAGTCCGCGCGAATATACCCTGCTGCAGTATTTCCTCGAAAACGATGGCCGCGCACTGAGCCGCGACTCGATCATGAATGCAGTCTGGGGGTACGATAGCGCAGTTACACCACGCAGTATCGATCGTTTTGTAAATTCTCTGCGTTCTAAGATTGAAGAAAACCCGAAATCCCCGCAACATATCCTGACAGTGCGCGAGTTTGGCTACAAATTCCTGTCACAACCAAAAGCAATTACAAGCGCATGAACAATCTGGAAAATAAACCAACATGGACGCTCTCCAGCAGACTACTGGAAGAGTCAGTTCTCGCCCGCCGACGGGTTTACGATCATGGTGGACATACTCCGCTCGATGAGTTGCGCTTCCCATCGGGTGGCAGATTGCTCCTCAAGCGCGAAGACGCATCGCCGATGCACGCTTACAAATGGCGCGGGTCATTCAATAAGATTGCCAAATTGATTGACACTACTACCGTCAATGAACTGGTCGCTGCCTCGGCCGGCAATCATGCCCAGGGTGTGGCGCTAGGAGCCTCGCGCTTCAGCTTGCACGCAACTGTCTTCATGCCACGGCCAACCCCTCGCATGAAAGTGGAAGCCGTGCGCAAACTCGGCGGCAAATTTGTCGAAACCCGCCTGGTCGGCGATACTTTTGACGACGCTCTGGAGGAAGCCAAACGCTATGTCGAAGCAGCCGAAGGACATTTTATCCACCCGTTTGACGACCTCGAAGTCATGGCCGGACAGGCTACGATTGCAGATGAGATCATCATGTCAGGGGCCGGTGATATCGATACAGTGTTTTTGCAGATCGGCGGCGGTGGTATGGCGGCGGGTGTCGCCAATTGGTTGCGCCGGTTTTTCCCGGGGCTACGGATCATTGGCGTGGAAGGCGTTGGCCAGGACTCGATGCGCACCGCCGTCCGTGAAGGTCAACCTGTACGCCTGGATGCTATTGATGTCTTTTGCGACGGCACGGCAGTCCGCTGCGCCGGTGACCTGACCTGGCAGCTGTGCCGCGATCTGATCGATGATTTTGTGACTGTTTCTAACTCAGAAGTATGCGCGGCCATGCAGTTCCTCTGGGAACAGAATCGCATTATCCCTGAGCCCTCCGGGGCCATGGGTGTGGCAGCCTGGCTGGCCGCCGGTGGTGAGCGTCGGCTAGACTCATCACTGGCAATCATCTGCGGAGCCAACATGGACTTTGCGCAGCTTTCCGAGGTCGTCCGCAAGGCCGCAATCGGCAGTCGCACCCGGCGCTATGTACGTTTCCGCATCAGCGAGGCCCCCGGGTCACTTTACCAGCTGGTCCGCTCACTCAGGCGCTCGGTCAACATCATCGAGTTCCAGTACGGTCAGGTGGACGAGAATTTTGCCTATCCGGTCATCGGCTTCGATACCGACGTCATCTCATGGGAACAGCTCAAGACCGGCTGGCTGCGCACCAACCAAAGGTTCGAGGATGTAACCGGCAAGCCGGAAGTCCTCTCGCGCTTTATCCCGTGTGACCCCAAAACCATGCATGACGCATTGTTTCTCGAAGTAGAATTTCCTGAGCGTGCCGGAGCGTTATCTGACTTTTTGGGCCGTGCTGGTGACCTGGCATCGATCTGTTACTTCACCTACACATTTACCGGTGAACGCGTTGGCCGGGCCCTGTTAGGATTCCGATTCAAGCAACCGGAAAACCGCGACCAACTGCTGGATATGCTGACTCAGGATTGTCGCCCGCTGCGGTCGTTCCGCAAGGCCGACTTATTTATCCCCGACAGCAATTGGCGCACGGACACGGTTCCCCCACTCCGTCCATGATCCGTCATAGTTGCGCACCTCGCGGTAACCCAGCAGATAAGTCAACACAAACCAGGTGTGACTCGAGCGCTCGCCGATCCGACAGTAAGCAATGATAGGTTCGCCGGGATGCAGCTTGCAACCCTCTGTGTAGATCTGCCTGAGTTCAATTGCTGACTTGAATGTTGAGTCATCGTTGACAGCGGTTTTCCACGGCACACTACTGGCACCCGGGATATGGCCGCCGCGCAATACCCCTTCTTGCGGGTATTCCGGCATATGCGTAATTTCCCCACGGAATTCGCCCGGTGACCGGACATCGATCAGTGGAGTGCCCGATTCGCTGGCCGCCAGTGCATCTTCATAAAAGGCACGAATCTCATCATCCCGCCGGCGTTGCGGCACCGGGTATTCAACCGTCGACAGTTGCGGCACCTCTTTGGTGGTTTCACGGCCTTCAGCAATCCATTTGTCGCGTCCGCCATTCAGGATTTTAACTTTTTCATGGCCAAATAACCGGAATGTCCACAGGGCATAGCAAGCCCACCAGTTCGACTTGTCGCCATAAAAGATAACCGTCGTTTCCGGTCCGATACCATTACGCATACAGACCGCCGCAAATCTTGCCGGATCAATGTAGTCACGCTCAGTCTGGTCCTGTAAGTCTTCGCGCCAGTCAATGTGCACAGCTCCCGGGATATGCCCGGTATCGTACAACAGGATGTCCTCATTACTTTCGACGATGCGCAGGTCGTCGTCATTCAGATGCTCAGCCAGCCAGTCGGTCGATACCAACACATCTGGGTTAGCATATTGTTCGCTTACAGATTCACTCATGACTCTATATTACATGCGAGATGAGCGAAAGCAATCTATCCCGCACGACAGCAGCCAGATTAGCCTGACTTCGTAAGCTCGTTGCACGTCTGCTGGATGCTCCCGACAATTAGGCCAGCTGGATAATGATCTTATACGAGTAGGTTTCCGGATCATCTGAGACCTTCTCCGCAATCATCAACCTTTGCTCATCTTCATTCTTGCGCTGCAACCGGATAAAACGGCCCCTCGATCTCTCCCGGAGTAGGCTGCATCGCCCCGGCAGAACTACTCACTCCCAAAGCACTGCCAGCAGCAGCTATACCGGCTGGTACACCGGTCATCAAAAATTTGCGACGCTTCATAGATCTCGATACAACATATGTGCTTGCCGGAAAATTCAAAGCATAAGATCCCTTTAATCTAATTGCTGGAGGTTAGCAATTCTAGACAAACTTCGTAGCGAGACGCAACGTGAGGTGCTTGGATACATGGCGGGCGCAGGATTTCGCTATGAGCTGTATGAGTACATACTGTAAATAGCGAAAT
>CAZHRP010000252.1:0-3189 GCA_964535055.1 uncultured Chthoniobacteraceae bacterium
CCAGACCGGCATGGGCGGCTGCTTCCTGCAAGATCTGCCAGAGTCTGGCAGTTGTCAGCCTGGTACCCCTGACTGACAAAAAGACTTCACTGCGGGTACGACGGTTGACTAGCGCTGGCCGCTCGACATTCAGATAGTTCTCGAGTGCTTCCCTGGCCCGGCGTCCAAGGGGAATAATTCGCATCTTGTTGCCTTTGCCGGTGACCCGAATCAGACGTTCTTCCAGATTCAACTCGTCCAGCTTTAAACCGGCAGCCTCAGAGACCCGCAAACCGGAAGCATACAAAAGCTCCAGAATGGCGCGATTGCGTGCGCACAGTGGTCCATGCCGGGGCTGGGAGTCCAGCAAGGCTTCCATGTCTGCCTGGCTGAGTGTTTCCGGCAGGTGTTTGTCTAACCTGGGTAGCGGCATATTCTCGCACGGATCTGATGCGATCAACCCGCGGCTGGTGAGAAAGCGAAAGAATATCTTTAGTGCTACGACTTCCAATTTGAGTGAGCCGGCAGCTAACCCCTCTTGCTTGCGGTCGGTAATGTACTCAACGATGCTTTGGACATCGATGGTTTCTGCCAATTGTTGGCGATCCTTGGTCTGAAGCCAGTTGGCGAATGATTCCAGGACGCGGCGAATCGCCAGCTGATAAGAGTCGGAAAGTCCGCGCTCAGTCGCCAAGTGCAGGATGAAGTCATCTGCTGCAGCTGTAATGTCAGGCATGCCGGAGTATAGCCCGCCGGAGGTCCACGGCAAAGAGGAGATGACTACCGTTGCTGCATTCCTGCCCTGGCGGGGTTTGCCAGTCCGCATTCCATGGCCCCCGACGGAAATCAAGTATGACAGGTTTTAGTCTGTGATGCAAGCCGCGATCACGCCGGGGTGATGATTCTCGTAGAGTTAGCTGTCTTGGCTTTGCCTGATGCTCTCTTCACGTTGTGCCAACAGCTGACATGTTTGCTGGGCAGCTTCAATGAGCGTACAACGGCGGGTTTTTGCCATAGCTTGCAACTGCTCTAATGATTTTTCGCGGCTATGGCCATAGATCCTGCGCATCCTGCCAATAGCTTCGTCCAGTACCTTTTGTGAATCCAATTCATCACGCAGCATGGCAATTTCATTGCTGGCGCTGGAGGCCTGCTGGAAGTCGCGCAATGCAAATTCTATGGCACTGCGTAACTGTTCTGCAATAAATGGTTTAACCAGATATCCCTGCGCTTTGACTTGGCTCACCCTGGCGAGGGTCTCGTCGACACTGAGGCCGCTCATGAAGATCAGCGGGCAGGCATGCTCAGCCAGAATAACCTTAGCGGCTTCGACACCACTTAAGTCGGGAATGTTAATATCCATGAGGATTAAGTCCGGGCGGCCCCTGATGGCTTTCTCGATCGCTTCATAACCGTTACTGGCAATGTCCATCAGCTCGTGACCCATCGTCTCAATCGTAGCGCGCAGCAAATCGAGCAAGCCTTTTTCATCATCGACCACCAGGATCTTGACCTTTGCCGGCTCGCCGGTCAGTTGCGTGCGAAAACTTTCCAGCCGGATCAGGTTGGTTACGCCCGTACCTTGCGTAGCACTGGCATGTGATGGCTTTTGCATGCGGCCATTCATATACCAGCCAGATGGAGAGTCAACTTTCCATAAGCGCTGACAGTAAGTTTCCGCAAAGTGGCATAATCAAGAGCACTTCAGCTTGAATTTCGCTGGCCAGCCCGCGCCTGCCCGGCGGCATTCGGGCGCGCAGCAACACCTCCATGTAAAGTGCGCTGGCCGCACCTGCAGATATCCAGGCGGCCCAGTTGTAAGATTGCAATAACGGGATTCCCAGCAGCCCTAACTGAATGACGCGGAGTATCGACCTGCTTAGGTACTGACCGAGCAGCACCGGTAGTGAGCGCACATTATGGCTGTTATCTTCTGCATAATCGCGGTAGTCGCACCAGATCACGTTGCCGGCCAGTAACAAACTAAGCCACACAAAAGACATCACCATGGCAGATACCTGCTGTACCGGAGCTTGAAAATGGTATGGTAGCAAGCCGATGGCAGCACAGGCTACCAGCCAGGGAATCAAAGTTTTCAGAACAGGCAACTCACGCCAGGCTTTACCAGTCAAAGGTATGCCGTACGAATAACCGGCACAAATGGTTAGTACTACGGCGACTGCCAGGGCCAGAGACAGCTTACCGGCTACCAATGGTCCCAGCACAACAGCAAGCAGGGCAACTACGGTGCAGGTCATCTGAAGTTTGCGCCAGAGGGTCCAGTGCTGACGGCGACGGGCAAGTACCAGTCGGTGACCCGAATAGACAGCAAATGTCCCAAGCAGCCAAACCGGCAAGCAGGACCAATAATCCAGGCCGCATAATAAGCAGTAACTGACTCCCAAAGTACTGACTGCCAGTGTCACCAGAATCCCTGATTCGACCAGAAATCTGCCTATTCCCGGCAATAGGATGCCGAGCTTGTTAAAAATTAACCAGTTATGCAATTGTCTCTTTACTTGACTGCAGGTTTGTATTCCTATCTTACTGATAAATTACAGTGTTTCAGTTTGCATTAGGATACAACATGATTGGCAGCAATCATTACCATCAGACGGCAGGCTACCGGCGACGTGAAAAAGCATTGTTGAATAATTTCACTATAATGAACAACAATTTTTTAATTTACATAAATGATAAATTCCTTACTCGGACTATTTTCAAATGATATTGGGATCGACCTCGGCACAGCCAACACCTTAGTTTATGTCAAAGACCATGGTATTGTGCTACGTGAACCATCAGTAGTAGCAGTACAGAATGGTACCAATAAAGTGCTGGCTGTTGGTGATGAGGCCAAACGAATGTTGGGGCGTACGCCCGGCAACATTGTCGCCATACGCCCATTAAAAGACGGAGTGATCGCCGACTTTGAAGTCACTGAAGCGATGTTGCGTCATTTTATTACCAAGGTTCATAACCGCCGCAAACTGGTACGTCCGCGCGTGGTGATAGCGGTTCCTTCCGGCATTACTGAAGTAGAGAAACGTGCGGTCAAAGACTCAGCTGCGCATGCCGGGGCACGCGAGGTTTACCTGATCGAGGAACCAATGGCCGCGGCCATCGGGGTTGGCCTGCCGGTGCAGGATGCGGCGGGCAACATGATTATTGATATTGGTGGCGGCACTACCGAGGTGGCCTTGATCTCGC
>CAZHRP010000253.1:0-3138 GCA_964535055.1 uncultured Chthoniobacteraceae bacterium
TAATAAACGTCCTACTAATGTAAGTCCGGGGTTGCCAAGCCAGCGATGACTCCAGGGCATGGCTCCCGGCTGAATCCAACCGCCGCCAGCCGGTAACCGACAACCGATAACTAATTCATATCCTTCAAGCAACTGCTCATAGAACTTCCTGCTCTCACCAAAATCGTAACTGCCATCCGCATCAGCCATGATGATAAACTTGCCGCGCGCTTGCCTGACGCCGCCGTTGATAGCACGACCGTAACCGGCTTCAGGCACCTTGACGACCCGCGCACCAGCCGCCGCTGCCAGCTCCGCTGACTGATCGGTACTGCCATTGTCAGCAACTACAATCTCACCCTCACAGCCAATCTCATTAAGGGCATACTTGGCCTCCTCAATACACCCCTGAATTGATTGACCCTCGTTTAAGCAGGGCATTAAAATTGTTAACTCCATGTCGCCTGAGATCGTTTGCGCTTGTCGCTGAGGTTAGTTCCCCTCCTACTGATTACTATGGAAAAATCGGACAACTACCAAGCAATTTACCCCTTGGATTCAGCCGGTCGTTAGTTTACCCATCAGCAGATGAGCAAGCAGCAGCATGATCTGCATGACAACAGCCGGATCGGGGCACCGTTGCTGCCGGTACTGGTTGCCCTGTTAGCAGCTCTGGCATTTATCCTGACACATGTTGATGCCGTTGACCGCCACCTGGTCGCAATCAGCTCTGCTTTTGACCCGCTCAAGAACAGTGATACTTCTGCTCCACTGCTAATGCGCGCCTATGCTACCGACTCATACATGTGGCTCCAACATGCCAGTGATGCCTCCGGCTTTGACGATCTGCGTTTTCATTACACCGAATTCGACAACCACCCGCAAGGCAGGCCGGTCCATTGGAATTCTGCTTATACCTGGTATTTAAAGTTCCTCGGTTCGCTACGCCAACTTATAACCCCTTCCGAAGCTCCAGCTGTGTCTACCGCGCGGATGGCAATTTGGTCAAATGCTATCATTCTGGCTGGTTTTCTAGTTCTTATTGCCTGGCCTGGCAGAAGGTTACTTGGCAATCCAGCTGCTATAGCACTGATTCTTGCTACCGTATGCCTGCCGGCTTACTACGAATCGTTTCTGCCCGCTTATCCTGACCATCATGGATTAATAGTGATTTTTCTGACCATCGGGTTAGCCGCCTTCCTGGTCGCTGTGCGAGGTGGTTCGCTTGCTGCGAAGCGTACTTCAGCAATTGCTTTTGCCTTGTGTTTTTGGGTCAGCGCCATTTCAACAGCGTTGTTGCTGGGGGCTTTTGGTATCGGGTTATTGATGTCCTGCTGGCTGGCCGGTAAATGGCAAATCTCGACTAAATTAACAATTGACACACAGTTGTTGCGTAGCTGGGGACGTTGGGGACTTTGCTTTTCCATGGCACTTTATTTGCTCGAGTACTTGCCGGCATTACCCCTCACAACTTTGGAAATTAACCACCCGCTATACGCGTTAGCCTGGTGGGGAGGTGCTGAACTGTTAGCCATCTTTTGCCCAGCATTGCTGGCCGGGAAATTAATACCCAGCAGTCAGCAGTGGTTACGGGTCGGTCTAGCCATATTGGCTATCTGTCTATTGCCAGTACTATTATTCTCAGGCGGAGGATCCTGGCATGCCTATGCAGATCCGTTTCTGCGTGAAGTCTACAATGCGGTAATTGAGTTGCAACCACTTGGAGCCAGGTTGGCTGCAGGAACCCTGAGCTGGTCAGGTCTGATTAGCGTATCTGGCATTCTGGTTCTCGCAGCAAGCTTGCTCCTGATATTGAAGTGCCCAACTGGCTGGCACCATTGGGCACTTGCCTTCCTGTTGCCTCAATTTTTGCTACTGACTCTGCTCCAGCTATACCAAATCCGCTGGGGTCTACTGGCCGCACCAGTACTGGCTACTATTGCTGCTGTTAGCATTGACGGGCTGTGGCAAAAAGTAGCTAATTTCAAATGGCAACCCCCGGCGCGTGCGGCACTGGCTGTCATCTGTGCCGGTGCTGCTCTGGTTGAACCATGGGCCAACTGGCGTCATGAGATTAGTCGCGGTATGGATTCCGATCGGGTTGCCAACCCGGCCTTCAGCGAATTACAGCCGCTGATGCTGCGTGAGATCGGGTTGGTCATCCGGTTCGATGCACAGGTCCAAACTCCGGTTTTGCTTAGCACGCCGGAGTACAGCCTGCTACTTGCATACTTCGGTGGATTCCAGACGATCGGAACATTGTACTGGGAAAACCTGGCAGGAATGAAAGCTGCCGGCGCTATGCTGAGTGAGAGAAGTGAGAGCGAGGCAAGAGCACTTCTGCAAAGCCGGGGGGTCACCCATATCGTTCTGTTGCCAAATGACCCTTTCCTGCAAGCATATGACGCTGGTATTCACCCCGATGCTGGAGAGCGGGAATTTCACGACTCCTTCGGGTATCAATTGCTGGAAAGTACGGATCTGCCAGATTGGCTGGAACCAATCCCCTACCCGAGCGCACTGGCCAGACAGTTAAATGTTCAGCCGCGAATCTTCCGGGTAGTTGACAATAAACACCTCTGAGCCCGTCTAATCGTAATCATAATCTTCAACAACAAGTCATGGTCACGATTACGAGAACGATTATGAAAAGGATACTTACTCAAACTAGTCCCGCTGTTGACAGTCACGGCAGCCATGCCCAAAACCAGCGACCAATAACAAATCCCGCATCCCGTCGGAGTGGAGCGGAGACCCCGCCTGTGCTGAGTGCAGTCGAAGGGCCGAAGGCTAACGAACGCAGCGAGTCGGGGCCTCACGCCAAAATCTCGGTTCCAACACCAGCTTTGGTGAAGACCTCAAGCAGCAGGCCATGGGGGATGCGGCCGTCGATAAAGTGGACTTTACTGACCCCGGCGGCGAGCACCTCCTTGGCTGACTTGACCTTAGGTAACATGCCGCCACTGATGATGCCGTCGCCGACCAGACGATTGATATCAGAGCTGGTAACCGATGGGATCAGCGAGCTCTCGTCACCGGCGTCCTGCAGTATCCCCGGCACGTCGCTCAGGTAGATCATTTTGTCGGCACGCAATTCGCTGGCAAGCGCGGCCGCCGCATTGTCCGCGTTGACATTGAGCGTTTCACCATCCTCCTCAG
>CAZHRP010000254.1:0-3130 GCA_964535055.1 uncultured Chthoniobacteraceae bacterium
ATCGGGGTCTGCGCCTCACTACGATAGATGGCTTGTGATTTATCCGGGCTAAGCCATCAACATGTTCGTGAAGATCATCATTAATCGACTGCCAAAGGGAATCGAGAAGGAACTCAACGCCTTCGCGGCGGGCCAATTTAGCAGCAGGTACGAAGGCAGAATCACCTGTTATCAGTATGATTGTATCGGCCTGCTTCTTGAGTGCTATCGACGTAATATCGATACCCATCCGCATATCAACACCCTTTTGACGTAAGCCAAGTCGCAAGTCACCTGGCTGCATATTTTTCCAGCCATCAACCATTTTCTTAAAGGCTTCAAGCCGCTCTGCATCCAGTTGTGGTTGTTGGGACAAATCATTTCCCGCTTCAATTAAGTCCTCAAAATAGCCCAAAAAATCCCTGGTCTTGAGTAGACGCTTGCTAACTTGCGAGTCTTTAAGTAGCCAGCCATCTTCACGTGTAACGTTTCCAAGTCGAATCGCAAATTTCCTTTTTCTTTTTAACTCGGCAAAAAGTTGCTCCCGGAAGGCAGCTTCTTTTGTTTTGGCGAACTGAATTTGCTTATTCTCTAGTGGGTGATGTGCGGTTCCATCATACGGACGGGCATCATAATAAAAAAGTCTGTAAACATGATCCAACCACCTGCTGTTCTTCTTGTTCTCGTTTTCCTTGATCAGGTGCTGCACATGACGTTTGCATAACATGCGAGCGGTATCGGCTACAGCTTTTGGAGTAGAATAAAGCTTATAATCAACGAGCTTGTTGATCCTTTTGAGGAAAAAGCCTCCGTCGATAAGTATTGCTATGCGTCTAACCCTCATTGGCTATCGGCAAAAAAATAGCCCCAGGATTTCAGCATCACTCAGGATAGTTGAATGGAATGTGCCTACTCTCAAGGGGCGGATAATATGATTTAACTTAGTACTCATTGGGCAGTAATGCAATCAAGCATAAAAATATTCTTTCTAGTGAGAATTTGGCTGTGGCTTGAGGTCGTAGATTGTGACTTCAAGCTCAGCGTTTCGCCGGTATCAGAATTATCTAAACTTGAGGCGCCAATTTGGCACTTCAAGTTGCTCGATCCGGCAGCATCGAGTTGCAGCAGTAAATCGGCAGGAAGGTGTTGAAGTGTGTGTCTTGCTATCACAGATTGTGATTTCAAGTTAGTATCTGATTGATAATAAGTCATTTCAGGTTGTGGCCGGGGCAAGTGATTGGTCGATGACCTGGTTGATTTCGGAATTGATAGTCGGCCCAACCAGATCGGGAGTCAGTTCCAGAATCGAATCATCGCTGAACTCCGCCTCCAGGCGTTCTTCGGGCAGTTCCACCCGGTAACCTTCGACCCGCGGAAAGCGGATTTCGAGGTATTCTGGCAAACTATGATGAAACAGGGCGGCACTTCGATGCCGGCCTCCTGCCAAAGGTTGTAGGTTTTTTCGTAGTGATCATAGAGTGCCATCAGCGCTGTCTGCAGGGTGGCAGGTATTTTCAGGGGGTCCAGCTCACCGGCCTTGGACTTGCCGCTCTTGGGCATGTCATTGCGAATGTTTTCCCAGAGGTTGCGATAGATTGGCATTTCGCCATCGCCAGGAATATTCTCGGAGACCGGAACGCGTGGCAGCTTAACGATGCCGCACTCGATCGCATCCATCAGCGAAAAGTCACTCATCGTCCATGGAAATAGCGTGCCTTCGGCATAGCCGGAGCCTTTTAGAAAGAACGGTGTGGCTGATAAATCGATGACCCTTTTCACGCCGAGCTTGCAGCTGACAGTTTCGATGCCGGTAATCCACAACCTTGCTGCTTCATTGTTTTGCTCTGCTTCCTTGCGCTCATCGCCTTTGAGTGTGGCATCATCTGCTTCTGGCGGTTTTTCCCGGTAACAATGGTGAGCTTCATCATTCAGAACAACGATGCCCTTCATGCCCATGAGTTCGGGCATGACTCGCTGCAGCATTTGCCCCTCGGTCTCCGTCGTTATTAAGTCCTCGCCGGTGCGGCCTTTTAGTAATGCCCGCCCGGCTGGCTTGATATCCAGCTTCTCTCTTAATTTGAACGCATGGAAATTGGTGATGACAATTTTTGCCCGGTTGATCTCTTCGAGGTAATCGCTGGGGATCAACTCACGGGTGGCATAGTAGTTGTCAGGGTCGCAGGGCTGTAACACGCGCAACCGGTCACGAATGGTAATGCCCGGTGAGACGATCAGGAATCCGCGGCTAAATTGTTTGCTGGTAGGCCGACGAGTAGCATTGATTGTCTGCCAGGTAATGATCATTGCCATGACGGTTGTTTTGCCCGCGCCAGTAGCCAGCTTTAAGGCGAGCCGTGAAAGGTTTGGATTTGCTTCAGCATTGGCGGCATTTAGATGCTCCAGTATTCGCTTGCCTTTGGTCGATAGCGGCGCAACCTCGCTCAACCAGATCGCAGTCTCGATCGCTTCAACCTGGCAGAAAAATGGCCGGTACGCATTGAAATCATGATGACGCCAGTGCTGCAGTAGGCGTGCAGTTTCCGGTGTGACTTGCCACTGCGCTGTCGGCAAGCTGCGCCAGGTGTCAACACTTGGCGCTGCCACTTCGTTAATGATCGAGGTCTGGTCGTACTGCTGCTCGGCGCTGGAAATGCCCTCAGCTTCTTTGAAGATCATTTCCGATTGGTCGGGTGCCGTGCGTTTGCGCTTCTTCGGTTTAGGGATTGGCGTGAAGAATTTCGCTTTGCGGCGGGAATCAATGATCTGGTGGGTCGGCTGGCCGGCCTCATCAAGTTCCCAATGCCGGCAAGGAACTTGGTATGGTGAGTTGACTATCGGTTTCTTGAAGAAACTATTATCCATTGGCCCTGATTCCACTTGGTGATAGCGAGTTGGGAAACTCTACTTTTAACAGTTCACCATGCTGCGACAAGTAGAATCGGGAATGCGGTAGAGCTTCATTATATTGTTTAGAATTGCATTTCAAATAGAAAGGAATTAAGGAAACGTTCTGCAAATGGCATACTCAGCTCGTGAGATTAGTGAGTAACCTTGCCAAAGGCGAACAGGCAGCGCGTTTCCCTCCACCTCCTGCCACTACAAATTCCCCAGGGTATAAACCAGGTGCGGGGTGTAGAGGTCCGGCTCGAGC
>CAZHRP010000255.1:0-3124 GCA_964535055.1 uncultured Chthoniobacteraceae bacterium
GTATCCAGCCTGCCGGCAGCATTGAGTCGTGGTCCTATGCGATAACCGATATCCCTCGAATTCAACGTACCGTTCAACCCGCTCACCTCAGCCAGCGCCCGCAGCCCCGGCCTGTCAATCTGGTGATACCGACGCAGTCCAGCAGCTACTAAAATCCGGTTTTCATCAACCAGTGGCACCAGATCCGCAACTGTTCCCACTGCCACCAAATCCAATACATTGCGCAGATCAAATTCGGCCAGTTGCTGACGCTTGAGCAGCGCATGCCCGAGCTTGAAGACCAATCCTGCGGTGCATAGATAGTGGTAATTATCACCGATCTGTGGATTAACTAACGCAACACAATCGGGCAACTTGGCCTTACACTCATGGTGATCGACTATCAATGTGTCGACACCGGCTTGGCTCAATTGTTTCACCTGCTCGACCGATGTGGTGCCACAATCAACTGCTACCAGCAAAGTCGGCTCATACTCAGCCAGGCAACGCTTAACTCCATCGTCGGTCAACCCGTACCCCTCGTCGATACGATGCGGCAAAAAACAGTTCACTTCCAGACCGTAAGCAAGCAGGACCTGCCGCAAAATCACGGCACTGGTCACCCCATCCACATCGTAGTCGCCATAAATAACTACCTTTTCATTGCGCTCAACCGCCAGCAACAACCGCGCAACCGCCTGTTCCATTCCCGGCAGCAGTAATGGATCGCTCAGCTTGCTGAGTTGTGGCCGCAAATAATCCCCACGCCCACTGCCTGCGACACCGCGAATCGCCAGCAACCGCTCCGATAGTGGCAAATTGTTGGTGTCAGCCGCGGGTGGTAGCACCCAGCGCATCAGGAATTGACTGCGCCTTCCGTCTCAAACGATGTTCCGCAGCCACAACTGCGAACAGCCCTGGGATTACGAATCTTGAACCCGGTACTGGTCAGATCGTCCGAATAGTCAATGACAGAGCCCTCGATATAACTTACTGACTCTTTGTCTACCAGCACAGTTACCCCACCCTGTTCGATCAGGTGATCATCTCCACTTTTGCCTGCAAATGACATCGCATACTGCATTCCGGCACATCCACCTTTCTCCACCTCAATTCGCAGATACTGGCCGTCATCACCACGCTCCACAGCTATTTCGCGAAGCTGATTGACGGCATCCTCTGTTAGCTTGATGATCATACGTTACCCTAAAATTTATTATCGTTATTTCAAGTGGAAAGCCAGTCCAATCCAACAAAGCAGGTACTACCACCATCCGCAGGGAATGTCCAACTGCTGCCGGATGATGTTGCCAGCCAGGTAGCTGCCGGCGAGGTCGTCGAACGACCGTCATCGATTGTCAAAGAACTGGTTGAGAATAGTTTGGATGCCGAAGCCACCCGTATCGATGTCCAGTATGATCGTGGTGGCGCTGCCCGCATCAAAGTCGTCGATAATGGTTGCGGGATGAGTCGTGATAATGCGCTGATGGCACTCGAGCGCCATGCCACCAGTAAAATCCGTAGCGGAGAAGATCTGGCACACGTTGCTACCCTTGGATTTCGGGGTGAAGCCTTACCCAGCATCGCCAGCGTCACCAGAATGACCCTTGCCAGCCGCCAGCATGACTCACTCGATGGCACTCGCATTCAAATCAATGGCGGCAAGGTAGAATCGGTAACCGCCAGCGGTGAACCACCCGGTACTCAAATAGAAATCAAGGCACTATTCTACAACCTTCCAGCCCGCCGCAAATTCCTGCGCTCCGAACAAACTGAGTCCGGTCACATCGAGCAACAAATGCAAACACTGGCCCTCTGCCATTACCAGGTTGCCTTCTCACTGGTCCGCGATGGTCGCCAGATCTTCCAACTGCCGGCAGCCGATTCACTGGCCACCCGGGTCGCAGATTTGTTCGGCCAGGATTTACTCCGCGAATTGATTGAACTCCCGCAACCAGAAAACCCTAACTTCCAGGTGTCCGGCTTGCTGAGTAAACCCGGCACCTTGCGTTCATCCAGGGCTTCCCAGTTTTTCTTTGTCAATAACCGGGCAGTCGATGCCCGCGAGTTGCTGTACGGAATTCGCGAGGGATATGGCGGGGCCTTGCCGCGTGGCCGCCATCCAGTCGTCTTCTTATTTTTGCAGATTCCACCTGACGATGTTGACGTCAATGTTCACCCGGCCAAACGCGAGGTGCGATTTCGCCGACCGCTCGATATCCAGCAGCGCTTGGCAGACGTCATCCAAAACACGTTGGCAACGCCCAAGCCCGCAAGCCACCATGCCAAGTCCTCAAGTCCGCCACCTAATCCAACAACTCCATCAACCACCCATACTGCTACACCTTCAACCTCTACAGCTGCTCCACCAACCAACCGCACACCGGAACACACTGCGGCACCCAAGCCACAGCCAGGCAATTCCAGCGAGCAGCAAGTTATCCGGCCACTACTCCCCGCCAGTACTCCATCCCATCCGGTTTTGGTTTCCCCAGAGCAGACTCATCCCGAGGCAACAGACTCCAGCTTTCTACCGCTGGCCCTGCTGGCACAAAACTTCCTACTCCTTCAGGACGACTCCGGACTGGTCGTACTGGAAATCAATCTGGCCAGGCAGCGAATCCATTATGAACGCATACTGGCACAAATGAAGCAGGATTCCCTGCATGGCCAACAACTGCTGATGCCGCCGGTCATCGAACTGCCTCCACGCCAGGCCGACTGGCTCAGGCAACGGCTGGACCTGCTCAAGCAAGCCGGCGTCCACCTCGAGGAATTTGGCTTGCGCTCATTCAAACTCGATAGCCTGCCGTCATTTCTCGATTCCATTGACCCCGAGGATGCGCTGCTGGAAATTATCGAAGATCTGCGCGAAGGCGAGCTGCCGGCTGCTTCAAGTGGCGCCGGACAACACCAGCTGGCATGCTCGATTGCCCGCCGCGCCACCGCCACCGAACCAGCCCTGGGACTAAGTGACGCACAGCATTTACTCGACCACTTGCTCGATTGCGACCTGCCCTACTGCTGCCCGCAAGGCCAACCAACTATGATCCACATGAGCTTCTCAGAGCTGGAAAAACGCTTTAGTAGCTAGCCCGGATCAATCACAAACTTCGTAGCGAGACGCAGCGTGAGATGCTTGGAT
>CAZHRP010000256.1:0-3118 GCA_964535055.1 uncultured Chthoniobacteraceae bacterium
GGCACCGGGCCGGGCGCGGTTATTGCGCAGGAGATGACCGGGCTGGAGATTGGCAAGGCGGTGGAAGTGCGCCGCGGGGAGCGGGTGGCGATTCTGTGCTTCGGCACCCTGCTGCGGGAAGCGATGGCGGCGGCGGAGGAGTTGAACGCCACGGTGGTGGATATGCGGTGGGTTAAGCCGCTGGATGAGGGGCTTATATTAACTGCTGCGAGTGTTTATGAGCTGCTGGTCACTGTAGAAGAAAACGCTCTTAAAGGTGGAGTTGGCTCCGGGGTAGGCGAGGTTCTCGCGGATAGCGGTATAGCGATACCACTTTTAAACCTTGGAATACCTGACAGCTTTGTTGAGCATGGTGCTCACAATGAACAGGTCTCCTGGCTTGGACTTGATGGTGATTCCATTACCCAACGGATCAGACAGAGACTTTCCCCGCCCAACCCAAGATTTAGCCGCTCAACCGCGCCAGGGCTGGTTAGCACTGGTCCCAAAGCTGCGCCCGCCGGCAACACATAAAAACTGCTCAGTCTGCTGTCATGAAGCAGCGATATATAAATTGCCGTAAGCGACGAGATCATTTTGGCAGATTCCGCAACCAGAACAATAACAGGGCCGAACATCGAGAATGTAGCCCTGGTCATTGTTTCCTTTCATCCGGACGAGCACTTCGGTAGTCGTGTTGAGTCAATAGCGGAGCAATTCACGCAAATTTTTATCATCGACAATTCCGGCCCGGAAGCACCCGTGGTTCCAGACCTGGAGATCAACAACACTCAGCTAGTGCGCAATCAAGTTAACCTGGGGCTCGCCAAAGCACTCAATATTGGTTGCACGCAGGCCCTAGAGCAGGGCTTTGAGTGGGCGGTCACGCTTGACCAGGATACAGAATTGAGTCCGGATTACCTTAGAAAAATCATATCGTCCTGGCTCAGTTCGGGCCTGTCACCACACGTTCTGGGTTGCAACTACTTCAACGTGACAAGAGCAAGAAATAGATTTGCCCTCTCCGGCATTCCGCACACTAAGATCAAGAAAACAGTGATAACATCCGGCTGTCTAATGCACTTACCTACATGGTCAGAGCTGGGCAAATTCCGGGCAGAGTATTTTATCGACTCCATAGATCATGAGTTTTGCTTACGCGCGCGCAAAAGGGGTCATCGCGTGGCAATCAATCTACAGCCCCTAATGACGCACACGATTGGTGATAATGAGGAATATCCCGAATATCTGAAACGATTTGCACCCTACTCACACAGTAGCCTGCGCACTTATACTAATGCTCGCAACACCACCAGAACCATATTGGAATACGCCTACGAAGAGCCTGCATGGTGTATTCGGAAAATGGCGGGACTTGTATACGAAGCGGTAGCGATCATTCTCTTGGAAAAGCAAAAAGTAGCCAGAATAAAGGCTTTTTTCACAGGGCTAAGAGACGGTTATCTGAATAAAATGGGCCGCCCTTAGACCACAGGACTTTTGTTTTACACAGCCTTTACAGCTTTTGCGAATCCAGTGACAAGGATTCCACGCCAGCGGCAACAGCGGCCTGCAATACCCTGTTACTCATAGTCATATCGTAAATCTGCCTGGTCTTTAGCTGCCGGCAGATATCGCTGTAGTTCTGGTAAACCATTGAAATCGCCGACGACAGCTCCTCAGGGCTTCCCGGGGGTACGAGTATGAGACCGGCACTGTCTTGTACCTCGCGAGCTATCTCAGCCAGGGCGGGGCCACTCCTTGTTATGACGATCCTGTTGGCCGCCATGGCCTGGTAAACCTTGTAAGGAACGACATTGGCCGCCTTCTCCGACATGCCGAATATTCCAAGGATGCAGTGCGCCATCTCCACATTACTCCTCAGTTCCTCGCTGCCAACAAGCCTCCTGTCCCAGACAACGTTACGGAGCTTCAGCAGTGCAAGCTGTGCTTCAATCGCGTCAGCGGTTTGACCATCACCGATTATCTTTATTTCAAGTTCAGGGTGCAAGTCCTCGAGGATTTTCGCAGAAGCAATTATGGTGTCGACACCATGCAGGGGAATAAACGTACCCCAGAAAAGCAACTGAAACTTTCTCTTTAGAGGTAATGCGTCCAGTGGAAACCAGACATTCTCGTCAATACCCACAGGCGTTACGACTATACCGGATCTCGATAAACGATAGCTGTTGATTAATTGATTCCTCTGCTGAGGAGTATCGATAAAAAGCAGGTCCGCACTTCGCAGCGTGCCGGACTCCAACCGTGAAACCAATCTGGCAAGTGTTCCCTTGGGCTTGATTATCTTGCGATCATAAACGAGTGTGTCGTGCAAGCAGAGGAAGGCATCAACAATCAGTTTTGGCTTGCTATGACGGAATAATAGAAGCTTAAGAAACAAAACATCAATATAAGCCGGGTAAGGTATAAATACGACATGTGCTGAGCGCACATGACGAGCCTGTCTAAGAAGGGAAAAGAACGCGAACAGATAATAACAAGTGGAGTTAAGCAGATCACCATTACCGCGCTTCTTACCATGCTCAATCGTTCGACTCAATTTTTTCGCAGGGCGCACCTCGACAGTTGAGGAGAACAATCCGCCGAGGGCATCAATCAGGGTACGATTACGTGGGTATAATTCAGTATCCACATAACACCCAAAGATACACAGTCTCTCATTCTGATCAGGTTTCAAATTCCCGCCGCAACATTTGATATTCCAATCACTCTACCCAAAACAAAGATTGAAAGACTGGGCAATTCCCCGAACTCTACCGTCAATCCTACCTCAAAATGCATTGGCTAACGATGGCCAACAGAGTCGTCACACTGTTGCTCCCTGCCTATGAATACACAAATACCAAGTGCACTAATACGCCTCACTCCAAGTTTGTACAGTTTCAGAGGCCTGGCCAGAGGATGTACATGGAGAATATTGCAAAGATCATCAAAACCCTGTGGTAGCGCCAGATCATATGAGCGAGCCCGCTCCCGCGCAGCCCTTAACTGCCTGAGCGTTATGAGAAAATTATTCTTGGCGACCCTGTAGAAACCCAGCTTCAACCCCAACCCAATCGTCCTTCCGGCACTGTTTATACCTTGACTGTTGTCACTATGGATACGATATGAAATCAGG
>CAZHRP010000257.1:0-3112 GCA_964535055.1 uncultured Chthoniobacteraceae bacterium
ATAATCCTCGGTATCCGGTGGCTGCAGAGCAGCAGTATCGAGCTGTACTAATTCGCCATCGATCCTCAGGGTCGGTGGGCTGCCTACCGTAATATGTAAGTCCGATGCTTTTTCGTCCAGCATCAGCCGGAGCAAGTCTTCCATCGGGATCGCTGCCATTACCTACAAGATTAAAAGTGTGAATTTTTCAGTTATCGTCCGCCATAGTTATTGAGATAACTTCCTCTGCTGAAGTCATCCCGGCGAGCACTTTACGCACCCCATCCTCACGCAGTGAACGCATCCCGCTTTCTCGAGCACGTTCGCGCAGCTGCATGGTGGTTGCCCGCTCATTGATCATATTGCGAACATCATCATTAACTAAAAACAATTCGAAGATACCGGCTCGTCCGCGGTACCCGATGTGGCGGCATTCATCGCAGCCCTTAGGACCCATCACTGAAGATCCTTGCATCATCGTAGCATCCATTTGCAAAGCATTCATTTCTGATTCTGACAAAGCCACCGGCTGGCGGCAATGCTGGCAAAGTTTACGTACCAGTCGCTGGGCCAGTGCCGCCCGTAACGAGCTGGAAATCAGAAACGGAGGAATACCAATATCGATCAGGCGGGCAATAGCACTGGGAGCATCATTGGTATGCAGGGTACTCAATACCAAATGCCCGGTTAAGCTGGCATTGATGGCAATATTGGCGGTCTCGGCATCCCGAATCTCACCGATCATGATAATATTGGGGGCCTGGCGCAGCATTGATCGTAAGGCAGCCGGAAACGTCATGCCAATATCAGAAGCAACCTGCACCTGGTTGATACCCTGCATCTGGTACTCAACCGGATCTTCAACAGTAATAATTTTACGATCCGGCTTATTCAGGTAATTCAAGCAGGCATATAAAGTAGTCGATTTACCGGAGCCGGTCGGGCCGGTTACCAGTAAGATGCCATCAGGCAACCCAATCAATTGCTCGATCGCCGCCTGATCGTCACTCAGGAAACCAAGTTCTGACAGTCCCATCAATAGCGCCGTCTTATCCAGGATACGCATGACAACACTTTCACCATGGGTGGTCGGTACCGTTGAGACCCGCAAATCGACGGGCTTTTTACCAATTTTGATCTGGATACGGCCATCCTGCGGCAAGCGCTTTTCGGCAATACTCATCGATCCGGTCATGATTTTGATGCGACTGATGATAGCGCTCTGCAAGCGCTTGGGTGGGCTTTGCATTTCCTGCAATTTACCATCAATCCGGAAGCGCACCCGGAAGCGAGTCTCGAGCGGTTCCAGGTGAATGTCACTGGCCCGCGTTTTGTGGGCTTCAAGAATCAACATCGATACCATCTTGATGATCGGAGCATCACCTGTCTCATCTCCCCCACCTTCATCGCTATCAAGCTTTCCAATGTCACCAAAATCAATTTCTTCCCCCATCTCATCCAGGATGCGTTGGGTCGCCTCATCAGCGCTGCCATAGTATTTAACCATGGCCTCGCGAATCTGGTCGTCAGTCGCACAGACCAACTCCACTTCCTGCTTCAATAAAAAACGCAGGCTGTCCAAAGTTTCGAAATCAAGCGGATCAGCAATCGCAACGACCAACCCGGCCTCAGCGACTGTCACTGGAATCACCTTGAAGCGTCGTGCCACCTCCTCCGGTACCATTTTGATCACGTCATCAGAAATCGTTACCTGAGATAAATCGACAAAATCGATATTTGAGTGAGCAGCGAGCGTGCGCGCAACGTCCTCCTTAGTCAGGATACCTAGCTCTATCAGGCTATCCACAGGCGACTGGTCAGTACGTGCAGCATTCCTTGCCTGGTCAATGTGCTTTTGGGTCACCAGACCCACATCTTTCAAAATGTCAATGATATACTCTTCGTTAGAACTCACGGGTCTGTCTGGATAGGGTAATTAGGTGGGCTACTGGCTCGACCAGTTGCTTAGCTTGCACTTGTGCACGTTAGTGGCTGGCGATGATAGTGTCAATTGGCGGATCATGTAGCTACCGGAGTCACTCCCTTTTTAATGATTATGTTGCCATACTTTGCAAGCTCACCGGTCATAACTACGGCATAGGCTTCTTCCGCCCGGTCATAAAAATCAAAGCGGTCGACCCGCACGATAGCCGGCGCCGCAGGGGCATGCCGGCGAATCGACTCAAGGTAGGCTTGCTCAACTGCCAGATCGAGCGAGTCGCCAGCTACAGCAGCCATCATCACCAGTACTTCTTTGCTGTAACTGTCCAGTTCAAACAATGGCAGAATGGCATCCAACAAGTCGGCGATACCCAGGCCGTCAGCACGAATCACATTGCCATGCACGCTGTCGCCCGGAAAATGGGCATCGGCGAGCACCAGCTCGTCGCCATGTCCCATCTCGTAGATCGCTGCCAGCAGTTCAGGTGAAAATAGTGGAGAGATATTTTTGAGCATGCCGACAGCCTAGCGGAACGGGTACCGGCTGAAAACCCAATTTACAAATCATTCGCCGCCACCAGGCTGATCGCCTAGTGGAGGTGCATGCGGGAGCACGGAAGTTGGGGCGTTGGACAGTTTTGGTATAAACTCAAACAAGTCCACCCGGCGATCCCTTAACGGGCGTACAGTACCCAGGTTGCGGGCTTCTTCCAGATCATCCAGATCAAGGTCACAAACCAGTATGGTTTCTTCATTGGAATCGGCTTCTGCTGCAATACCATCACGCGAAAACTGATAATCTGATGGGGTAAAGACAGCAGCCTGTGCGTAGTTGATATGCATGTTTGTCACATCCGGCAGGTTACCCACACAGCCGGCCATAGCCACGTAAATCTGGTTCTCGACGGCTCGTGCCTGGCTACAGTAGCGCACCCTGAGATAGCCTTGGCGGTTGTCAGTGCAATAGGGAACAAAGATAATTTCTGCACCTTCATCGCTCAAGTATCTGGCAGCTTCAGGGAACTCTGAGTCATAGCAGATGAGCACCCCGATTTTAGCTCGTGGCGCTGCGATGACTTCCAGCGAATCCCCACCACTAACCCGGATAAATCACAAGCCATCTACTGCGACCAGCGTGAGGCACTTGTCTACGGCGTTGGGCTTGGATTTCGCTATTCACAGTATGTACTCA
>CAZHRP010000258.1:0-3101 GCA_964535055.1 uncultured Chthoniobacteraceae bacterium
TACATCGGGGTCTGCGCCTCACTACGATAGATGGCTTGTGATTGATCCGGGCTAATTATTCTTATTCTCAAACAACTGCGTTCAAAACACAGCTTTGAGTAGTACCAACCTGGGCCTTGCTTCAGCCCCGCCGCAAGACGATCAGGTTGCCCTGATTTTGCACAGGTAGTTTATTCCGGTGCGGGTGCTTCCTTGCCCTTATCTTTCTCAGGGAAGCGACGGATAAGGCGAATGAAACCATCATCAGGGTCATTCATGATATTGCGCACTCACATCCAGGCTTTGAGCTCTTCAAATGTGCCACCTTGAATCGTGATCCGGTCATCCCACTTAAGGGTTAACTCGCCAGCCTTCGCATGATCGAGCACCATCGTTTTTTCAGCCAGGTTGACTGACAAAATGTGGCCTCGATACTTTTGCACCTTGGCGTGGACAGTGGAGGTACCAAGCGTAATAATTATTGCTAATAACACCACCTACATGATGGTCCGACATGTTTTGTTTGGATGGGAACGTTCATAGAAGTTCACAATATATATTAGAATTGATGCGAGTCAATCATTTTGCGCTACTTCTGCAGCGGAATTTCCCAAATATCAGGCGCAGGCAGGACCACATGACGTTCCGACATAGACACGAACTTACGTCAGCAGCCAGCCTGATGCCCACAGGACATATTTGAACTATTTTGAAGGGAATTTACTGAAGCTGGCGCAAGCGATCCAGCACATCGAGCGTACGTCCGGTGGCACCGGAATGAACCATGAGTGCTCGATTAGCAGCCGCTACCAGTTGGCGGCAGCGCGGCTGGTCTGTCAGCAGCTCGGCCACAGCCGTAGCCAGTTGTTCGCCATCATTCACTCTTACCACGGCCTGCTCACGGTCGAGTGATTTCATCAGGGCCCTGAAGTTACCCATATGCGGCCCGCATACTACCGGGCAGCCGGCGTGGATTGCCTCGACCGGGTTTTGGCCGCCTTTGGCGGTCAGGCTTTTGCCGATGAACGCTACCGCAGCCAGCTGGTACCAGTCGCTTAACTCACCGGTCACATCGACCAGCAGACAGTCAGATGGTAAGTCCAGCGGCGTATCGACTGCGGATCTTCTA
Source organism: uncultured Chthoniobacteraceae bacterium (assembly GCA_964535055.1). Lineage (GTDB taxonomy): Bacteria > Verrucomicrobiota > Verrucomicrobiia > Chthoniobacterales > CAKUMP01 > CAYUDZ01. Next base: position 1,109 of record CAZHRP010000258.1, read on the forward strand.
ACCACGTTATATCCGGACGACTGCAACTCTTCAATGATCTGGTCGGCGCGCTCGACATGCCGCGGCACCAGTACTAAGAACGCATCGCTATTTTGCTCACGAATTCCCTGCAAGGCTTCTGCTAACAGGCGTTCTTCACCGGCATGGGTGCTGCCTGCCACGATCACCGGGGCGTCGTCTGGCACGCCCAGCAGCGAGAGAATCTGGCGCAAGTGATCAACCTGCGATGCGGTTCCTTTATTCATGGCAGCGTCGTACTTAATGCCACCACAGTGGTGGATTCGATCTCTATCAATTCCAATCCGGCACCAGACCGCAGTATCGTCTTCGTCCTGGACACAGATGGCATCAAGCATCCTTAAAATTGGTGCTACCAGCCAGCGCAAGGCGATGAAGCGGGCTTCCGAGCGCGGTGACATACGGGCATTAACCAATACCACCGGTGCACCGGAGCGTTTGACGCGCGCCACCAGGTTCGGCCATACCTCAGCTTCCACTAGCACCAGCATTTGCGGACGGAGTAGATCGACAGCAGTCTTTACGGCCGGCCAGAAATCCGTGGGATTATAAATTACTTCACAATTTTCCGGGCATTCCGCTTCCGCCAGCGCAAATCCGGTAGAAGTAGTTGTTGAGAGCACAAACTTGTCCGGACAAGTAGGCCGTGATCGCCAACTCTCCAGCAGCCGCAGTGCCACCCGCACCTCCCCAACACTAACCGCATGAATCCAGCACGGACGCGGCCCAGCCAGTCGCTCGCGCACCCGCTGCGAATAGATCCCAAGGCGCTGACCAAACTTATGCCGATACTTGCCACGCCGCAGCATGCGGTGCAAAAAGCGCGGTAGCATGCACAGGAAAACAACCGGAAACAGGACGTTGTAAAGAAACCTGGCCAAGGCAAGTAGCGCTTAGTTCCTCCGTTGCCTGTTTTTGGTTAATGCCGCATAGCCGCCCCAACGCGACCGGCTGAGACCCCAGCTTTTTAAACGTTCCGCATCAGAAAAGATATATCTTGTCTTGCTGCCCAACTGGACCAGGATCAAATCGCTGCCATTCGCGGAAATAGAGGAGACCAGGCAACGGCCGCTGGCATTAGTGTAGCCGGTTTTCATGCCATTGAAGGCGCTGGATTTAGTCAACAGTTTATTCGTTGCCTTGAGCTGCTTAATCCGACCGCTATTAAAACGGAAAGAGTACGACGGTAGCAGCATCATGCGACGCAACGTGCGATTACGGTAAGCATGGTAGGCGATCCGGGCCACGTCCCTGGCTGTCGAGTACTGGCCTGGCTCGGTCAAGCCATGCGGGTTGACAAAGTTTGAGCTGGTCGCACCCAGCTGGCGGGCGCGACGGTTCATCAGGGCGGCAAATTGAGTGCGCGACCCGGCACAATCGCGGGCCAGTGCTGCCGCAGCATCATTCGAGCTTTTGACCATCATCGCAGTCAGCAAATCACTCCTCCGGTAGGTCTCCCCGGCACCAAACCCAAGCTTGGTAGGTTCCACCCAGGTATCCGAAGAAGCCGTCACCAGGGAGCCACCAAGATCGCCGGATTCAGCTATGATAAGTGCGGTGAGCAACTTCTGGGTGCTGGCTACAGCCCGAGTACGATCGGCATTCTTTTCATAAATTGTCCGCCCGCTACGGGCATCAATCATGATCGCCGAGTCAGCATAGATGGCTGGTGCTGCAGCCGGCCACGGGGCAGCATTGGAAGTGCGCGGTGCAGCAATGCGGGGCTGTGGTGCCGGCGCGGTTGCTGTGGCCTGGTGGATCCCGGCAGTCTGCTCGTAGCTGCGCAGGGCGGCCTGGTCCGAAGTCCCCGACGAGCAACCGGTCAGCCATACTGAAAACAATACCGCAGCAGGCAGCAATATCTTCATCCTGTCACCCATCAGTTAGCGCCGCGTTTCTGCTGCGGCTTTTCATTCAGCAATTTACCCGACTTGGCATCATGCACTGTAAAATGCTCTTCCGGTACAGTCGGGTC
>CAZHRP010000259.1:0-3094 GCA_964535055.1 uncultured Chthoniobacteraceae bacterium
GGTCGAGCAGTTTCTGATAGTGGTCGCGCCGGTAGACCAATTTTGGCTGTCCGCGGACGGATTCCAGCGGCGGGTCGTCAGGGTGGGCGGCGAGGATGATGTTGCTGGCCTCGGCGACCGGAACGAGTTCCTGTAAAAAGTTTTTCAAACGTTGCCAGAGTTGCTGTTCGGTCACCGGCGATTGGATGCCTTTAGCTTCAGGATCATAGGTCATATTCCAGACCATACCATTGGGTAGCGGAGCATCGGTGGCCTCGCTACGCCCAGCTAACCCGACGCTGCGGGCACCGCCTCGGGTGGTTAGATCGGTGCGGCGTCCGGTTACCCCGGAGAGACTGAAATTATAACCGAAGACGCTGATTCCGGCTGCGGCAAAAATTTCGATTTGGCGCTTGGCTTGATCCAGTTGGGCATCGCGCTTAGGGCCATCGAGCAGGATGTCATGCCATTGGGCCGGGTCAAAATTTTCCACGCCGTGAAAGTTGAGGCCATGTGCTGCCAGCTCTTGCTTAATTTCAAGCAACTCCTCGAGCGTCCAAAGATCGGGATGATCGGCCAGGCCCCAGCCGTGGACGTCACCGGTCGGCTGGTTGGCTGTACTGGCATGGGCCTTGGACTTCTGGCCATAGTCGCACAGGTGAACGATGATCTCAGTGGCACCGCACTGTCTGGCGAACCGGTAGTAGTCCTCGCTGAGCATGTTGCGATAGAGACCAAACCCGAGTTTCATAACATTTCGTCGCAGCCTAAAGGCTGGCAATATCTGCGATCAAGCCACGAATTGCCAGGCTGCTGACGTAGCATGCAAAACCTTGCAGCAGTACCTGGGGTACCCACTCTGCACCTTTGGTACGATACTCGCCCATCAAATCTTTGCGGGAGGTGAGGTAGAACATTCCGGCAATAATAACAAAGGCCGAATTGTCACTACCCTCGGCGACTGCCGGGACCCGCGGGATGAGTCCGCTAACCAGGGCCGTCCAACCGGGGAAGCTAACGACTGCCGCGAGCAAAAAGGAAACCCCCATGAGGGCAACCAGTACCGCAAGAATGCGCTCGAATGAGCGGATACCGCCATTCCACAGCAAGGCGTAGATCAATGCCGACACCATCACGGCCCAGACGCCGCCGGGGATATTAAGATCGAAAGCCACCTTGGACCACTGCACCAGTACTTCTGAAATAATCGAGAGCACACCTACCAGGGCAGTGATGATGATCAGGCTGAGTGCCGCCAGCAGGCCAATCGCATAAGCCGGATGGATGTGCCGCCGGAAGCCTGCGATCGCCGTCTCTCCGGTCACCATGGTGTAGCGGCTGAACAGCGTCATCAGGTAAAACGTGGCCACGCAACTGATCAACACCGCCCACAATAGCGTCATGCCGTAGTTGGCACCGGCTTTGGACATCGAACTGACGCTGCCGGTGCCAATATTATAGCCGATCAGGAAAATTCCAGGCAGCAGTGAGGCGATAAGTTTTTTCATTTTAAAAGCCGATCGATGCACCACCGTCGACAGTCAGGCAGGTCCCGGTAATGAACTTGGCCGCAGGCGAGCAAAGGAATGCTGCTGCCCAGCCGATGTCTTCAGGTTGGCCAAAGCAATTCATCGGTGTACGCCCGAGAATTTTGGCCTTACGTTCGGGATCGTTGTCGACAGCCTTGCGCATCATCGCGGTTTCGATCCATCCGGGAGCGATGGCATTGACGCGGATGCCGTGTGCCGACCATTCGCTGGCCAGGGTTCGGACCATGCCGACCATGCCGGCTTTGGCGGCAGTGTAGGCAAGCGTCTGCGGTAAACCGATCAGTGAGGCCATCGAGGCAATGTAAACGATCGAACCACGACCGGCTTGCTGCATCCCCGGGTAAGCGGCGCGGCTCAAAGCATGGGCACCGAGCAGGTGCACATCCATGACTTTACTGAATTCCTCAACCGTGATGTCTTCTGCTGGTTTCTTCAGGTGCACTCCGGCGTTATTGACCAGGATGGTGACAGTACCCTCGGTCGCGCTGATATCTTTCAGCAATGCCGGCGCCTGAGCATGCTGGGTCACATCATAGACCCGGGAAGATGCTGCTTCACCCAGTTCGGAGCAAGCCTACTCGAGTGCGTCGGCACGGCGCCCAACGATCACGACCCTGGCCCCCTGGGCTACGAATGCCTGGGCGATTGCCAGGCCGATGCCACTGGCACCACCAGTGACCAGTGCGATTTCCCCCTGGAGGCTGAATGGTTCTGATTTCATGAGTATAGATGGTTAGTCAGTTCTTTTTTAGTGAGGGGTTTGCGGACTCCGGTGGCCCGAGGTAGGACTGCTTGAGCCCGCCGGTGTCGATGATGATTTTATCGATAACGACGCCGGGATCGATCATCCAAAGCTTTAATGTGTGTTGGCCGGTAGCGGGAATACTTAACTTGCTTTTGAGTACCATCAGGTTGTCGATACGACTGCGGGAAACGGGCTTCGGGATGATCACGGGCGGTTCCTCGTTGAGCGTTACCGCAATTGCCGAACCGTACCCGTCATGGATTGGCAAGGTTGGCAGGCAGTGGAGCAACAGCGTTGCCTCTCCTGTGCTGAAGGCATAGAAATCGTATTCGAGTACGGGCGAGGATGACTGGAACTTATCGGGTTGATAAATGCGCGGGATATTCGTGGGCAATACAGTGACCGTGTCGCCGCTGCGTCCCAGTCCTTGAATTATCTCCCAGGCAGCGTTTTCCCGGTCGATTTTACGGGAAAAGTGCTCGGCTTCCATGGATACGACACCGTGACTTTCGACAAACCCGCGCACGGCACCCGGTTCAGGTTTTGAAGGATTAAATATCTGAACCCCGATCTGCTGGTCTTCCCTGGCTGCCGGGTCGATGAATTCACCTGCTATGTATGCTTGCTGTTCGGCTTCGGTCAGCTCGGACCATTCCTGCCACTGGTCGTCGCTGGAGCTTCTCCAGGTAATGGAGATATTATTGACGATATTTTTATGCTGCGGCGCTTTGTCCCAATCAATTGTGACCCAGACCCGTTGTTCATCATAGATCACGCCGGATGACTGGCTGAGTTTGATCCACTCGGTTGATGGTGTGGC
>CAZHRP010000260.1:0-3039 GCA_964535055.1 uncultured Chthoniobacteraceae bacterium
GGCAGGCTGTACTGCCGGGCTAACCGGTCGCGCGAGGTAGGAGAGTCGAAAATAATAAAACAGCACGACCGTAGGAGCGCCCGCGAGGGCGAAAACAAAGATGCCAAGAGCAACTAATGCGCCTGCCAGCAGGCGCAGACGAAAAAAAGTTATCGATCAAGCTTCGGGATTCCGAGGAGCACGCGGGAAATTGTTCCGCTATGCCAAAGATGCTACGATGAAGGGCAAGTACTGGGCCTATCGTGATCGCAAGACCCGCAAGCGCAACTTCCGCCAGCTCTGGATAGCGCGTATCAATGCAGCTTGCCGGGCCAATGGTTTGACTTACAGCAGGTTTATGGAGGGTTTAAATGCTGCCCAGATCGGCCTCGACCGCAAAGTGCTGGCTGAGTTAGCGGCCACTGATGAGGTAGCCTTCAAGGCAATTGTTGATGAAGTTGCCGAGTCATTGAAGAAGAAAACTTCTTCTGCTTAGGGCTAAAATTTGAATGCTTAGCTGAGTTGCGGAGATATTGATCTGCGCATACGTGCATGGAAGAGCAGCTGCAGAAAATCCGTGAGCAATTCTTAGCGGAGCTGGACCAGGTCGGTAATGACACCGAGCTGGAATCATTGCGTGTCGCTTACCTGGGACGATCCGGTCAGGTTTCCAGGGTAAGTGCGGGCATGAAGGATGTTGCCAAGGAGGATAAGCCTAAAATTGGTAAGCTGTTGCACGAGGTGCGGACGTTGGTCGCTGATTCGCTGGCTGCCAAGGCCGACGAGTTGCAGGGTGCGGCCGATGCCGAGAAACTACGTGGCATCGACTTGAGCTTGCCGGGACGACCGGCACCGCGCGGGGCACTGCATCCGATCACGCGCTTGCTCGAGCGGTTCACGACAGTGATGCGGCGGATGGGGTTTGCGATCGCTGACGGGCCGGACATTGAAACGGAGTGGCATTGCTTTGACGCCCTCAATACTCCGGAAGATCATCCGGCACGCAATGATCAGGATACTTTTTACCTGCCGGACGGACGATTATTGAGAACGCAGACATCGCCGGTCCAAATCCGGGTCATGGAAAGCTCTCCGCCGCCGGTGAGAATCATTGCACCCGGTGCCTGTTACCGTAGAGATGAAGTGGATGCGACCCATCTATCACAATTTAGCCAGATCGAGGGATTATATGTGGCACCCGAGGTCTCATTGGCTGACCTCAAGAGTACTATCGAATTTCTGGTGCACGAGACCTTCGGAACGGCTACCAAAATCCGTTTTCGGCCACATTTTTTCCCGTTCACCGAGCCCAGCTATGAAATTGATATCCTGCTTGAGGCGGTCGGCAGGGAACCGTTTTGGATGGAGTTGGCCGGGTGCGGCATGGTTGACCCGGCCGTTTTTGAAAATGTTTGCCGGACCCGTGGCGATGACTTATATGACCCGGAAAAAGTCAGCGGGTTTGCCTTCGGGTTTGGTTTGGAGCGACTGGCGATGTTACTGACCAGTCTGCCTGATATCCGCCTGCTGATTGAAAACGACATCCGCTTTCTCTCCCAGTTCCCATCATGAAAGTTTCACTGAATTGGCTTCAGGATTACGTCCCGGTCTCGCTTGATGTCGAGGAATTATCACGTCTGCTAACCTTTGCCGGAGTAGAAGTGGAGGACATACAACACACTGGAACCAGTGCCCGCAATGTGGTGGTCGCTCGCATCGCTGAGTCGGCTAAGCATCCTGATGCGGATCGCTTAAGTATCTGTCAGGTCGAGGATGGCAGTGATGAACTGCGTCAGATCGTTTGCGGTGCTAAGAATTATCAGGTCGGTGATAAGGTGCCATTGGCACTGCCGGGAGCTACATTGCCCAGAAATTTTAAAATTAAGAAAGGCAAGCTGCGTGGCGTGGTTTCCGATGGAATGCTGTGCAGTGCCAAGGAACTCGAGTTGGCTGAAGATGCAGATGGCCTGTTAATTCTTGATCAGGATGCTCCTGTCGGAATGCCAATCAGCGAATGGTTGAAGGGTGATACGATTATTGAAATCGAGGTCACTCCGAATCGTCCGGACCTGCTGGGGTATCAGGGTATCGCGCGCGAACTGGCAGCACTGACCGGGCACACTGTTAACCGTCCTGAGGTTAAAAATCTGCCTGCTGGCCGCGCAGCAGTTGAGGTGAAATCTTTAGTGCCGGCAGCGTGCCCCTACTATACCGCCACCAGAATCGATGGTCTTTCGGTGGGAGATAGTCCGCAGTGGCTGGTCGAAAAGTTAATTGCGGCCGGTCTCCGGCCGATTAATTCGGTCGTTGATATCACGAACTTTGTCCTGCTGGAAACCGGGCAGCCGCTGCATGCATTTGATACCGATAAGTTGTCCGGCGGATTGCAGGTGCGGTTCGCGGATGATGGCGAAAAGTTAGTTGCGTTGGACGGTAATGAATACCTATTGGACCATAACAACCTGGTCATAGCTGATGATGAGGGTGCGGTAGCAGTGGCCGGGGTCATGGGTGGTGAGCTGAGTGGGGTGACCGCCGATACGACATCGATAGTTTTAGAGAGTGCGCTGTTTGCGTCTCAGATTGTCAGGCGATCCAGCAGGCATCTCGCATTGTTTTCTGATAGCAGCTACCGGTTTGAGCGCGGGGTCGACCCGCGCGGTGTCGACTTGGCTGCGGCGCGGGCAGTTCAGCTGATTTTGGATATTGCCGGCGGCCAGGTCGTTGAAGGGATCCATACTTGCGGCAAGCTGCCGGCACTGCCCGAACCGGTTACCCTGCGTGATGCCAAGTGCAATGCGGTTATGGGTTACCCGATAGCGCGCGAACGGATAATTGAAGTGCTGATGCCATTTGGTTTGGACTTAAGTGCGAAAACCAGCAATTCTACCACTTGGCAAATCCCATCGTTTCGACCTGATTTGCGGCGTGAAATCGATCTGGTCGAAGAAATCGCCAGAGTGGAAGGGCTGGCTAACGTACCATCCAAACAAGAAGCCTGGATGAGCGAGATTTCAGATGCTGATCGTGCCTACGACTTTCAGTTGAATGTCAGCCAGC
>CAZHRP010000261.1:0-3016 GCA_964535055.1 uncultured Chthoniobacteraceae bacterium
AAGTGACCAAATCAGGAACGAGGTCGAGCTTCGGCAGAATAAGAGTCAATGGCCCGGGCCAGTACCGCTCGATGAGCCTTTCAACCAATACACTGCCTATTGCCTTGGGTACAACCAGACGCTTCAGCCAAGCACGCTCCGGCAAGTGCACGATTAGCGGGTCAAAGTGTGGCCGTTCCTTGGCTGCAAAAATTCTGGCTACAGCCGCCGGATCTAAAGCATCGGCAGCCAATCCATAAACGGTCTCGGTCGGCAAAGCAACCGGTTCGCCAGACTTTAGCAGCGCGACAGCCCTGGCAACTTGCGTCGGCTGGAGAATATCCATGCTCATCCGCCGCGCATTTCAGTTGCCAGTACGGTATTCGTTTGCCGGATGCGGAAATTATCCAGAGCTTTCCGCACCTCGAGGTTGTTCAGGGCAATGATCGAGGCCGCCGCCAGCACCGCATTCCTGGCCCCTGCCAGGCCAAGCGCCAGCGTCCCTGCCTGCCCCGCGCCCGCCATTTGATCCTGCAACACTGCCAACGGCTCATCGCCTTCACCTGCAACCGGTACATTAAGGACCGGCTGCGACAATTTCTCAGCCGCCTCAGCTGCCAGGCGCTCACCGATCGCACTCAAACAAATAATTACTGGTTCCGTGGACTCAGCAGCTTGTCTGGCCGGACGAAATGCCAACTCCAATCCGAGTTCCTCGGCAACTTCATCCATCGGCCTACGCAATTCCTTCAGCAATACACTCTCTCCTAACACAGCAACTTTGGTAAGCTTCTCCATGACAGGATTCTATATCCTTATACTAAAATTAGCTATTCCACAATTTTTGCCATAAACCGCTATTTTGGCGTGCTGCCTGACAATTAGTTAGTGCCTTATAGGACGTGGAAGCGATTAGGATTACAAGGCCTTCAGAGTTCCTTATATTGTCAGTAGAAACTATTTGATGCACGCGATTGCAGTCGCGCTCCGGGCTTGATTGTCGATCGCTCAGGCAGACTGCCTCAAGACTGAAAAGTCATTACGGGAGCAAGTCAAAGAAATTCAACACCTGCAGGTTGGCATCGTAGTTAATGGGATTGCCCTGGTAGGAATCACCCGCATCCGGCCAAGTATGATTGCTGTCATCAAGGATGTCGAAGTTGACTCGAATCCCGTTAGGCAATGCATATGCTTCCCGTGTCACATTGTTTACTCCCGGCGGAAATCTAGTAATCGTGGGAGCTGGATTGATAGGTCCGGGCACTGAACCGGTGCCGCCATTTGCCTCGATCCAGTGGTCTCGCGACTCAAACGCAGCTGCCTGAGTCGAGCCATTTACATTCTCACCACCGTTGAAAGGGCGTTGGGCATCCTCCTTACCATTGACCACCAAAAAGGAGGTGGCTGTCGTTGGTTTGTCGGGAGCGGGAATTTCAACCCCGTCAGGCCGGATTGACGAGATCGACGAACCAACCGCAGCACCTGCCTTAAAAGTACCGTCCAAGCGGCCCAGCATATAATGCACAAGTACACCGCCATTGGAAAAGCCCGCCGCAAATACCCGGTCATCATCGATTGTGAGTGCACTTTTTAATTCGGTTAGCAGTGCGTCGATAAATGCCACATCATCAATGATTGGCTCACCGGCAGGCGCGTCATCGTGGGCCACCGGATCAAATGCTTGCCAAGTCCGGGAGTTTTGGGCAATGCGTTTTGCTTGCGGCAGTACAAGGATCATATTCTTCGTATTTGCTTCGGTAAATAGATCCGGGTGGTTATTCGAAAAAGTCGCTATATTCTGGCCGCTGCCATGAAAAATGAAAACTAACTCGGTCGGTTGGGCAGGGTTGGGAATGTAGGTTGCTGGTATTTGCAGGAAAAAATCGCGCTGGAGTCCGTTGTGGATCAGTTGTAGATCGTACTGACCTGGACTGGTAGGGATTACCAAAGGTGGAGTCGGTGCTTCGATCAGGCGGTAGAATCCTCGGTTTGAGTTTTCCGGCAACTGGACGTAGCGGTTCCAGTTAATAAAGTCGTTGATAAATGTTTCTGACTCCGTCGCAGGATCCCAACCTTTCAGGTTGGTGCTTACCTCTATTCGATAATATGTGCCATCATTGGGCCAGGTGATCAGCCCTCTTGATTCTTCTTCATTAGATTCAATTTCAAAAATTGTACCAGATCCTGAAGCTTGCGCGTCAGTCGGCAAATTAGGCCATAGCAGGCAGGCCGAAAAATCGCGAAAAATAGAATACGAAGCGGGATTTTGTAATTCATATCGATGATAGTTGTATCTAGCGTTTTAATGATGTTTTAGTGATCCGGCGTCATACTAATTTTTCTTTACAACATGTCAATGGCTGTAGCCGAAAAATAACTACATATCGAGCGGTCAGTAACTTGACCTGCAACAGAGAGAGATTTCAAATCAAAACCCTACTGATTCGGATTTGCACTGGCTATTAATTCCTGTGTAGTCTGGGCGGTTTCATGATTAGTCAGCCAAAGCATTTCCATTTCATCGGTATCTGTGGAACTGCCATGGGCTCGGTGGCTGCCGGGTTGCAAGCGCAGGGGTTCACGGTGACCGGCTCAGACGAGAATGTCTATCCGCCGATGTCGACATTCCTCGAGCAAAGCGGGGTAACCATCATCGAAGGCCATGCTGCTGGCAACGTCCCGGAGTCTGCTGACATCATCGTCATTGGTAATGCGATGAAGCGTGGCAACCCGGAGGTCGAGGCTGTGCTCAACCGCAAGCTGCGCTACCTCTCATTGCCGGAAACCCTGAAGACCTACTTCCTGCACGGAAAGCATAACCTGGTAGTCACCGGCACCCATGGTAAGACGTCGACGTCCGCACTGTTGGCCCATACCCTGCAGCATGCCGGGCTCGATCCCGGATTCATGATCGGCGGCATCGCCGAGAACCTCGGCCGCGGCGCCAACCTCAATGACTCACGCCATTACGTGATCGAAGGGGATGAGTACGATACGGCATTCTTCGATAAACGCTCCAAGTTTCTCCATTACCTGC
>CAZHRP010000262.1:0-2999 GCA_964535055.1 uncultured Chthoniobacteraceae bacterium
GCTCCGCAGCATATACCTCATGGGCCTTGGTGCCGGGCACCAGTTGTGTCGGCCACGAACCTAGCCGCATCGAAGCACCCTTCTCGGTCACATCTTTTTGTTCTTCCAAAAGTGCAATTACAGGGTGCGGTGCATCCGGGTCAAATTCTGTGCTATTGGCTCCCTCCAGCTCACATACATGCCGCGCAAACTCGATCGTTGCTACCTGCATACCCAGACACAGGCCCAGGAATGGTACCCGGTTCTCCCTGGCATAGCGGGTTGCCATGATTTTGCCTTCGATGCCACGGTCGCCAAAGCCGCCGGGAATCAGGATACCTGCTGCCGCGCTCAAGTGTTCGGCAGCGCCATCCTCTTCGATGTCTTCGGCATCCACTGGCATCAGGTCGATACCGCAATCATTGGCAGCCCCGGCATGGGTCAGCGACTCATAGATCGACTTATAAGCATCCTGCAGGTCAATGTATTTGCCAACGACTGCAATCTTAACCCGGCGTTTCGGGTTGATAACCCGGTTTACGAAAGTAGCCCAGTCGGAGGTATCGGCTGGCGGCGCATCGATGCCCAGATACTGGCACACTGTTTCATCAAGGTCTTCGGCCTGCAGCATTAACGGCATTTCATAGATAGAATTTTCCACATCGCGACCTTCTACCACAGCATGTAACGGCACATTACAGAACATCGACAGTTTTTGCCGAACATCCAGATCCAATGGCAACTCGGTCCGGCAAACGAGGACCTGGGGGTGTAGACCAATCTCACGCAGCTTGGCGATACTCTGCTGGGTCGGCTTGGTCTTTAATTCACCTGCCGCCCGGATATACGGGATCAGGGTAACGTGCATGATCAGGCAGTTGTCACTGCCTACATCGAGAATGAACTGCCGGATGGCTTCCAGAAACGGCAGCCCTTCGATGTCACCGGTGGTACCGCCAATCTCGGTAATTACCACATCGCACGGCTGGGTTTTCTCGACCCTACGAATGTGCGCTTTGATCTCATCAGTAACATGCGGGATCACCTGCACCGTCTTGCCCAGGTAGTCGCCCCGGCGCTCTTTGGCCAGCACGGTCTCGTAAACCTGGCCGGAAGTCAGATTGTTGCTGCTGGATAACACACAGTTGGTAAACCGCTCGTAGTGGCCAAGGTCGAGGTCGGTCTCCGATCCGTCCCCCAGCACATAAACTTCGCCATGCTGAAATGGTGACATCGTCCCCGGATCAACATTCAGGTAGGGGTCAAACTTTTGCAGGATGACACGCAACCCGCGTTGCTCGAGTAAGGTGCCGAGCGCCGCCGCTGCCAGCCCCTTGCCGAGCGAGGAAACCACACCACCTGTCACAAAGATATATTTCATGGCAATAACAGTCGCTTGATACCAGTCATGCGATGAATGCGCTCAGGTCGCTGCAACGTCAAGCAATGATGTCAAATAGGGGATTAATTGTTTTTTGCGGCTGACAATTCCAGGCAAATCAAAAATGCGATTCTTGCGGACATGCGGAAACGAAATTTGCTGGATCAGCGAACTGTCACCCGCTACCGCCAGCAGTGAATTTTGGCTATTAATATCGGTCACCAGCAATACTGAGAACTCAAGGCCATTGGCCTTGCGGTATTCTTCCAGTGCCGTCAGCAGGGCGTCTTCGTGCTGATAGAAATTATCGAATCCCAACTCTTCTATTTGTGATGCTGAGAATGCAACGCCAGCTTCTTCATAATGTTTGCAGTCGCTACTGATCACTTTCTCGGCAGGATTATTCAGCACTACCGAGCCGGAAGAAAAAATCAACTGGGCCAGCTCAGCTGAGTCGACTCCGGAAATCTCTGCCAACCATGGCAGCAATTCGCGATCGCAGGCAGTAGTGGTCGGGCTTTGCAAATGGAGCGTATCTGAAATGATGCCCCCCATTAATAACCCGGCAATCTGCGGCTCCGGACGTAATCCATGACGGTGGTAGAGGCTCGCTACAATAGTGCATGTCGACCCCACTGGCTCATTGATGAACAGTATCGGCTGCTGGGTAGCTGGATTGCTCAGCCGGTGATGGTCGATAATCTCAAGAATTTCCACATGATCCGCGCCATTAACCGCCTGGCCGATCTCGTTATGGTCGACCAGAATGATACGGGTATTGACAGGCTTGAGGATATCCGAGTTGGAAAAAACTCCGATCAAACGATCATCTTCGCTGGTCACCAGGTAGATCTGCGACGGTGACTTGGAAAGCATCCGCCGCACATTGGTGATCGGCTCATCGGCATCAAAGCGGGTCACGTTGCTCTCAACTAACGGTTGCAGTAATGTGGCGGTCCGGATAATCCATGAGGTAGTCGCCGAATCATACGGGCTGACAATCAGGCAAACCCCACGGTCCTGCGCAGTCTCAATTGTTTCCGGCTCCACCTCCAGGTCACCGGTGATGACCACCAGCCGCATCCCGAGCTGGATCGACTTTTGCTGGATGTCATATCGATCACCTACCACAATGATGTTTTCTTCCGGCCGGGTACCTTCTTCCTTCATGAAACGACCGAACGACTTGATATCCATCGCACCAACCCGCACATACAAGTCTTCCACTCTCGCAGGATCGTGCAAATGCAGAGCACTCGCTCCGAGCGCCTCAATGATATTATCGACGCTGGTTTTGACATGGCGCATATTCAGCACTTCACTTGGTTGCGGCAGAAAAAACTGTCCCAACTGAAAGATGGAAATAATCCCTGCCACACGCTGCTCCCGATCGACCACCGGTAACGCTCGAAAGTCTTTTTCGTCAATGATCTGTAGTGCTTCAGCACAGGTGCTATCCAGGGCTACCATCGACGGTTCTCGCACCATAATATCATGCACCCGCGGCGTCACATCACCAATAAACTGCGGCAAACCCACACTAAACCGCCCGAGAATCGCATCGATCCGCTCATTCGAGTTGCCGCAGCGGGCCGCCACATAACCACCCCCATGTAATTTGTTCTTCAGATCCGCATAA
>CAZHRP010000263.1:0-2980 GCA_964535055.1 uncultured Chthoniobacteraceae bacterium
GTCGTGACAAGGACTGCACGCTCGAACTTTTGGATCGCTTCGGGATCCCGCATGAGTGCCTGTCCACGCAGAACTCCGGCGGGCTGATCGGGATGGTTGCTGAGCTGGTGTCTCGCGACTACCGGCTGTTCCGAACGGCAAGGAAATTCCGGCCCGACATACTGGCCGCTATCGGGGGCATCTGGGCGGCGCAGGTGGGCTGGATGCTGCGCAAGCCATCGGTGGTTTTTTATGACACCGAAACTGCCCGGCTGCAAAACGCACTGACCTACCCCTTCGCCCAGCGCATCGTGGTGCCTCAATGCTATCGAGGAAAACTCCCTGAACGGAAGACCGTTCGATACCGCGGCTACCACGAACTGTCCTATCTGCACCCGAACCATTTCACGCCAAGTCGCGAAATCGCCCTGGCCAACGGTTTGGCCCCGGACGGCGACACCTTTCTAATTCGCCTGGTGTCCTGGAAGGCGAGTCATGATGTCGGCCTCAAGGGCTGGTCCGTCGAGTTGCTCGACGCCGTTGTACAGTACCTGAGCGAACGAGGTCATGCAATTATCTCCGCCGAGGGAGAATTACCTACCCATCTGGAACCCCTGCGCTACGCGGGAGATCCGGCGCAAATCCACCACCTGATCGCTCACTGCCGGGCCTGCATAGGCGAAAGCGCGACAATGGCTTCGGAGTCGGTGGTTTTAGGCGTTCCAGCGATCTATGCAGCTACAGAATCTCGCGGGTACATCGAAGAACAAGCCGAATGCTACGGTATGGCAATCCTTACAAGCAACGCGAATGCCGTTGCGGTGCTTCCAGTACTCGATAAATTGCTTGCAGTTCCGCAATCGGAAATTGCCCAGCGGCATCGGCAATTGATGGAAGACATCGTCGACGTGACCCAAATGGTCGTTGATCGGATCAGAGATATGGGGATGCCAGCATGAACGCTTGTTTACTTTTCACCGGTCGATGCGGTCAAACCAGTTTCATCCGTGCTTGTTCGTGGGTCAGCAATCGCGGCTACGCCCATGAAAACAGGGCAAGTCCTCCGTTCCATAGCTCTCTACTATTTCGTTTGGATTGCTTCAATTTTTCAGTGAGCCCGGATATATGTCCGCAGACCCTTTCTGATTCGGTTTAGCGGTAGCAACAATCAGGAGGTGAATTTCCCTTGACGAGAGGAAGGCGTCCATATATGTCCTGGTTTTTCTCTTGCCATAGGATTAGTGATTACGCCTGCGACTTACGAGACGGCGGATCGCCGGCGGCACGAACTTGAACAGCACAGGAGAAATCTCGATACCGATTCCGGGCAATAATCTAGGTTTGAGATAGAGTGGACGCCGAAAATCCTCGACGAATGAGGATAGCGCATTCTCTAGTAGTTTCAATGTGGTCGCTTCCACATTGGGATCATTGGCAAAGTAGTTGTCTGACCCAATCCTGAATATCTTGTTGTATCCAAGTGCATTCATTCGGGCAGCTACGCCATCAGCCATAACCCTCCGGTCGAGGACTTCGACTTGGACTACGCAGGAGTTTTCCTGTAGGAAGTTCTTCGCACCATCCAGGACTTTTAACTCATGCCCTTCAACATCTACCTTCAGTGCTGCTCTCTTCCCTGATACAGCATGCATTTCATCCACAGTCGTAGTCGATACAATCTGACTACGATTGACTTTGACATCATGCACAGAAGTATCTGAAATCGCGTTCCTCCCGGATATACTTGTGATGATATTCATGCTACTGCTCCCGATTCTATCGGAAAGCGCATGCATGTGACAGACTACTTTATCCTGCAATTTGTTTCGGCGTACATTCTCGATTAGTTCCTTATACGTGGATGGGACTGGCTCGTAAGCAAAGACACGATCAACATGATTATCTGCAGCAATCAGAATCGCATAGTATCCGACATTGGATCCAATATCCAGGAATAATTCGGCCTTAGTCTTCTTAGTGAGTTCCCTCAGGACATATGGCTGAATCGGCTCGATTGCGTACGCCTGGATATTCCGAGTGAGTGATTTTCTAGTCCACTTGAGCCTGCTTTCAGGTCGGTTACTGAGCATCTTTTCTATCCTCGAAAATCGAAACGGTCAGTTTCTGGCTGGCAATATTTGCCAGATTCCCCAGCTTTACGGTACTCTAGTTTGCCGAAAAAGCGTCGTCAGCGCCCTGGGGCATTTTTTCCCGGAGTGCTGGAGCAGATCAAGCTACTGTGCCCGACGCCTGCTACGACTTCAATTGACCAGCGGCGCCCCCGAAATCCGCCACATTCAGTACCGCTCCGGTTACTCTTGGCGCATGGCAGCCACGCCCGTAGATCTTATACGAGAGTTTGTTTCGTTTCTCCGAAATGAGCGGGGCGGCGCGGTACTGGCCCGGAAGGGTGCCGGCAGTCTTGCACTGAAGCTGCTCCACGCAGTGCTGACACTGATTGTCGCGGTGCTTTTGGCACGCATCCTGGGGCCGACGCAGTTCGGAGTGTACGCGTTCGCCTTCGCGGTGGTCGCCGTGCTGGCGGTCCCGGTGCAATTCGGGCTCCCGGTACTTGTCGTACGAGAGACGGCGGCCGGTCGAGCGCGTGAGGACATCCCCGCGATCCTTGGCATCTGGCGATGGAGCCTGCATTTCGTACTGGCTGGATCCGGCCTTGTCCTCTTCGTTGCGGTTGCTGCCCTATCGTTCGGATGGGGGCGAATGGATTCGATCTTGCGTTGGGCATTCCTGTGGGCGTTGCCCCTGATTCCACTCATGGCGCTGGGTGCCCTCCATGGCGCCGCTTTGCGCGGCTTGGATCGCGTATTGCTGGGTCAACTTCCCGACCACTTGTTGAGACTGACATTTCTTTTAATCCTAGTACTCGCAGCGCCGCTGGCAGTGGAGGCGATCACCGCGCCAGTCGCGATCGCCATGCACACCACCGCGGCGGCACTGGCGCTGCTGCGATTGGCTGATGCGCATCCCGGTGAGCTGACGC
>CAZHRP010000264.1:0-2947 GCA_964535055.1 uncultured Chthoniobacteraceae bacterium
ACATCGGGGTCTGCGCCTCACTACGATAGATGGCTTGTGATTGATCCGGGCTAACTGGGTGGTCTTGTTGCCCATTTCTTGCCCGGCGACGTGGGTGGTGAGGGGAAGGAGGTCGGTATCACCCCAGTCCTGAATCAGGGTCTCGTGAGAGGACGATGAGATGACCATAATCTCCGCCCGCTGGGAGGCCGACTCCAGGGTCTCACGGACCGAGGGGTAGGGCGGGTTGCCTTCTTCCTTCATAATCTTCGCATACAGCTCATCGCAGCGCCGGCTCCTTTCGATCACCTGATCGAGAAAGGGGCTCTGTTTGGTGGAATTATAGGCCTGGAGGGCCTCGCCGGATAACTGGTCACTGCCAAGGACAAACTCCCGGAGATCTCCATGCCCTTGGAGCGGCTGTCGGGTGTCTGGCAATTTCCGGATCAGGCGCTCAAAAGCCATAATCAGCGATTGGAAACGGTTGAGTCCACGGTGAACCGAATACAGGTTAATACTCTCAGCGATCCGATTGTATTCTTCCTCAAAGGGCTGTAGTCCCCACAGTTCCACCGCCAGCGGCTGAAAGACCCGCTTGTGCTTGATTTCCATCGAGTCAAAAACAGTGCCATCAGAATCTACCCCAATCAAAAAAGGTCGTTCCGGTTCCATGGATTTCTGGTTCATCATCAGCAATTCGTCAATCAGTTCGATTAATATTCACCACACTGAAGTAATTCCTATAAGGCACTCTAGCGTTGGAACTTAATTAATTAAAAAAGTAATAAATATTATATTTAGACGTCAAGCTTTATCAACTATTGACTGTCTTGGAGTGCAGCTAATTGAGGACGGATTTTGGCTTTGAGCAACTTTCACCGACTATCAGTTCGGCAGCGAGGACGGTATCGGTGAAGCGATTTTTGGTATTTTCGATTCTTTGCAGCAGGAGTTCGCCGGCGACGCGACCGATCAACTCTGGAGAGGTGGCAGCAGCGGTCAGGGTGGGATGTTCTTCGTCACAGACCCTGGTGCGGTCGAAGGCGACCACGCTGATGTCATCAGGTACCTTGATTCGTTTATTTGACAGATAGCTGATGACGCCGCGTGCCATGACACCATTGAAGCAGATCCACGCGGTGGGAGGCGCTTTGCCTGCGGCGGCTTCGAGCATTTTTTCGGCTACCTGGCTGCCTTCACGACGGTCGCCTGATTCTGCTTCGATGCAGAATTTGGGATCGATACTGGCGTTGCGCAGGCGCAGTGCACTTTGGATGGCGCTGAGCCGGGTCTTTGCGCGTTGCATGCCCTGGTTGCCACCGACCCAGGCGAAGCTTTCGTGGCCGAGGTCCATCAGGTGTTGCACGAGTAAGTCGGCAGCTTGCTCTTCATTGGAGACTACCGAGTCACACAGGCCCGAATACTGGCAGGAAACTGTTACGATCCTAGAATCGAGTTTCAGCATAGCTTGTAGAAACGGCCTTGACACCTCACCTAGAATAACCAGACCGAGGAAGGCGTCAGGATCACACATTTTTTCCAGGTGTTTGACATCGAAGTCGTTTTCGATGCCAAGAAACAGCAGCGCAATACCCTGCTCGGCAAGATATTCATGGATACCATGCTGCACATGTGCAAAAAATGGGCTTTGACTGTACAGTTTGGTGCCGGTTCTAAGCACGAAACCGGCTGTCTTTGCGGCACTTGGAGTGGCGATTAACTCGGTAGCGATCCCTTTCGGACGGTAGCCGCTGCGCCGCGCATGATCCCAGATTTGCTGGTAGGCTTTCTCGGACACCCCTTTGCGCCTGCCATTAAGTACCATCGACACCAAGGTCTGTGATACGCCCAGGTCGCGGGCAATTTGCTGTTGGGAAACCTTGGTTTTCTTCACTGTTTGATTTGCTGTGCTCAATATTTATTCACGGAAACACCTGTCATTAATCAGCAGGTTTTTTATATTATTCATCAACTGATATTCTGAATACAATTTAATAATTACATAATTAATAAACAGCACTAATAAATCGTTTCAGTTATACTCGCGAAAGGTTACCAAGTTGGCCTCAGTTGGATCTAACCCGGATAAATGTCAGCAATCGGCCGAGTATTTTTAAAATAATCCGCCTGCTTTTTGTGGCCTGATATTTCTACCAGAAAATGATGTAGAGGATGATTGTGGCGATGACCACACCGATACCACCAAATTTGGCGACTTTAGAGGATTTCAGATCAATCTGATCATTGACCGGCATGACGACCGGCTTGGGCAGCGGGTTGACCAGGGTCAGGATGGTGCACAGCGCAAGTACGATCAGGAAGCACAACCCCATACGGTCGAGGAATGAGACTTCCGGTGAGAACCAGAGCCCGTTTTTGACCAGCAGGTCAGCGCCCACGAATTTAAAAAATCCATACAGGATGGCATTCAGCAGGATCCCGAGCCAGCCGAGGTACTTGGGGGCCTTGGGAACGAGGAAGCCGAATAGAAAGACCGCTAAAACCCCCGGACTGATAAAGCCCTGGAACTCTTGGATAAAAGTAAAGATACCGCCAAATTCCGGGCGCCCAAGTTGCGGCGCGATGATGGCTGCAATAATTACAAACAGGATGACGCAAACACGTCCGGAAGTGACCAGTGCAAACTGCGACATTTCCTTGCCGGTGGTTAGCTTGCCCACTTTGGCGACAATATCCATGGTCGCGATCGTTGAAGCAGAATTGAGCATCGATGCCAGCGAGCTGACGACCGCACCGAAGATTGCTGCCAGCACGAACCAGGTGATCCCGGGGCGCAGCAGGTTGCGCAACAAGGTGCCAAAGGCCGCATCATAGTCGTAGCCGATCAGCCGGGTAGCAACTGCTACATCATCCGCTTGCGGCCCGCTGAGTGCGGCCAGGTTGGCGCTGATCAAGTCGTCAGCCGGTGCGGAGGTAGATGGGATCGCGACATCTGCGCCGGTGAGTG
>CAZHRP010000265.1:0-2934 GCA_964535055.1 uncultured Chthoniobacteraceae bacterium
AGCCGGTGTTTGAGTTCCGGTGAGATGAGCCAGTAATCGATCCGCCAGCCGATATTCCGGTCGCGTGATTGATTCATGTAACTCCACCAGGTGTAATGACCGCCGCCGGACTCAAACTCGCGGAAGGTATCGAGGAATCCGGCCTGCACATAATTTTCGAAGCCGACGCGTTCCTCATCGGTGAACCCGGCATTACGGCGATTGTTCTTCGGGTTGGCGAGGTCGATTTCCCGGTGCGCCACATTAAAGTCGCCGCAGCAGACAATCGGTTTCTTGCGCGCAAGTTTTTTAAGATAATTCAAGAAGCCAGGATCCCACTCCTGCTCGCGGTACGAGAGCCGCGACAAATCCCGCTTGGAGTTTGGCGTATAGACATTGACTAAGAAATGATCATCAAACTCGAGCGTCTGCACGCGCCCCTCCGGGTCGTCATCTGAAGCACTTAAGCCGGTGCTGACCTTGACGGGTTGTCGACGCGTAATCACTGCAGTTCCCGAATAACCCTTGCGTTGCGCGGGGTTCCAGTAAACCTGGTACCCTTTGGGCAGCTCCAACTCGACCTGCTCCGGCGTGGCTTTAATTTCTTGCAGGCAAAAAACATCCGCTTTGGCCCGCGCAAAAATGTCCATGAAGCCTTTGCCCAAAATCGCCCGCAGCCCGTTCACATTCCAGGAATAATAAATTAACATTCGAGTAGTGTTTGTATTTTGCGCTGATATTCACTTGGAAATTGGTCTTGCATCAAGCCATGATGCTGTCAGATGTGCGGAATTTTTGGATTTACCGGGCTGACTGACCCGGATCAGGTCCTGCTGAGGAGGATGGCAAAAAAACTGATCCATCGCGGTCCGGATGGTGAGGGCTTCTATCAGCACGGCAAGTTATCCATGGGGATGCGCCGCCTTAGCATTATCGACCTCGTGGGTGGCTGGCAGCCGATCTACAACGAAGATCACAGCGTTGCCGTTTGTTACAATGGCGAAATTTATAACTACCTTGAACTAACTGAAGAACTAACAGAGCTAGGCCACACTTTTCGCACCCATTCCGACACCGAGGTGATTGTCCATGCTTACGAAGAATGGGGTACATCATGCCTCGAACGCTTCAACGGTATGTTTGGCTTTGCCCTCTACGATTCCCGACAACATCGACTGTTCCTGGCCCGCGACCGTTGCGGCCAAAAACCGTTATATTACCATTGGAGCGGCTCCCGGCTGACCTTTGCCTCGGAGGTCAAAGCAATTCTGGAAGCGGAGTGGATCGAGCGTGCACCGAATTTTGAGGCCATCGATCCTTACCTGACCCTGCGCTATGTCCCCGAGCCACAAACCATGTTCCAGGGAATCTTTACCCTGCCGGCAGCGCATTTCATGTTGCTTGAGGATGGCGGGTCGCCGCGCATCGATCGCTACTGGGACATCCAACTCGCCGGCAGCGATGCCGACTATCCAGACGATGAACAGGCGCTTGAGATGGTTGAGCAGCAGTTCAGGGAATCCGTACGTTTGGTCATGCGCAGCGACGTACCGGTCGGGGCTTACCTGAGTGCGGGGGTGGATTCATCGCTGGTCGTCGCAACGATGCGTGAATTCAATGACGATTTACATACCTACTCGATCGGCTTCAACAGTCCGGGCGATGAAACCAGGGATGCTGCCGAGACCGCCCGGCTGCTGGGAACAACCCACCACGAAATTCAGTGTCAGTCATCCGATTTCGAATTGCTGCCGCAGATCGTTTACCACATGGACCGCCCGGTAGGTGATGCCCTGATCATCGCGTTTTACAAATTGGCTCAGTCAACAGCTAAAGACCTGCGGGTGGTAGTCGGCGGCGAAGGAGCCGATGAAATCTTCGCCGGTTACAGCTTCCATAAAGTCATCCAGCTGGTGGAACGGTATCATCGCCAGATCCCAGCGTTTATCCACCATGGTCTGGCCATGCCCACATTAAAGGCGACTCCATGGAAATTACTGGATACCTTTTTTGAGTTTCCCGCCGCCCTCGGCGAGCACGGTAAGTCACGGCTGGTTGATTTTCTGCAACATTACGGAGCCCGCAGCCTGTTCGAAAATTATGTCTCACTAAAAACACTATGTGGTCACGACACTCGCGCCTCCCTCTATAGCGAAAATTTCAAAGGTCATTTGTCCAACTCGTGGATCCCGGAGGTTCGTGACAATGGCGATCCTTTCCTCGACCGCCTGCTGAAACTCCAGTGGGATGAATGGTTGCAGGACTGGTGTATCATCCGCCAGGATAAAAATACCATGGCTCACTCGCTCGAGTACCGCCTGCCATTCCTCGACCATAACCTGATCGAACTGCTATTCCGGTTACCACCAAAGCTGAAAGCCCGGGGCATGAAAGATAAGATCATCGAACGCCGCCTGGCAGCCAAACTGCTGCCGCCACAGGTGGTCAACCGCCCCAAGAACCCGTTCTTCCTGCCGCTGGAGATCTTCTTCCAGCATCCACAAGTCGATGACCTTATTGCAAATACCCTGGACCCGGAACATGTCCGCAAGCGCGGCTATTTCGACCCGCAAGCTGTAGCCAATTTGCGCAACCAGATGCAGTCGCATGAGTTTGTAGTCCTCAAACAGGTAATGGCCCTGGTCGTGCTGGAACTCTGGCATCGTATTTTCATCGACGGAGAATCTCCATGACCGGAGTTGGCATGCAGCCGCAGTAGACTAGATTTTCAGCAACCGCGAACATTCGCTGAGCAGCTTGGTAATCGGAAACGGCTTCTCCAGCAATGGCAAGCCAAGTTGAGAGATTTCATTGCGAACCTGCTTGCTGCCCTCATCGCCGGTAATAAATAAATATTGTGATCCATTGAGCAACTTGTTGCCGTCGACCCAGCGATACAACTCTAACCCGGATCAATCACAAACTTCGTAGCGAGACGCAGCGTGAGATGCTTGG
>CAZHRP010000266.1:0-2595 GCA_964535055.1 uncultured Chthoniobacteraceae bacterium
CCAGCCAGAACGTGCTGATTCAGAAGTTCGTCGCTGAATCGAAGGGCAAGGACATTCGCGCGTTTGTGGTTGGTGATCGCGTTGTCGGGGCGATGCGTCGGGTTGCCCAGGGCAGCGAGTTTCGCAGCAATGTGCATCGCGGCGGTCGGGCCGAAGCCCTGGAGCTGGACGAGGTTTACACTGATGCGGCGATTCGGGCTGCCAAGATCATGGGCTTGCGGGTGGCCGGTGTCGACATGCTCGAGGGTGCCGATGGCCCGCAAATCCTCGAGGTCAATTCATCGCCCGGGCTCGAAGGCATCGAAACTGCCACTGGCATCAATGTCGCCGGTGCCATCATTGAGGAGATCGAACAAAAAGTGCTGTTCCCGGACGTCGACCTGCGGCAGCGCCTGTCGCTCAGCGCCGGCTATGGAATTGCCGAATTCGTAGTCCATCGGATGCCGGACCTGCAGGACAGTACGCTCCGCCACACCGATCTGCGCGACCGCAACATCCAGGTCTTGAGTATCACCCGCGATAACCAGAGCATCCCGAACCCGGATGGGGACACCAAAATCCTGGAAGGCGACAAGTTGCTGTGCTTCGGCGAACTGCGGCAGCTACGCGCCATCATGCCGCCGCCACAGAAGCGCCGCAAAAGAAGCCAAAAACCGCGTTGATTTCAACCTCCCGAAGTGAAATCCTAACCATTCATGTTTTTTCAGCCACGCTATATCAAAAGGTCCAAAGACCTGATCCATGGAGCCCGCAAGTTACTGCGCTATCGCCGCGACCTGCTGCCGCAAGACACCCTCGACCAGGTCAACTCGATGATCGGCGACTTGAAAAATGCAGTTTCCGCTCGCGATAAAGATGCCGCTGAAAAGGCTGCCAAACAGCTCGATGATGCCTGCATGGGAATCCTGCCACCGTATAAGCATCGCGAATTCCGTGACAACGTCGAAGTCTTCCTAGTGGCCATAGTGATCGCCGCCGGCATCAAGGCCTATTTCCTGCAACCGTTCAAGATCCCTACCGGATCGATGCAACCAACCCTCAATGGCGTGATCGGCTACCCACAGGAGGAACAAGCACCAAACTTCCTGGTCCAGGGCTGGCAGTCGATCTGGAATGGCCGCAATTATATCGATCTCGTTTCCCAGACCGACGGCAACCAGGTGGAGCAATTAAAAGAGTACCAGCGTTTCCACTTTTTTACCTTCACCGATGTCGTCTGCAAGGATGGCACCTACACCCTAATGGCACCGGCAGCTACCCTGGTAAGATATTTTGACATTACTCCGCCCCGGCCGCTGATCGATCAATTTGGCAGCATCGTCCGGGATCCCCAGGGCAAAGTCGTCTACAACCGCAAGACCTACAACAAGGGGGACGTGATCGCCCGCGGCTACATCGATACCGGCGACCAGGTCTTCGTCGATAAGATGAGCTACCATTTCTTCCCGCCCAAACGCAGCGATGTCTTCGTTTTCAAAACCACCGGCATCCGCAAAATCGAAGCAACCCAGAACCCGGCCATGGGCTCGCAATTCTACATCAAACGACTGGCCGGCCTGCCCGGCGACACCCTGCAAATCAATCCGCCGGAACTCTTGATTAATGGCGAGTTGCCGGCACAACCCGGGCTGGCCAGGGTCATCAGTGAAGAAAATGGCTACCGCGGCTATTCCAACCAGAGCGCCCAGGGCGGCAGCTTCGATTTCCTCGGTAATCCGCAAGCAACTTTTTCCGTTCCCACCAACTCCTACTTCGCCCTCGGTGACAATAGCTTCTACAGCTCAGACAGCCGCTACTGGGGCACCGTCCCGGAAAAGAACCTGGTCGGCCGCGGCCTGGTGGTCTACTGGCCGTTCGGCCAGCACTTCGGGCTGATCGATTGAGCTGGTATACCCAATCATTGAATTGACGTGCTGAAAATTGTTGGCACGCTTGGGGCATGGACCGTTTCCTGGTAAAGCTTCCGGTGATTGCCATCATACTGGCCATGCTGTCGGTAGCAAATGGTCAACCGCCCGAAGGCAGCTTACCGGAGGCGTCACGGGAGCAGGCACTGGCTGCCGCGGTTGCGCGCCTGCAATCATTACGCGCCGAGTTGGACAGTGCCCAAGCTGATCAATCGGAGGATCGCTTGAGTGAAGCCGAACAGCAGCGGATCGATCTGCTTCAACGGCAAATTTCCGAGGCTCAGTTCAACTTGCTGGATATTGCTACTGATGTTGATCTCAGCGGGTTTACGACCGTGGAAAGCGAGCCGGTAACCTTGCAGGGCTCGCTCGAAGAATTGATCGAGCCACTGGTTAATGAGATCAAGGTTGTCACCCGGGATTCGCGCAAAGCCCAGCAGTTGAGCGAGGAAGTGCAGCTGCTGCAAGGGCAACAACAGACTGCCAACCAGGCGTTGGATAGCTTGCGCCGATTGATCGATTCGAAAACCGACAGTGAGATCGAAGCTGAACTGCGAAACCTGGAAAGGATGTGGTCGGCAAGGTCGCAGGAGATCAGCAATCAGTATAGCCTGCAAAGCTTCCGTCTTAAAGAACTGCAACGCGAAGATGCCGGCATCATCGGCAAAACCGGTGGTCTGATAGCAGA
>CAZHRP010000266.1:2605-2894 GCA_964535055.1 uncultured Chthoniobacteraceae bacterium
GGCTGCCGTCGCATTCTTTTTCCTGATTCGCCTGGTTAAGTGGGTGGTTGACCGATGGCTTAGCCGGCAGGCACGAACGCGTACTTTTACCACCAGGGTTATCGAACTAACCTTCGCAGTCCTGTCAGTGCTCGGCTCGCTGGCTGCCATGCTGCTGGTGTTCTATCTGACCAACGACTGGGGGTTGCTCTGCCTGGTGTTGCTATTGCTGCTGGGCCTTGCGCTGGCAGCTAACCCGAATCAATCACAAGCCATCTGCTGCGACTGGCGGGAGGCACTTGTCTACAGC
>CAZHRP010000267.1:0-2873 GCA_964535055.1 uncultured Chthoniobacteraceae bacterium
AAGACATCAGCGAAGTCGTAATCAACCGCGCGGTTGTCGAAGGCCGCAAAACTCCTACCCTGCGGCGCCGCGAAACCCAGGACGCCGCCTGAGCCAGAACTCAGCAACCAACCGAACTAACTTATCTATACAAATTACAGCAAACGTGCCTCAAGCGTTTCTATACACTTTATCGAAATCCACAACGTGATTTCATTTGAATCTTCAGAGAGACCCTCCCCCGCGTGAATCACAACACGGTTTACTATTGCCAAACACTATTTTTCCACTAGAAATTACCGTGATGTCAGGCAGCTCCTGTTATCGCTCAGGGTCATGAAAATTTCAAAAAAGAGTGAGTATGCTATCCGTGCGTTGGTTGCTATTGCACGCGTCCCAACTGGCAGCCTCCACCAGATCCAGCAGCTCTCCCAGAATGAGTCGATTCCGGTCAAATTTCTGGAACAGATTCTGTTGATCTTGCGCCATGCCGGGATCCTGACCAGTCGGCGTGGCGTCAAAGGTGGCTACTCGTATGCCCGCAACCCGGATGAGGTTACGGTCGGTGAAGTGATTCGCCTGATGGACGGGCCACTGGCACCGGTTCCCTGTGCCGCTCCCAACCCAACCGAACGCTGTAGCTGCCCGGACCCGGAAACCTGTGAACTGCGCATCCTAATGATAAAAATCCGACACGAATTGTCAGAATCGCTGGATAACTGTACCATCGTCGACATCATCAGGATGGCTCACGGCAAGTCAGTCAGCGAATTTGTGATCTAGCCCAAAACTGGCTGCAGCTCACTGATCACACTAAGCCTCACGCAGATGGCCGGCCTCCCGCTCTTCGCGGAATGTCTGGCATGTTCGGGCGACACCTTCAGCTAATTCAATTTTTGGTTTCCAACCGGTGGCTTGCAGCAGTGAGATGTCGGTCACTTTGCGGGGTGTACCATCCGGTTTGGATAGGTCGAATTCCAGCTTACCAGAATAGCCGACCGTATCAGCGACTAATTGTGCCAGCTCGGCGATACTGATGTCTTTGCCGGTGCCCAAATTGAGCCAGTCGGGAGGATTGTCCAATCCGATCATGTGCAGGATACCATCGGCGGCATCGTCGGCATGCAGAAACTCGCGCCGTGGAGTCCCCGAGCCCCAAATGGTTATGGCTGGCTGGCCACTTTCCCTGGCTTCGTGAAACCGGCGAATCAACGCCGGCAGGACATGGGAGTTTTGCGGGTGGTAATTGTCCTGCGGTCCATACAGATTGGTCGGCATGACCGAATGATATAATACGCCATATTGCTTGCGGTAATACTGGCACAATTTTAATCCGGCTATTTTTGCCAGCGCGTAAGGTTCGTTGGTCGGTTCCAGTGCGCCGCTTAGCAGTGAGTTTTCTCGGAGCGGCTGCTCAGCATGCTTGGGGTAGATACATGTACTGCCCAAAAAAAGCAGGCGTTTGATCCCGGCGCTAAAAGCGGCATCAATGCTGGCGGCTGCCAGCGTCAGGTTCTGGTACAGAAACTCCGCCGGGTAAGTTGCATTGGCTTGGATCCCACCGACTCTTGCCGCGCATATGATGGCAACGTCCGGTTGCTCTGAAAGGTAAAATTCTAGCAACGCCGGACGATCAGCCACATCCAGTTCACTGCGTTTACGCGTGACGATTTTGTCCGTACCCCGCTGCTGCAATGCCCTGACGACCGCCGCGCCTACCATCCCGCGATGACCCGCTACATAAATCTTGCGCTCAGGCACGGGTCGCCTCCTGATAGGCCAGTTCCTGGCGGGCCAATACCAGGTCCGCATCAATCATGATTTTCACCAAATCTTTAAAGCGCACCTTGGGCTCCCAATTTAAT
This sequence comes from uncultured Chthoniobacteraceae bacterium, assembly GCA_964535055.1. Classification (GTDB taxonomy): domain Bacteria; phylum Verrucomicrobiota; class Verrucomicrobiia; order Chthoniobacterales; family CAKUMP01; genus CAYUDZ01. The sequence continues at coordinate 1,845 of CAZHRP010000267.1, forward strand.
TGCTGCTTGGCTTTGGCAGGTTCCCCAACCAGCAGATCAACTTCTGCAGGTCGCTCGTAACGCGCATCATATTCGACAAACTCCTCCCAGTCCATGTTCAACTGTGCAAATGATTCCTGAACAAACTCTCTCACTGTGTGGGTCTCACCAGTGGCAACCACATAATCGTCACCGGCTTCCTGCTGCGTCATCAACCACATAGCCTCGACATATTCCTTGGCGTAGCCCCAGTCGCGCTTGGCGTCCAGATTACCGAGGAACAGTTTCTTTTGCAGTCCTACCTTTATTCTGGTTGCTGCACGGGTAATCTTGCGAGTCACAAAGGTTTCACCTCGGCGCGGCGACTCATGATTAAATAAGATGCCGTTAGTTGCATGCAGTTTATAGGATTCACGATAATTGACCGTTAACCAGTAGGCGAAAACTTTGGCGCAGCCATACGGTGAGCGCGGATAAAATGGCGTCTTTTCCGTTTGCGGAACTTCCTGCACCAACCCGAACATCTCCGATGAGGACGCCTGGTAAAAACGACATTTATTATCAAGCCCTACTTCGCGAATTGCTTCGAGGATCCTCACCGTACCAAGACCGGTGGTATCCCCGGTATATTCCGGAATATCAAATGAGACGCGTACGTGGCTTTGTGCCCCAAGGTGGTAAATCTCGTCAGGCTGCAAATCATAAAGCAATTTAACCATCTGCACCCCATCCGCTAAATCACCATAGTGGAGGAACAATTTTGTACCGTGCACATGCGGGTCGTTGTAGAGATGATCAATCCGACTAGTATTGAATGTGGAGGCGCGCCGCATGATGCCATGGACTTCGTAGCCTTTCTCTATCAATAATTCTGCCAAATACGATCCATCCTGGCCGGTAATCCCGGTAATAAGCGCTTTTTTCATAGTAATTCCTCTCGCAAACGCGGATATATCAGATCAATATCACGATGCAATCTTTTGCTGGATTACTGGCTAGCCCGGATCAATCACAAGCCATCTATCGTAGTGAGGCGCAGACCCCGATGTA
>CAZHRP010000268.1:0-2868 GCA_964535055.1 uncultured Chthoniobacteraceae bacterium
CGGAGAGCTGGTAATTACCACTCTTACGAAACAGGCCATCCCGCTTTTGCGGTACAGGACGCGGGATATAGTCAGTCTTGACAAGTCCGTCTGCAAGTGCGGAAGAACCGTTCCGAGGACCAGTAAGATAAAAGGCAGGACGGACGATATGATCGTGGTTCGGGGTATCAACGTGTTCCCGTCGCAGATCGAGCACGTTTTGCTGGGCATTGACGGTACTCAGCCTCATTATCAGATCGTTATAGACCGCGAAGCACACAAGCTCGATAAGGTAGAGGTGATGGTCGAGGTTGACGAAAAGGTCTTTTCGGATGAGATAAAGCAGATGCGGATACTCGAGGATAAGATCAGAAAAGAGATTGAGGCGGTGCTGTCGATCGGCGTTACGATCAAGCTGGTCGAGCCGAAGACTATCGAACGGAGTATGGGCAAAGCCAAGCGTGTGGTCGATAAGCGTCAGCTTTAAGGCTCGGGATAATTCCTGTTGAGTTAGGTTAATTCAATTGGAAGCAGTATAAAAAATTACTTCTTTGGAAAAAAGGGGATAAATATGAAGATAACACAGATATCGGTATTCCTTGAGAACCGCAGGGGCAGGCTTAACGATGTTTGCGCCCTGCTCGGTAAGAACGGGATTAATATCCGGGCACTGACCATCGCGGAGACCGAATCTTTCGGCGTATTGAGGATCGTGGTTGACAAGCCGGGCCTGGCGTTCGAGACACTCAAGGAGAACGATTTTACCGCAAATATAACCGATGTGGTGGCAGTCGAGGTGTCCGACGAGCCGGGCGGACTTTCGAAAGTGCTGAAAGTGCTTTCCGATAACGATGTGAATATCGAATATATGTACGGATTTGTGGAGAAGTTTTCGGATAATGCACTCCTCGTGTTCCGGTTCGAGGATACCGAAAAGGCGGTTAAAACGCTGGCTTTACTGTTCCGCCGCCGCCCGGAGATTATTTTTGTCCAGAGTCCGCCCAGTTTTGCCGTGTTTTTTGTTTATTTGTATTGTGTGTTGGCCGGAAACGGCCGTTTCGTTGTAGATGCGCACAGCGATGCCATGCAATCCCCTTACTGGACCCGCCCCCGCTGGCTCTACCGCTTTCTGGCCCGCCAGGCAGTGACGACCATCGTCACCAACGAACATTTCCAACAGCAAATCAACAATTGGGGCGGGCATGCTTTTGTCTTGCGCGATATCCCCACGACTTTCCCCAAGGCCGGATCGTACCCGGTAAATGGCAAGTTTAGCGTGACCGTCGTCAACACCTTTGCCGCCGACGTGCATGGTTATCTGCTCTCCGGATCGCGCATGGCGCGCCCGGCGACCGGGGCACCGGTTGCCGCTGCTGCTGGCACGGCGCCGCTGAAGAAGTAGCTTTAGCCGGCAAGCGGCGACCAGTGGCTAGCGACGGAGGATATTAGCGATGGCAATTAGCATGGGCGGTGGGGAGGAAGGCGCCCCGATGGCAGAAATCAACACCACGCCCTTGGTGGACGTGATGCTGGTTCTGCTCATCATCTTCCTCATCACCGTGCCGGTGGTGATCCAGACGGTGCCGGTCGTGCTGCCCAAGGTGGTCAATATTCCGACCACCACCAAGCCGGAAAATGTGCCGCTTTCGGTTGATGCCAATTGCGACGTGTTCTGGGGACTCACGAAGATGGATTCCTCCGACAGCCTGCGCGAGAAAGGCTCCGCCTATCTGCTCGCGGAAGTGGAGCGGCAGAAGCAGGCTGGCGCTCGGATCGAGTTGCCCGAGGTGCACATCCGCGGTGATGCCGAAACCGAATATCGCTGCGTTGGCGGGGCCATCTTCGCCATGCAGCGGGCCGGCTACCAGAAGATCGGTTTCATTTCCGAGCCGCCTGCGGGCTTTGTAACCAGCCGCTGACGCGTTTCGAATTCAGGAGAGACAATTATGGCAATCTCGATGGGTGGAGGCGGTGCCGGGGAGCCGATGGGCGAGATGAACACGACGCCGCTCATCGACGTCATGCTCGTGCTGCTCATCATGTTCATCATCACCATCCCGGTGCAAACGCATGCGGTGAAGCTTGACTTGCCGCCGCCCAGCAACCTGCCCAACGACATCAAACCCGATTTCAACCAGATCAACATCGATTTTCTGAACACCATCTACTGGAATGATCAGGAAGTGACGGTAGAACAATTGGAAGAATATTTGCGCCAGGTAGGCCGCATTCAACCGGTTGCCGCTCAGCCGGAGCTTCGGCTTCGTCCGGATCAGTTGGCACGCTATGAAGTGGTCAACCAGGTCATGGCACTGGCGCAACAGGCCGGGATTCAGAAGATGGGGTTTGTCGGCAACGAAGCCTATGCCTAAATGAAAGCGCCAGCTGGTCGGATAGTGTTAGCTGGGTCATAGGCGAGAGGGGCAAGCAACGATAGTGTCCGGATTTCCGCCACAGCCGGAGAGGGTGTGCGGCCCGAGCTGGGCTGGCTGGTGAGGCTTCAACGCATGGCGCCGGTGCTGGCCGTCGGTTCGGGATTGAGCCGCGCATAAAGGCCATTGGCGGCCAGCAGTTCATCATGCGTGCCGATCTCCACGATCCGGCCGGCATCCATAACCACAATTCGGTCTGCGTCCCGAATGGTCGACAATCGGTGCGCGATCACCAGGCTGGTACGGCCGCGCATCAACCGCTCCAGCGCCTCCTGCACCAGCCGTTCGCTTTCCAGGTCGAGTGCCGACGTAGCCTCATCCAGCAGCAGTATGGGCGCGTCTTTCAACACGGCCCGCGCAATGGCCACGCGCTGGCGTTGCCCACCGGAAAGCCGCGCACCACCCTCGCCAAGATCCGTCTCCAGCCCATCGGGAAATGCGCGCAGAAACTCCGACG
>CAZHRP010000269.1:0-2855 GCA_964535055.1 uncultured Chthoniobacteraceae bacterium
GGCACCGGCCACGACATCGGCGACCTGGAAGCTGAGTCCGGTCCAGGTGGGCTTGCCCTCGCCACCACCGTGGATGGCGATCCGGCCGTTGGCGACTTCGAGTTCGGTAATATTTTCGTTGTCGCGGACGACTGCAGCGCCGAAGACATCCTGGTAGAATTTGGTCGCGCGGGCTTTATCGGCGGCCCAGATCGTAGATTTCAGTTGCTCGACGTGCATCAGCTTGGTGCCTTTGTGTGAGAGAATTCAGTCCGGCTCGTTTTGGATGTCTGTCCGGCTCGCACCTCCGTGGTCACCGTGAAAAAACGATTAGGATTACGAGCGGGGGGGACTACTTATGAGGCTATTAGAACGGGGGTTCGGCGGACTTTTTGAATTGGGTGGAGACATTGCCTGTGAGTGCCGGGTTATCGGGGTCGAGGGTCATCACATCGGCGTCTGCGGAGAGGTCGAACTTTTCCAGGTCGACCCAGATGACATTCGGGCTATTGGTTAGCTCGAAGAAAAAGCGTAGATTGGTCAGGTCGGTGACCGTACGGTATTCGGTATTGTAGATGCCGAATTCTCCGTAGGGGGCACCGAACGGGACCGAGACATTGCGGGTGATAGCGAGGATGCCGGCAACGGCCTCGCGGACGTTCTTGGGCTCCGGGAGTACTGCCATGTAATAGGCGGCGCGCTGGAAGCGGTCGACGGCATTGACATTACCCGGCAGTGGCATGTCGCGGCTCGGCTTCGAGAAGTCCTGTTTCGCCAGCAGCGCGAATTGCTCGTCGTAGGTTGGATCGTTGGTCATGATCCGGTACTCTTTACCGTGGTGGATGACCGGTTGGCCATCGATGTATTCGATGATCGCCGAGTCACCGCTGGCGTCTTCCATGGCCAGATGGATGGTCGCCTTGTGGCCGTGGGCCTCAATCATGACCACCTGGATCTGCTCGTGCAAAGCGACTGCTTCGGCAACGGTCGCAGCATTATCGAGCAAGTACTGGATCCACAGGCCGGCGTGGATTCCCGGCTTGGCCGGATCGCGCGGGCCGAAATCGGTCGCCTTTAAATACAGTCCATGGATGCCGAGGCCTTTTTCGTTAAAGCCATCGACCGATCCGATCCCGTAGACCTGAGTAATCAAGCTGCCATACTTTGATGTCCAGCGCTTGGCATTTTCTTTAACGATCTGCTCACCTTTGGCCATGCCACCGTCGCGCTCGATGCCGCGCGGGAAAACGGTCAGGATCGGCTCGGTACTCTCCGGCCAGTCCATGCTACGCCCGGCCAGTACGGCCAGGTCATTACCGTTCCACAACACTCTGGTACAGGCGTGTGCAGCTGGTGTCGTCAGCAAGACAAGTAATAATAGCAGGCAACTAGTGAGGCAGGTGGGGCGGCATGGTTTCAGTAAGAGTGGTTTGTTCATAGTGGTTAATTGTTGCAGAGTTAAAGGATTGACGTTACCCACTTTTCGCAAAAAGACAAATCTGGTGGTAAACGAATTGAGGGAATAGGAATTGATCCAAGCGAGGGCATGCGAGTTCGGGGATGAGAAGAGTTATGAGTTGGAAGATGGAAGATGGCCCTACTACGTCCGGCAGCTGCCGGACCACGAAGGGCCATCCTTCGCACGAGGCTACGGAAGGCAAGCAAGGAGTTGGCCATCCTACGCCCCTATGGATATGCACCCAGCGACCGAGCCAGCATGGATCTTTTTGCAGAAGAAAGCAAAGGAAACGAAGCTGGGCTTTAGCCATGGCATTTCATTCGTTGGCGATTCGCCAATGAATGATAAAAAATCAGTGTCTATCAGAGTCCATCAGTGGTTCAAAATCCAGACCGATTAGTCATCTTTTTTGAGAATTTTGTGGCTTTTGGTGGCTATTATTGGCCCGTGAATGGTGTAGATTGGAATAGATAATTCGAATGCGATCACGATTAGGATTAGGAATAAGAATGGTTTGACAGAGGCAGATAATCTTTGTATGCGAACATGTATATGGCAACCAAGACGATATCATTGGATTTGGAAGCGTATGCGTGTTTGGAGCGGGCGCGGCAATCGCCGAGGGAATCGTTTTCGCGGGTGATCAAGCGGGCGACCTGGGCTCCACCGGCGTCGACTGCGGCCTCGTTGCTGGAGTCTCTTGAGTGTACTGAGCCTGTTATGGACAGTGTGATTGAGTACCTTGAGGGGTTTAAAGAGCCTGGATCTACGGCAGCGCTGGCTTTGATTGGTGGCTTGCGCTCACTGCCGGTCGACGCACAAGTGGCGATGGAATATGCGGTAGAAGCGCGCAGGTTGCGGTCGGCGGGGCAGTTGATTGGGGCCAATGACTTATGGATTGCTTGTACGGCAAAGTGTCATGGGTTACCGATAATTACCCGCAACGCGGAGGAATTTTCCCGTGTAGCTGGGCTGAGTGTGATCAGTTACTGAAGAGCGGTCAGTTTGCAGTAGGAGAATACGACTTACCGGTTGGCTTATTCTCGCACAGAGGCACAGAGGCCGAGACTTTGATGCCTGTCCGGCTCGAACCTCGATGCCTGTCCCGCCCGGTCCTCGATGACTGTCTGGCACGGACCTTAGTGGCTGCGTGTGAGAAATTCTGATCGGTTAGGATCACGATCACGATTATGATTACGGCTGCGCCGTTGAAAGCCATTGAATGATAAGGAATGAAAGAGTCTGACACAAAAGGAATAACCACCCATTGTGGCCCCGAGTCATGTGGGCATGACAGTAATGGCATGTCTGAAGCGTTGGCAGGGGAACCCAGCAGGCCCGGTATGGAGCCCCGAAAACGAATCATTACCCCGGTGCGGTAGTTCCGCACGCCGGGATCTGTACGGGGGGTGCCCCG
>CAZHRP010000270.1:0-2855 GCA_964535055.1 uncultured Chthoniobacteraceae bacterium
ATGGTGTTATGGGCACATTTATACATAGCGATTGCCCTGCCGGGATTCGGCAAGCCGGCTAACGCCCATTTTAGTCGTCGAGATTTTAAAATTTTAGTTATCAAACTCATCGGGTTTAAAGTGGCTCATTTTCTGGTTGAGAGGGTGGGTATAGCTTTAGGCGTGTCCGCCGTAAGGGTAATCCAGGGTTATGGATGTTGCTGGTTGCATGATGGTTATGGTAATTGCCAAAATTGTTTGCCTGAGTCAGTACTATTTATCGGGCGGTCACTACTTGATTACCTTCAATGTGCGTCTAATAACACGCAAAAGCGGAGAGTAAAGCCACTTTTTATTGACCAATAGCGGAACATTGATGGCAGGCTTTTTAGCAGCCCAGCTATCCCAGTCAGGGATTTGGAGTGCGGTTGACTCGGCCAAGTCGAGGTAGGCCCTGGCCATTCGCGTGGCCGAATATTTCTTGCGAACCAGGCTACTGGCATTTGATGACAGCCGGCTTAACAGTTCACGATCAGATTCGAGGCGTTTTAATTGAGTGACTGCATGGTCGATATCGCCGAGTGGGATGGTGATGCCGCAATCATCGTTAACCAGCTCGCCAATGCCGCTTTCCAGGTCGGAGACCACCGGGACACAGCCCATGCCCATGGCTTCAAGCAGAGCCAGTGGCAAGCCCTCATAATCGGACAGGAGCAGGAAGACATCCTGTGCCGCAAATTCTGCAATGGTTGCCTGGTTGTCCAGTCGACCAAGTAGTTTGACTCCGGGTAGCCCGCCAACCTGATCCTGCAGCCAGCCTGCTTCCGGGCCGTCGCCAACAATGGTAAATTCGAAGCCTGATGATGCATTTGCCAGCCTGCCAATCACCTCAGCGATCCTGCTGATACGTTTTTGGTCTTCCGAGATGCGTCCGGCGTAGATGACCCTGAGCGGTTGGTGGATGGAGCTGTCAGTAGCTGTACGGCTGTGCTCGAAATGGATACCATACGGGATACTGATAACCTGTTGCTGATGAAATTCCTGCATACCGGCCAACCGCTGACCAATGGCACTGGAAACACCTACCATAGAATCTATCCATGGGGCATAATTGGCGGCCATTTGATAGACCTTCTCGTCGTCAGATTGTACAATGCCGACACGTTTTACCCCATCTGGCAGGTATCGCAGGATTTCAAAGCTCTCTGAGCTGAGCGCAGCAAGTACCAGGGCAGGTCTGTAATCATTGATTATTGCGAGCACCTGTTGGATGCGATCCTCATAGATGGTGTCAGTGCGGGACATTTCGTGCAGGAGGCCACCAGCCGCGGCAAGCTCGCGGCGGTAATCGACGTGGTCTGACATGACTGCGACTGGCAGGCGATAGCCCAGCTCCTGCATTCCGCGGGCCAGGTTGATCAGGAAGGTTGAGGAGCCACCGACCGGCATCACTCCTGTGACTGCCAGCATCGGATGCTGATTATATTGTGCGCTGCTCAAAAGAAATAATCTAAATAAGGGATTTATCTTGTAACTGGCTGATCAGGCTTTCTGAGAGGCTATCAAATGCCAGTTTCTCTGAAAAATCGATGATCGGGACGATATGGTCAGCGGCTAATTTTTCTCGCCAATCGAGTGCCTGGTCGGCTATTGCCTGTGGATCCCTGATTGGGACTACGGAGCCATTGATACCTTCTTCAACGAATTGTGCCGCACCAGTATTGGGGGTTAAGATGACCGGTAAGCCGCAGGCCATAGCTTCGAGGGCAGTCCGCACCAACCCTTCCTCCAGCGATGGTAATATAAACAGATCGGCAGAATGCAAGCGTTCCACCAGTTGGTCATGAGCCAACGGAGGTGACCACTCGATCGGCAGGTCGGCGTAATCGCGCAGGACTGGCTTGATACTGTCAGTGACGATTTCTGTGAGCAGCAGTTTCGAATTCGGGATCTGCCGATGGATCAATCGGAAGGCTTCCAAAAGGTACGGCGTGCCCTTACGCAAGGACAGCGATCCAGTATTAATCAGGGTAAATGGTGCATCAGTAGCGCGGGTACGGGGCAGTTGCCCTGCAGGTGGCTTGAATAAGCTTAAATCCACGGGGTAAGTCACCTTAATGATTTGATCAGCACGAAACCCGCGACTTTGAAATGAATCACTGACATAGTCACTTGGCGACAGGATGTAATCCACATCCTCCATCATCCTCCTGGCACGATCGATGTAGAACTCAGGTACTGGCGGGTATTTGCAACTCCAGCGTTGATGTTCTGCGGCCAGGATTTCCCAAAAGTTCTCCGGATGGGAATTGCCGCCATCAAGGAATGTCTTGCCAGCGTGGGCTTTGACCCATTTAAAACAGGAATTGGCATAAGCGTAACTCGAGAGAATATATTCGCCTGCATACAAATGCCGTTTAGCCCACTGATCAAAGAGCGGGTACTGGGCGAAACGGGCCGCTTCAGAGTAGTAAGGCGGCAAGGTCTTAGCCGTGGCATATGCGGTCAGGCCGAGGACCGGTAACAGGCGGTTTTTGTCTTTGGGCACACCCGGCATCGGTCGCCGGGTCCACATCAAACACTGGCGCAATAAACCCGCCGACTCGAGGATCTTCGCATAACACTCGTAGTAATTGGTGCGAAAAGGAACTGCGATCGAAAACTGAGCCATACTACCTATCAGGGATTATAGATTTCGAGATGGGCGTCGATCATATCCTGCCGGGTCATCTTCTTACTGACGATAGAATTTCTGGCTCGAGTCGCCAGATTATGTCGCAACTGAGAGTCATTAATCAGCAAGGCCAGCGAATCGGCCAGCGCATCAGGGTCATCCGGTGGTACCAGGAGTCCATTCTTCTGGTGGTCAATCAATT
>CAZHRP010000271.1:0-2826 GCA_964535055.1 uncultured Chthoniobacteraceae bacterium
ATTACGCGCTCCCTGCGGGCCGATGCCGGCATTGTGATTTCGGCTTCGCACAACCCGTATGCCGACAATGGTATTAAGTTTTTTCGGGCCGATGGCTATAAACTGGACGACAATATCGAGCGGCATATCGAAGAGTTGGTTTTCTCCGGTGCGATTGATGCGGTCCGTCCGACTGCTGATCGCATCGGCAAAGCGTTCCGGATCGATGACGCGCTCGGGCGCTACGTAGAATATGCTAAATCCGGGTTTCCGGGTAACCTGACACTGGAAGGTCTCAAGGTGGTCGTCGACTGTGCAAATGGCGCAGCTTATAAATCATCGCCGATGATCCTCCGTGAGCTGGGTGCTCAGGTGCTCGATTATCATGCTGAGCCGAATGGTACCAATATCAATGCGGAGTGTGGCAGTACTTATCCGCAGGAGATCCAGCGGCTGGTCCGTGAATCGGGAGCTGTGGTCGGGATCACGCATGACGGGGATGCTGACCGCCTGCTGCTATGCGACGAACATGGTGAGATCGTTGACGGTGATGAGATTCTGGCGATCGCGGCGACCGCGATGCTGAGCGAGGGGACGCTCGCCAGTAATACCGTGGTAGCAACCATCATGAGCAATGCCGGATTGGAAGAATGCATTAATGCTGCCGGCGGTAAAGTGCTGCGGACTAAAGTCGGCGACCGCTATGTAATCGAGGAAATGCTGGCACGCAACCTCAACCTGGGTGGGGAACAGTCCGGACACATGATCTTTCGGGATTATGCGACCACCGGCGACGGTATTGCCAGCGCCCTCCAGATCCTGCGCATCATGGTAGCCAGCGGCCTACCGCTATCCAAGCTGAGAAAATGCCTGACCAAATACCCGCAAGCCCAGCGCAACCTGCGGGTCAAAGAAAAGCCGCCGCTGGAATCGCTGGACTCAGTGCAGCAGGCGATCGCCACGGTCGAGCAGACACTCGGCAACCAAGGCCGTGTCCTTGTCCGCTACTCCGGGACCGAACCCAAAGTCCGGATCCTGGTCGAAGGCAAGGTCCAGGCCGAGATCGACAGCCATGCGGAAACGATTGCCCAGGCACTTAGCCAGGCAATCGGAGCGTAATTTTTTCTTACACAGAGGCACTGAGAGCGCAGAGAGAACCTGTTAAATTTCTTTGTGTCCCTGATGTCTTGGTTTGAGTTAAGCTCGGGTGATGAAACATATTGCATTAACCGGCTGTACGCGCGGCTTAGGCCGGGCGTTGGTGGATGAATTATTATCCCGTGATGTCTTCATTTCCGGTTGCGGGCGTTCGGTTCAGTTGGTTGAGGAAATGAATCAGGAGGTGGATGCCGGTCGCGCTCGCAGCGATCCCGCTGAATCCGGGCGTGATTGATACAGATATGCTACGATTGTGTTTTGCAGCAGGAGCTGACGGCTACATCAAACCGGATGCCTGGGCTGCAAAGGCGGCCAAGATGATGCTGGGCCTCTCCAGCAGTGATAATGGCAAATCACTTTCGGTGTAATAGTCTCGAAGCAGCGATAGCTACAAGCTGACAAGGGTGAAAGAGGTACGCTGTTATCAAACTGCTATTCCATGGATCTCGGTAACTTCGTATCAGGATTGAGTGACAGAAAATGATTGAGGGTCGTGCCATCCTTGGCACGTCTGATGAGATAGAAGTCATCATCACTAATTTCGATGCGGCTATCGATGACGAAGTTGTTGAAGTTTTGGTTCAGTGCAGGAAACTGGTCTTCGTGTATCACCACATGCGTTGTGTCAGGCAGCTGGTCCAGTTGCTGATCCAGGTTACTGATATCGAGTAACATTGTGATATGATCCGGTTTTACGAATGGCTGCAGCAGCGGGTGGTCGACCAAAAGGAAGTGGTCAGCACCGTTATCCATTTGAGTTGCCAGGATTGCCTCAACATTCTGTTTACGGTTTGCTTTATGGATAAAAGGCAGAGTGATTACAGCAGCAAGAACTACCAATACAAGTGCGGCAATTGCCGGGCGTGGTCGTGCGCGATCCTGGCGTAATTTTTGCAGTTCCCATCCGGCTGCAGACTCGGTAGCAGTCGGTTTACCGGCCACAACGCAAGCCTCGGATCCGAGTGCCGGAAAGAATGCTCCCCAGAGTTGATTGCAGCGAACCCACCAGCGTAAGTTCTCGAGCGGGTTGCCTGTCTGTCGCATGAAATGAGATCCAGTGACAAAATTCAGATTGAATCCGCAGTCCTTGAGCAAGGTTTTCCAGCGGGCCGGTGAAAAACTGTTGATGTGACCGCCGCGCGCGATGTCGCCGGCGGCCAGGCTACGTCGTAAAGAAGCTTCGCGCCACTGCGCCAGCAAGTTGGGCATTGTCGGAGTGCAGCCTAGCAGAGTTCCACCTTGATTTAAGATTCTATAAATTTCGAGCATTGAGTGTGCCGGTCGTGGCAAATGCTCGAAGACATGCAGCGCCGAAACAATATCGATGCCGGCATCGTCAAGCGGTAGTTTGTCATCAAAGTTGCAGGTATGTATCTCATCATAGCCGAGTGCTTCGAGTATTCGGCTTTCCGGTTTCCAGTCGAGTGCGATCCAATAGACCGGCAAATTGCTACCAACGTAGCGCTTGAGCCACCCGCGGCCGGCCCCGTAATCAACCACAACCAGCGGCGACGCGGCAGAGCGGTGACGGGCTTGCTCACGGATTGCCTGGGCCGCCCACCAGTAGCGCAGGAGGCGCACCGAGTATTTGGCATGGGCCAAGTGTTTTTCCAGGAGAGGATCAGCGGGCTGATGGGTTACATCGCCGGCGAATGGTCGCAGCGGCCAACTGAGGAAACGAAATCCTCT
>CAZHRP010000272.1:0-2820 GCA_964535055.1 uncultured Chthoniobacteraceae bacterium
CATCGAACCATGAGACATGCACGACCGGATGATCCAAGCGCGCATCGATTGAACTGCCTGGGCCTTCCGGTTGCCGCCAGTTGGCGCCGCTCGTCCAGTGCCACCAATTGGCGACATTGCGCAAATCGACCGGACCGCTTGTCTCGCGAAACACCAATGATCCGGCAGCCAGTGACTCCGGTGGTGGTGGCGGCGTGCCCGGTGGCAGTTGTTTCTGCATTTCCTCCCAGTCGACATCTTTCTCAGCGGTCGTGACATAGCTGGTAGCCTCGACAAATTGCTGAAACTGCCGGTTGGTGACCGGCGTCGCATCCATCCAGAATCCATCCACCGTCACCTCCCGCGCCGGACGTTCATTCGCGGGCACATCCTCAGCATCCGTACCCATCAAAAATGTCCCGCCCGGCACCCATACCATTCCTGGTGGCGGAGCCGCCGCAGGCTGATCTTGCGGAGCCAATCTTGACTGCTCCGCTACCGCCGCATCTGGAGTAGTCGCCAACGACCCGTGCAACCCCAGCAATCCACCAATCAATTGTCCTGCTATCTGTCGCATAACACTATAATTTACGCTTTGCCGCCCGCCGCCTGATGCGCTCCAGTTACTCGGAATCACTGTGCGCAGTTGTTACTAAGAGCTTCTTCATTTTCTTCACTGTCACCCGGTGGAGCCGCAAACACTGTGGCAGTGCCATCGCATTCGGTCCTTTTTTACACTTGCCGAGGCATTTGCAGGGCACAATTTCCACCCCCAGATCCGCCGCCTGCAGCGCTTTGATCAGCTTCCTGCCGCTGCGCGCCTTGCCATCCACCTTGCCCGGCTTCGGCTTGTCACATTCCTTGCATACATAAATCCTCTCCACGGCCGCAACCTATAGCCAGATCACCGATCAGCAACCGAAAATACAGCATCGATCGAAGCTCATCCTGCATGGCCAAGCTCCACACAAATCAATTACTCTGAACAGCTTATGGAGTTCGACTGATGATTTGGTAGCGCACTTTATTCCACAAAAGAAAATTTTTTATTTTCCGGAATAGGGGCTGCGGCTGCAGCTCATATCCACAAAATGAGAAACTTAATCGTACTAACCACATTGGCTCTGGCTGGCTTCTTGCCGGTTCAGGGAGTATCAGCAGCTGAATCAAAAGCCGAGCTGGGCGGCTACTGCCCGGTCGCCTACTTCAAGGCTGACAAACCAGTCAAAGGATCAGCTGACCATGCTGCCAGCCACGACGGCAAGACCTACTACCTGGTCAATGCCGATGCCAAGGCTCTGTTTGAGAAGTCACCGGAGAAGTTTTTACCACAATATGCCGGGCATTGTGCCTATGGCATGGCGCTCGGTAAAAAGTTCGAGTCCGATCCAACCGTATATTTGGTTGTGGATGACAAACTCTACTTGAATAAAAATGCCGAGGTCGGCAAAAAATTCCGCGAAGATGCCAATGGCTTCATCGCCCAGGCCGATGCCGAATGGGCTAAGATGAACTGAATGAACTAACGCTGATTGTTTAGCCCGGGCTGCGCAGTTACTGCAGCCCGGGCTTTTTTTTGCAAAATTTGCAGTGCCATGTCAGCAACGCTTAAACCACTACTCCTGCAGTTGCACCGAGGTGAGATTTTATGACCTACTTGTGAGTCTTCCAGGCTGGTAGTACTGTTGGCCGATAGAAATCGGAATCGATAGTTTCGTAGCCATCTCGAAGGATCAAGCTACCGGACCGCTTGTCACTCCAAGCGAGCGGATGGCAAATATGCTTGAGGAAATTGAGACCGCCGACCGCGAAGGCGTCGATGTCTTCGGGATCGGCGAACACCATCGCCAGGAATACATGGACTCGGCACCGGTCGTGATCCTGGCCGCGGCCGCCGCCCGCACCAAACGAATCCGCCTGACCAGCGCAGTGACCGTGCTCAGCGCCGCCGATCCAGTCAGGGTATTCCAGGAATTTGCCACTCTCGATCTGCTCTCACAGGGCCACGCTGAAATTGTTGCCGGGCGCGGCTCGTTCGTCGAAGCCTACCCGCTATTCGGTTTGTCACTGGAAGACTACGATTCGCTGTACGATGAAAAACTCAAGCTGCTGCTCAAGATTCGTGATAACCCGGTAGTTACCTGGTCGGGCCAGCACCGGCCAGCACTCGATAATCAGGGAATATTCCCACGTCCGTATCAAAACCCGCTGCCGGTCTGGGTTGGCGTCGGTGGCACACCCGCATCATTCAGCCGCGCAGGAACCCTGGGACTGCCGTTGATGATCGCCATTATCGGCGGCCAGCCACACCGCTTTCGACCGCTGGTCGACCGCTACCAGCGATGCCCTCGGTGGAATCAGCCGCATCAATATGCAAATGAGCGTCGCCGAACTGCCCCACCAGTCAATGCTCAACGGCATCCGCACCCTCGGCCAGGAAATCATCCCCAAAGTCAAAACTGCACTGGCATGACAAATGTCCATTCTCGCCCCCTCAGCAGACCCCCTCCCTGGCTACGCTACGCTAAAAAGGATCACCATGAATGGCGGCCTACAGCCTGGCAAACTGCCTGAAAATCGCCCGCCCGGGATCAGATTTCTTATCTGCTGAAAAATTTATTCGAATCTCTGGTTGTCTAATCGCCGTATTCGGGTAAGTATGCGCTTCGTGTTATTTCCAAATATTCCATTCGAGCGAGTCAATTGGGTCAATAGTTCCTTCTTGATCGGTACATTCATTTTAGCCCTGATCGGGGTGCCCTTATATATTTATTTTTTCGGCTTGAGCTGGCTGGAGGTCGGCTTATTCCTGTCGTTATTCGTGCTGACCGGCATGAGCAT
>CAZHRP010000273.1:0-2816 GCA_964535055.1 uncultured Chthoniobacteraceae bacterium
CAGAAAAATCGGTGTCGAAAATCCTCCCAAAGTCCCCTTATCTTAGCGCCATTCTACCCTGACCCCAAATACCCTAGCTAGCTTCCAGCTCATTCGGAACGCGAAAGATGTCGAGGGGCCGATCTAATCCGGCAATCCGTATCATTCCGTCTTCGCGCACGACCGTAGCCAGGTCACATTCAGCGATTGGTTGCAATGACCCGAGTGTGATTGGCTGGACGGTAGCCACGCCAGAGTTGCTAAGCACATCTATGAGCCTTGCAGCCCAGGTCTTTGGTGAGTCTAAGGGGTCTAACCAAATATCGGCATCAAGCGTGTTACGTGCAAAGCCATGGGCAATCACCGCAGCACCACCCAACGTGATCACACGGTATTCCTGCTCCAGCAGAGAAGTCAGGTATGCTGCTGTGGCCTGACTTTCCATCGCTCCATGTCTTCCTTGATTCGATCTGAGATCCAGAGTGCATCTGCCAGTGATCTTACTTCGCCTTGCAACCATGGCTCGGAATTATCAAGGATTGGCTTTAACCCACTGGAAATACGGGAATTCTCAGCTTGCTTACCCTGTCGGCGACGCACCCAAGCGCGCGACTGTTGCATGGAATACAGCCATCTCTGGCGTTCGACGTTGGGACGATACTGCTTCACCTGAACAAAAACTACTTGAATCCACTGCGGTTGACAAGTCGGCTTCGATATCGCTGGCGCGAGTGCAGAATAAATCAAGCATCCCGTACGGGACTCGAACCCGTGCCGCAGCCTTGAGAGGGCTGTGTCCTAACCACTAGACGAACGGGACACTAGTTATTATT
This sequence comes from uncultured Chthoniobacteraceae bacterium, assembly GCA_964535055.1. GTDB lineage: Bacteria > Verrucomicrobiota > Verrucomicrobiia > Chthoniobacterales > CAKUMP01 > CAYUDZ01. Next base: position 813 of record CAZHRP010000273.1, read on the forward strand.
AAACTACTCGGTCACCGAGTGTGCAACACGATAATTTGACTCAACTTGGATATTCTTCTTTGGCATCCGGATGCGATAAAGTCAAAAAGGCGGAAACTCCAAGCAGCGTACCATAAGGAATCCAAACGCAATTCACTCCTGACAGGATTAATACCAGCGTCCGTTGCTTGCGCTTGCTGATGCATCGTCCTGCGTAGATCGTCAGCCCGCCAAGGACCCAGCCGAAGATAATAATAACGCCAAATAAACCGGCCATCACTACCATCATCGAGTTTAGCATCTTCGTTTCTTCCGCTAAGTCAGCTAGTTGCTCGCCATTGTCTGCATCCGACTCCTGATCAACTGACTGTTGGACCGGTTGCAATTGATGGAGCTCATTGACCTGAACCAGCGAAAACATACTGAACATCACAAAGTGGATAATGAATAACGAGACAGTCAGAATGCCGATCGTGCCGGAAATGTAAAACCCCAAGGCTAACAACCTCAAACGTTCATTGGTAACCGCCCGCTGCGGATCAGGTGAGAGTGGTTGACAAACCATACTGAGGCAATACCACCGCCATACCGTTGCCTCAAGCAGATTTCAACGCCGCTTTCGCTCGTGAATGTTACAAGTTTGAAAAACTACTTATATTGTGTAAGTGAAACCCAACTGCTGTAGAGGGATAAGCTCAATTAATTATACCACCAACCACACTTCACTTACTTACCAATGATTGGGTGTTTCTGCTATTTCCTAAAGAATAACAGCATCATTTGGAATGGCGGCATTCCAGATACTCCCGCAATGCTACCGCATTATTATGGTGTTGATCGCTGGCAGCAAACAGGAATGTCGCCACTTCGTCGCCGATCTCGCTAATGAATTCCTCTGTTGCCTGACCATTGGCATCCAGCTCGCTAAAATATCTCTGCCGGAATTCCAGCCACTTCTCTGGATCATGCCCGAACCACCGGCGTAGTTCCGCAGAGGGTGCTACCGCTTTGGCCCAGTAATCGACTTGTGCCCGCTCCCGGCTCAGTCCTCGTGGCCATAAGCGATCGACCAGGACCCGCATACCATCGCTCGCTGCAGGTTCCTCGTAGACATGTTTCAATTTCAGTTGCATCCCCTATCAGAACTGGTCACTGACTGCAATATTCAGTAATTTGCCGTGGCAGAATTTTGGGTAATCCGTGCGGGTCTTGCCGCCTTCGGACTAGCCGCTCAAAAGTTTATGGAGCCGCAGCAATATAGCTCTTGTACAAAGCGGTGTGTTCCTTATAATCCGCATCCTTAATTATTACATTCTACTTATGCATATTACAGCACTTGTTCTCCCCCTGGCAGGTATTATAGCCCTGATCTACACCTTCATGCGGTCACGTTGGGTGACCGCCCAACCGGCCGGTTCACCCCGAATGCAAAAAATTGGCGGCTTTATAAATGAAGGGGCGATGGCCTTTTTAAAAGCCGAGTACCGGGTACTTGGTATCTTCGTGATCTTGGTAGCCGGCCTGCTGACGTGGCAGGGCGCAGCTGATCCTGCTTCCAGCCCATTGCTGGCAGTATCATTTGTGATCGGGGCGGTGTGCTCCGGGTTGGCCGGGTTTATTGGTATGCGCATTGCCACCAAAGCCAATATCCGCACCACACATGCAGCCCAGGATGGTCTCAACAAAGCTTTAAATATTGCCTTCGGCGGCGGCTCGGTCATGGGTATGGGGGTGGTTGGCCTGGGGCTACTCGGTTTAAGCACTCTGATGCTGGGTTATTCGAGTATCTTTACTGCCGGCGACACCGTCGATATCAGCAAAGTTCTCAATGTAGTTACCGGATTTTCATTTGGCGCATCATCAATAGCATTATTCGCCCGTGTCGGTGGCGGCATTTACACCAAGGCGGCTGATGTCGGCGCGGACCTGGTCGGCAAAGTAGAAGCCGGAATACCGGAGGATCACCCGCTCAACCCGGCAACGATTGCCGATAATGTTGGTGATAATGTCGGTGATGTTGCTGGC
>CAZHRP010000274.1:0-2816 GCA_964535055.1 uncultured Chthoniobacteraceae bacterium
GCTGGCTGGAGGTCGGCTTATTCCTGTCGTTATTCGTGCTGACCGGCATGAGCATTACCTTCGGCTACCACCGGTTGTTTGCCCACAAGACCTTCGAGACCCATCCGCTGATCCGCTTTGTTTGCCTGATCTTTGGCGCCGGTGCGTTCGAAAGTTCGGTGATCGAGTGGACCTCCGATCACCGCCGCCACCACAAGCATGTCGACCACGATGACGACCCGTACGACATCTCCAAGGGGCTATTCCACGCCCACATCGGCTGGCTGTTATTCAAATTGAAGCCGGAACCGCCGCTGGATAACGTCAACGACCTGCGCAAGGACGCGCTGGTGGTCTGGCAGCACAAATACTGGCTGTGGATCGGAATTACCTCGGCGTTCGTCCTGCCAACAGTGATTGGCTTTTTGGCCGCTGGCTGGGTCGGCGCGCTCGGCGGCTTCCTGATCGGTGGCGTGCTCAAGGTAGTCTGCGTCCAGCACTGCACGTTCTGCATTAACTCACTATGTCACACCATCGGCAGCCGCCCTTACTCCGACAAATGCAGTGCCCGCGACAGTTGGCTGATGGCGCTGGTCACCTTCGGCGAGGGCTACCATAACTACCACCATGAGTTCCAGCACGACTACCGCAACGGCGTGAAACCATGGCATTGGGATCCTACCAAATGGCTTATCTGGACACTGAGCAAGCTCGGCCTGGCCAAAAAACTACGGACCGTCCCCGAGGAAAAAATCCAGGCCGCCGAACAGGCGATGAAAGCCGACGCGCAGGAGACCAAGTAGCGCGTGTCACCGTCGTAACTTATATCAAATCTCAAGAGGTTTGAGCAAATTGCTCAGAATTGCTTTTTAACTTCACGGCTACCAAATTCCGCAAAGGCGGTGGAGGGCGGACTTCCACTCGAAGACCCCGATACGTCGGGGGTGTCCGTCCATAGCTCAATATCTCACGTTGTAGTGAAAGGAAGCTGGAGCAGCGAAGGAAGACGTCCGCCGAGTTCTATTATCACAAGCCATTAGTAGCGAACGAACCTTACTTGTCCCTTGGCTGGCCAACAAATTTGCCGGGAAAGTATTACTGCAGATAGGGATTGGTTTGGCGTTCGCGGCCGATGGTGGTGGCTGGGCCATGACCGGGCAGGACGGTAATCTGATCGTCGAGTGGCAGCAGTTTATTGCGGATGCCGGTCATCAGGAGGTCGTAGTCGCCGCCGGGCAGGTCCCAGCGGCCGACGCCACCGGCGAACAGGACGTCGCCACCAAACAGCCGGTTGCTGGCGGGATGCACGAAGCACAAGCTTCCCGGGCAATGTCCTGGCACCAGCAGCACCTGAAAGTTCTCGCCGAGGTAATCTACTGAATCGACTTCCTCGATCAGAAAGTCAGCTTTTACCGGCTCTACTTCTACCGGTATCCCAAGCTTACTAAAAAACTCGGTATCGGTCAGCATCTGTTCGCTATCAGCATGGTAGCCGACCTGGCAGTTATATTGGCGAACGATTGCTGCCGCATCGCCGACATGATCGAAATGACCATGCGTAAGCAGCATGAGGTCTACAGAATAACCATTGGTAGCCAGCCAACTGGCAGCATCCTGCGGCGCATCTATGAGGATATTGCCGGCTGCCGCCTGTAGCAGGAAACAATTAGTTTCAAGTGGCCCTCCCGTAAATTGCTCGGTTTTCATTAGCAGCTTGCCAGTCGGGTGCCCTAACCAAGGTTAGCAACAAACTTCAAAAAACCTTCCGCTTGATCCTGCAGGCGTTGTTGGATTTTCTCATCCTTAATTGCACCTTGCTCATCAAGCTTATCATTCACTCCGGGGATGAAGACGCGCTGCGGATAAATGTGAGCATTCCGATAGCTGAAGATCTGCTGCAATTGTTCGACCGGACGCAATGCTCCGTAGTAACCTGCTGCAAGTCCGATGAAACAAACCGGCCGCCGCTCAAAGCTTTCCGGAAATGGCAGCATGTCGATAAAGTACTTCAGCACCCCAGGAAATCCGCCATTATACTCAGGAGTGATTACTACCAGTCCTGATGAGTTGAGTACTGCATCGGTAAATTGCGCCAGAGCCGCCGGCTTATTGGCATAGGCTACCGGCTCGAACATGCCGGCTGGCAACTCAGCCAGATCGAGTAAATGTGCCGTGGCATCAAGCTGGCGATAGATGTCGGTGACAGTGGCAGCTATATGGCCGGTATTGCTCTGCGGACGATTGGTACCTTTAATAATTGTGATCATCTGACTATTTACGCATTACATGCATGGCAGTTGCAACTGCATCAGCATATTTTTTTGGTTCAGCGAGTGGCTGGTCGCCGGCTATGGCAACAAAGGCGACCTGATCGCGAGGCAGCAGGATCAGCCATAAAGTATCGTTCGAACCAGCTACATAAAATGGCGCATCATCGATCCGCACGGTGCCTTCTTGTTTATAAAGACGATCATTGAGCAGGTTGCTGAAGTTTTCATCCTGCCACTTGCCATCGCGCAAGATTAGCAAGCCCAGACGTGCCAGGTCACGAGGCAGAAGCTCACCATGCCGGGGAGATTCCACCTCAAGCACCTCAGTCAGTTCATTGGTTTCCTGTTCGCTGTCGAATAATGTCTCCAAGAAAGCACGCTGTAAGTTTACAGTTTGATTTTCGGCGCCCTGCTCCCATAGCAAATAGCCGCGACGCTGGACACATGTGGCCAACTCGTCTACCTCGAGTTTTTCCAATTCCCGCTTTAGCTTCTCGTAACTCAACCCCAGATGTTCCGGGGCAGTGCGGATCCTCCCGGTGGACAACCTGGAGACCGACGGGCGAG
>CAZHRP010000275.1:0-2798 GCA_964535055.1 uncultured Chthoniobacteraceae bacterium
ATCCAAGCATCTCACGCTGCGTCTCGCTACGAAGTTTGTGATTGATCCGGGTTAAGTCTTATCCGGCGATTCAAGAGCACCTGCAACAATGGAAGGCTGACTTAACTCCGAAAACAAGTAGCTCGGATAAACGGGGGAGAAAACCCGGTGACTACAAGTGGTTTGAGATACAGGATGATGTTGCTTATTGGGAAATTTTCACACGCCCTAAAATTGTTTTCCCTGACATATGTAAAGGCCCCAGATTTTGTCTCGATAAATCAGGAATTTTCTTAACGAATACCGCCTATGTTATCGATAGTGACGATTGCTATTTGTTGGGCTTTCTGAACAGCAAGTTATTTTGGTGGCTGATAGCCCAGATCAGTATTCCATTTGGTACCAGAGCCGGGAAATTTCGTTACCGCTTAATTTACCAGTACATGGAGAAAGTCCCCATTCGTCCAATCGACTTCGATGATCCGGACGATGTGGCCAAGCATGACAAGATGGTGGGGTTGGTCGAGCGGATGCTGGAGTTGCATGAGAAGCAGGCGCGCGAGAAGAACCCGCATACGCTGCAGCAGATTGCAGCGGATATTGTGGCGACCGACCGGCGGATTGATAACTTGGTCTACGACTTGTACGGCTTGACTGACGAGGAGATTGCGTTGGTCGAAGACCATAATTAACCGGGATAACAGACATTTGCCGTTGCAAGGGTTTGAGCCTACTGATCTGGATCATTTCATGCGGCTGGTTTGCGGGCACTTGAATATTGAGTTGGCAAGCGCAGAAGGTGTATTACTATGAGATTTGCAAAGAAGGAAGAATTCAAAGCTGGTATCCGGAGCACGTTAAAGGATTTTTGGGATGATGTACTGGAAATTGAGGCAACGTCTAGTGGCGTGGCGGTTGCCATGCCGGTGATGCTGCCTGACGGTTTGCAGGTAGTGATCCACCTCGAACAGGTGGCTGAGCGCCAGGCGCTTTTGACCGACAAAGGTGAAACCCTGTCACGCTTAGTCGCTGAGGGAATGCGGGTGGATAGCGGTAAAACCGGAGAGTTGCTGGGCGGAATGCTGGCGACTCATGAGCTGTCGCGTGATGACTATGAGCTGCGCAGGAGTATCACCATGCCGCCGCAAGGTATCGACCTGCAATTGTTTGCCGAATCACTGGTATCAATCGCGCTGGCGCTGGCAGGATCTGCGGCAGAAGAACCCGCAGATTGTGCGGGCAATGGTCTATGACCCCGACCGGCTCGAGCTTGATGATACTTCCCGCCGCATCGGTGAGCAGGTATGCGAAGTCTTCTGCCCGTACTTCGAACACAACGAAGTTGAGCGAGCCATCGAGATGGCTGCCTGAATTATTGCTGAGCAGGACGCTATCAAGTAATCACGTTGCGACCGGTCAGTCCAAAGAGCAGAGCTTTGACTTCTTGGTGCCCTGGTTCGCCGGAATAGATCCGGAACAAGTAACTGGTGTCAAAGGAGAGCGTCTGCACGGACAAGTGGAAGTCCGCCCTCCACCGCCTTCGCGGAATTTGGTAGCCGTGCAGCTACAAAAACAAGTCTTCGGCAAGAGAGGCGTGCGCTTTATGAAAAAAAGGGAGCCATGAGGCTCCCCCCTTTGTAAGGATTTCAGATTTACTTAGCTTTCTCTTCCTTGCGCTTTTTGGCCTCGGCGATGACTTCTTCGGCAACGTTGCGCGGGCAGGGCGAGTATTTTTCGAATTCCATCGAAAACTGGCCGCGGCCGGAGGTAATCGAGCGCAGGTCACCGATATAGCCGAACATATCACTGAGTGGTGCCTCGGCTTTGACGCGAACCCCGGTCGGCGTGTTTTCCTGCGCCAGGATCATGCCGCGGCGGCGGTTGAGGTCGCCGATGACGTCGCCGAGGTTATCCTGCGGGCAGAACACATCGAGCTTCATGATTGGCTCAAGGATCTGTGGACCGCATTTTGGCAAAGTCTGGCGGTAGGCAGCCTTGGCGGCGATTTCGAATGCGACGGCTGACGAGTCAACCGGGTGGAAACCTCCGTCGAGCAGGGTGAACTTGACATCAACCAGCGGATATTCGGCCAGCACCCCTTTTTCGATGCTGAGCTTAAAGCCTTTCTCGACGGCCGGCCAGTATTCGCGCGGTACATTGCCGCCGGTGACTTTGGACTCGAAGAAGAACCCCTCTCCGGCTTCGTTTGGTTCGATGATATAATCGACCTTAGCAAATTGACCGGAGCCACCGGATTGTTTTTTATGGACATAGGTATCGGTGATCGGTGCGGTAATGGTTTCGCGGTACGCGACCTGTGGCTTGCCGACTTCGACCTCGACTTTGTGGGTACGTTTTAAAATGTCCGCTTTAATATCCAGGTGCAGTTCACCCATGCCCATGAGGATGGTTTCGCCGCTGTCCTGATCAGTTTCGACGCGGAACGACGGGTCTTCCTGGATCATTTTGCCCAGGGCTTCGCCGAGTTTTTCGGCATTGGCTTTGTCAACCGGTTTGACGGCAACCGAAATCACCGGATCCGGGAAGACCATTGGTTCGAGTGTGGCAGGGTCATCTTTATCGCATAAAGTATGGCCGGTTTGAATATTCTTCAGTCCTACCAGCGCGACGATATCGCCGGCCTGCGCGGAGTCCAGTTCGATGCGATCATCGGCATGCATTTCCACCAGCCGGCCGATACGTTCGGTCTTGCCGGTTGCAGTATTCAGAATCGTATCACCCTTATTGATCTTACCGGAATACAGGCGGGTGAAAGTCAGGGCGCCAAACTTATCCTCCATGATTTTGAAAGCCAAAGC
>CAZHRP010000276.1:0-2754 GCA_964535055.1 uncultured Chthoniobacteraceae bacterium
ATCCGGCATCGGACTTGGCTGCAGCCGGGATGGCAGCTGCCATTACAGCAACTATTAACAGCGGCAAGCAAATGGAACTCTGGAATTGATTCATGGAGGTTTTTAAAATTTTACAGTCCCATTCCCGGAGGCAGGCCGAGCCCGGAGGTCATTTTGCCAAGCTCATCTTCGGAGCGCTTTTTACCTTCGGCAACGGCCTGGCGGATTCCGCTCAGAACCAGATCCTCGAGCATCTCGACATCATCAGGATCAACCACATCGGGGCTGATCTTCAGGGAGACGACCTCGCCTGCACCATTGGCAACGACCGTGACCTTGCCGCCACCGACACTGGCTTCGAAAGTTTCATTAGCAAGCTCTTCCTGCTTAGCCAGCATTTCCTGCTGCATCTTCTGAGCTTGCTTCATCATTTTTTGAATATTCATGGCATTCTTATTTTAGTTGTTAATTGGCAGATGAACTATCGGCTTCCAGCTCGCCCTTGAAGAGGTCGAGCGCCTTCTTAATGAGTGGATCATTACGAAATTCCTCAAGCGGATCTTTTTCCGCGGGTGATGCGGCCTCTTCGACAGGTTCAACCTGCAGGCCATCGACGGCGCGAGTGGTGATCGTCAATTCTTTACCGGTGATGGTGCGCAAGATGTCATTGACCTGATTTATCCGGTTGGAGTCCTCCAGCATATGTACATTCATGCGCTGATCCGGTGGATATCCCAATACCAACTTGGTACCCTCCACTCCAAGTGGCTGAAATTTCAGCAAACAGGCATGGACCAATGGCGAGTCACGTAAACCATGGATCACAGCAACCCATTGTTCGTGTGGAAATTCCGAAGATTGGCTGATTGGTTCGGGCTCTGCCTGCGTGACTTGCTCAGGCGTCGGTTCTGGCTCAGCTTGCTCAAGTACTGCCGTGGCTGTGGACTGACTGCTTTCATTGGCCGGTTGCTGATCCGCGCTGCTGCTTTGCGAGTTTGTCGGGCCTTGCGTAGTTTCAGATTTTCTGGTGGAGATCACTTGCTCGACCTGTTGACGCAACGAAATCGTGGGAGTTTCAGGTTTGGCCGGTGTCGGCTCTGCTGTGGCTTTAGATTGCCAGGCGGTGTTGCTGTCTGGTTGAGGTGCGGGTGAGGTTGGCGGCAGCTGCTTACCATCTCGCAGGTTGGAGAGTGTGCTCAGGACCTCATCCAAACTGGCTGTCGCCAGCAACTGGACTGCTTTAATCAAGCCGATTTCAAAATGCAGGCGCTTGTTGGGAGCCCACTTCATATTGCTTTCGGTAGCTGCCAGTGCATCGATTACAGCAATGATTTTTGCTTGCGGGTGGATGCCTGCCTGCTGGTCGAGGCGACTGGCGACCTCGGCCGGTAACTCAGCATCTAACCGGCCGGGGTCGACACTTTGCACCAGCACATTGCGTAAATGGGCAATCAGGTCTGCCAGTAGTTTCAGTAAGTCTTTACCTTTTTCAGCCTGTTCGTGAATAGTCGCAAGCGCGGCCGGGGTAGCGCACTGCAACAGGTTTTCTGCTAATCCGGCCACCACAGCCTGCGAGCTGAAGCCAAATACCGAGAGCACGTCTTCTTCGCTAATGGCGTTGTCGCAAAAGGCCACCAGTTGATCGAGCATGGATTCTGCATCGCGCATGCCGCCGTCCGCCCCTTTAGCAATGGCAGCGGCAGCGGCATCCTCAAGCTTTATATTCTCCTGTTGCGCAATCCATTGCAGATGCCCGGCTATCAGTTGTGGCGGAATCCGCTGCAGGTCAAAGCGTTGACAGCGGCTGAGAATTGTAGGCAATACCTTTTGCGGTTCAGTAGTAGCAAAGATAAACTTAACATGTTCCGGCGGCTCTTCGAGGGTCTTCAGCAGGGCATTAAATGCGCCCGGAGTCAGCATGTGAACCTCATCGATGATGTAGACTTTGAACTGCCCGCGTGCCGGGGCAAAACGCACGTTTTCGCGCAGGTCGCGGATGTGGTCGACCCCGTTATTGGAAGCGCCATCAATTTCGATCACGTCCATGCTACGGCCCTCGGCGATCTCGATGCAGATGTCTTCCTGCGGGTCAAAGTCAATCCTGGGTCCACCGCTACAGTTAAGTGCCTTGGCTATAATCCTGGCGGTCGAGGTCTTGCCGGTGCCACGCGGGCCGACAAAAAGGTAAGCGTGGGCCAGGCGCTGCTGCGTGATAGCATTTTTCAGCGTGCGGACGATATGCTCCTGGCCGACAATGTCGTCGAATGTCTGCGGGCGATACTTTCTGGCAAATACCTGATAACTCACGGAATGATGAATGTAGTTTAGCTCTGCCAAGTTGGCCAGCGATTTCAGGCAAGTTATCTAAATTGAGTACGTCGTGACTCGAGCAGCTGCAGGGTTGCCTGGTGAATACGCCGGGTGGCGGCGGCCGGCGTTTCATCACCGATATCTTCAACCGTCCAGTAATGAATGTTCAATGCATGCTCCGGAAATTGCTCTTGCATCATCGGCTGGTGTTCCCGCTGGCATAGCCCAATCGTGCAGCTACTTTGCTCTAATTCTTCACGCCTCAACTGCCTGGGAAACCTGCTATGATTGAGTGGAGTGACACCAAAGCGTTGCAGTGCTGCCAGGGTGTGCTCAGAAATCGGGCCCGGGTTGCTGTGACGGGTTTGTGCCACCCTGAGCCCGGCAGAATCGGCCCGTTCCGGGTGTTCGCACTGAATTGCCCGGCTATTGAAGACCTCCTCAGCGAAGCGGCTGCGGTAGTAA
>CAZHRP010000277.1:0-2752 GCA_964535055.1 uncultured Chthoniobacteraceae bacterium
CGCTGGGCGTGGACGGCCGCATGCGCGGGCGTTCAAAGTATGGCGCCAAGCGACCGAAACCTGAGAAGAAATAATAAACTGATCGATTACCATGTCCCGCCGACGCAGAGTTCTAAAAAAACATACCAAGCTCGACACCCGTTATGCCAGCCCGCTGGTCGCTAAGCTGATTAGCTCAGTCATGCGTGACGGCAAAAAGTCGGTGGCTGAAAAGATTGTCTATCAGGCGATCGATATCACCAGAGAAGATACCGATGTGGTCGATCCGCTGGAGACCCTCAACAAGGCGGTCGAGAATGCCAAACCGCGACTTGAAGTAAAATCCCGCAGGGTCGGTGGTGCTACCTATCAGGTTCCAATGGAGTTACCGGCAGACCGCCAGATTACATTGGCTCTGCGCTGGATCGTCGGTTTTGCCCAGAAGCGTCGCAATATTCCAATGACTAAAGCCCTGGCCAACGAGCTTAAAGATGCCGCTGCTGGTCAGGGTAATGCGATCAAAAAGCGCGATGATACCCACAAGATGGCGCAGGCTAATCGCGCGTTTGCCCATTTCCGCTGGTAACCCACTTATAAATTTCCAATTGCCGTATTACCATGTCAGCCACAGCCACAGCCCCAAAACCGGTCGCGGAGATTAGTTCTCCGGAGCGGGCATTTCCGCTTCACTGGACGCGGAATATCGGGATTGCGGCGCATATCGATGCCGGCAAGACGACCTTAACAGAGCGGATTCTGTTCTACACCGGCATGATTCACAAAATCGGAGAAGTGCATGAAGGCACCGCTGCTACCGATTGGATGGAGCAGGAGCGCGAGCGCGGGATCACAATTACCTCAGCGGCCACTTCCTGTGAGTGGAAGCAGATTACGCATGCCGGAGTGGAAAACCTGTTCGATGACATCAATCATCGAATCAACATTATTGATACTCCGGGACATGTTGATTTCACCGCTGAAGTGGAACGTTCCCTGCGGGTGCTAGATGGTGCTATCGGCGTTTTTTGTGGAGTGGCCGGTGTTCAGCCGCAGTCCGAAACAGTCTGGCGTCAGGCCAATAAATACAAGGTGCCGCGGATGGCATTTGTGAACAAAATGGATCGTACCGGGGCCAACTTCGAGAACGCGGTCAGCGAAATGCGTGAAAAGCTTGGTGCCAATGCCTGGCCGGTTCTGATTCCCCTGGGTAAAGAAGATTACCTGAAGGGTCAGTTGGATGTGCTCAACAGGAAAGCGCTTATTTACCATGACGATGACAGGTTCGGTTCCAAATTTGAAATTGCCGAGGTGCCAGAGGATTACCGTGAAATGGTTGAGCAGGCATATTCTGATCTCGAACAACAGATGATCGATCTCGACGAGGAAATTGGGATGAAATTCCTCGAAGAGGTAGAAATCTCAGTAGCTGATCTCAAGCAGGCGATCCGTCGCCAGACCATTGCCAATAAATTTGTCCCTGTAGCAGGTGGCTCTGCATTCAAGAACAAGGGCGTGCAGGCGCTTATGAATGCGGTTATCGATTATCTGCCAAGCCCGCTGGACGTGCCGGTTGAGCCGGGAGTTGATCCTGATGACAGCGAACTCCGGGTGGCCGTTGAAGTCAGTGACAGTGCCAAGTTCTGCTCGCTAGCATTTAAACTATGGGCTGATCCGTTTGTCGGTAAGCTGGTGTTTTTCCGCGTTTATTCCGGCAAATTGAGTAAGGGTGACACCGTTTTTAACCCGCGTACTGGCAAGCGTGAGCGCATCAGTCGACTGTTGAGAATTTTTGCCGATAAACGGGAAGACGTGGATGCTTGCTATTCGGGTGACATCGCGGCCATTGTCGGTCTTAAAAATATTACTACCGGCGATACATTGTGTGATGAAAGCAGACCGATCCTGCTGGAGCCGCCATCCTTTCCCGACCCCGTGATCTCGATGGCCATTGAACCCAAGACCAAGGTCGACCAGGAAAAAATGTCAAATGCCCTGCAGCGTCTGGCAGAAGAGGATCCGACTTTCGTGGTCAAGACTGACGAGGATACCGGACAGACTATCGTGGCCGGTATGGGCGAGCTGCACCTTGAAATTATTCGCGACCGTCTGATGCGTGAATTTAAAGTTGAGGCGGACGCCGGTAAGCCTCAGATTGCTTACCGGGAAACAATTACTGCCAGTGCTATCGGTGATGGCAAGTTGATTAAGCAATCTGGCGGACGTGGTCAGTACGGCCATGTAGTTGTCGAGATAGAGCCGAACGAACGGGGTAAAGGGCTGACAATCGATAACAAAATCGTTGGTGGTGCAATCCCCAAAGAATACATCCCGGCCTGTATGAAGGGTATCGAGGAGTCGATGCAAAACGGTATCGTCGGCGGTTACCCGGTCATCGATGTCGCCGTTCGGATCGTCGATGGAAGCTATCATGAAGTCGATTCCAATGAAATGGCTTTCAAACTTGCGGCTATCTTTGCCATGAAGGAAGGCTTCAAAAAAGCCAGCTCTATTTTACTCGAGCCGATCATGGAGGTAGAGGCGATAACGCCGGATGAATATCAGGGCGATGTGATGGGTGATCTCAATCGCCGCCGGGCAAAAATCCAGGGGATCGAAAGCAAGTCGTATGGCAGCGTTATTTCTGCCGATGTACCACTGGCGGAAATGTTCGGCTATGCAACTGCCATCAGGTCGTTGTCCAAGGGGCGTGCTTCATACTCAATGGAACCAAGCCACTTCGAGGAAGTGCCTGCACAACTGGTCAAGGAAATCG
>CAZHRP010000278.1:0-2745 GCA_964535055.1 uncultured Chthoniobacteraceae bacterium
TTCCTGCCCGGCTTTGTCGAGCAGATCCTCGGCATGCAGCCCGGTGAGTCTAAGGACTTCGATATCAGCGTGCCGGATGACTTTCCGCGTGAGGACTTGCGCGGGCTGACACTACGCTATAATGTAGTTCTCAAAAGCTTGCGTGACCAGGTTCTACCGGAACTCGACGACAAGTTTGCTGCAAAAATTATTGAAGGCAAAACATTTGCCGAACTGCGCGAATTGGTAGTCGACGATATCAAGCACCAGAAGACCCAGCAACAGAATGAATTCACCCGCCGGTCTATTCTGGATAAAATACTGGCCAGTGCCGAGTTCGAGTTGCCGGATAGCTTTGTCAAAGATGAGACTCGCCGCATGCTCGAAGAGATGGTCGAGGATAACCGACGGCGGGGAGTCACCGATGAGGATCTGGCCGGCCACAAGGATGAATTGATCGAGTCGGCCGGGAAACATGCCCGCAACCGCCTGCGCTCACGCTTTATTTTAATCAAAATCGCAAATCTTGAGAAAATCGAAGTCACCGAACAGGAACTCGCCCGTAAACTTGCTGTCATGGCCCAGCAATACCGGACGACCCCCGATCAGTTGCGCAAGGAACTTGAGAAAAATGACGCCATCGGCTCCGTGAAGGAGGACTTACTGGTCAGCAAGGCACTTGATTTCATTGCCTCCAGTGCTAGCGTCAAGGAAGATGATAATTTGCTGAAACAACCGGAGGATCATGACCATGATTAGTAACATTATACCTCTTTCAGACAAACCTCATGCTAACACCCTTAGCCGATAATTTTTTATGTTAATACCTACAGTAATCGAACAAACTGGACGCGGCGAACGCGCCTACGACATCTACTCGCGGCTGCTTAAAGACCGCATCATCTTTCTTGGTACGCCAATCGACGACCACGTGGCCAACTTGGTCATCGCCCAGATGCTATTTTTACAGATGGAAGATCCCAAAAAGGATATCAACCTCTACATCAACTCGCCGGGCGGTTCGGTGACCGCCGGCCTGGCAATTTATGATACCATGCAGTTTTTGACCTGCGATGTGACGACCTACTGCCTTGGCATGGCCGCCAGTATGGGCGCTGTACTATTAGCATCCGGCAAAAAAGGCAAACGCTTTGCTCTGCCCAATTCAGATATTATGATCCATCAGGTCTCCGGTGGCGCCCAAGGTCAGGCCAGTGATGTCGAGCGGACTGTCGAATTCATGTTCAAGCTTAAAAAACGCCTGATCAGGATACTGGCCGACCACACCGGCAAAGATATTGAGACCGTTGGCAACGACAGTGACCGCGATTACTATATGACTTCTACCGAAGCCTGCGAATATGGTATTGTCGACAAGGTAATCGAGTCGCGCAAAGATGCTGATGAGCAGCTCTCCAAGGATGACGATAAAAAAGACGATTAATCTGAAGTGATTTAAAAAATGGCACGCAGCAACAATCTAACCATGTGCTCATTCTGCGTCAAGAGCCATGCTTAAGTGCGCAAGTTGATCGCCGGCCCGGGCGTCTACATCTGCGATAGCTGTATCACCATCTGTAAAGGCATCCTCGACAAGGAACTAGGACCCGAAGCCAGCCCGTCTCCCGCACCACTCAGCGTACCTCGACCCGCAGATCTGCTGGCCCGCCTCAATGAACATGTCATCGGGCAGGATCGCGCAAAAAGAATCCTCTCGGTCGCCGTCCACAACCACTACAAACGTATTTCACAGTCCTCGACAACCGACCAGGACAGCAAACAGCAGGACATCTTTGCCGATGTGGAAATCGAGAAAAGCAATGTCTTACTGATCGGGCCAACCGGCGCCGGCAAGACACTGCTGGCTCGCACTCTCGCCCGCACCCTGGATGTCCCCTTCTGCATTGCCGACGCGACCACCCTTACCGAAGCCGGCTATGTCGGTGAAGACGTCGAAAACATCGGGCTGAGACTCCTGCAGGCGGCCGATTACGATGTCGCCAAGGCCGAACGCGGAATCGTCTACATCGACGAAATTGATAAAATTGGACGTAAAACCGATAATGTCAGTATCACTCGTGATGTTTCCGGTGAAGGGGTGCAGCAGGCTTTGCTGAAAATTCTCGAGGGCACTACCTGCAATGTTCCACCCCAGGGTGGCCGCAAACATCCGCAGCAAGAATACATCCAGGTCAACACTGAACGCATCTTGTTCATTTGCGGCGGTGCCTTCGTCGATTTGGACAAGATCATCGAACGCCGACTCGGCTCGCATACCCTTGGTTTTGCCCATCCGGACGCCAAGCAATCATTCGCCGACTTCCAACCGGTCAATGATAACGCTCTGGCAAAAGTCGAGCCGGAAGACCTGCTCAGCTTCGGACTCATCCCCGAATTTGTCGGGCGCCTGCCAGTCATCACCTCACTCAGCGAATTAACTGTCGATGAGTTGGTCAAAATTCTCACCGAAACCAAAAATGCCATGACCAAACAATTTGGCAAGCTCCTGCACATGGAAGGTGTCGGTTTGAAATTCACCAAGGATGGCTTGCTGGCACTGGCCGAGCAGGCGCTGGAAAAACGTACCGGTGCCCGTGCCCTGCGCTCAATGCTCGAACAAATCATGCTGGATGTTATGTTTGAGATCCCCAGCCGTGAAGACATCAGCGAAGTGTTCGATATATCCTCTATCAACAAAATAATACCCGTTGCCGAGTCACTTGAACGTGCAATGACGCTCCTGGATTGATGGTCGGTAACTACCGC
>CAZHRP010000279.1:0-2743 GCA_964535055.1 uncultured Chthoniobacteraceae bacterium
GGTGTCGAGGGTTGCTGACATAACGCAGAGTTTCAGCTCCGGGCGTGAACTTGCCTGCAGTCGGCGGGCCAGCGCCAGTCCGATATCGCTTTGCAGTTGACGTTCATGGAATTCATCAAAAACCAGTGCAGCTACCCCATCGAGTGATGGTGAGTCAGAAAACATCCGTAACAGAATGCCTTCGGTGATGAAGATGATTTTTGTGCTGGCAGATGTCCGGTTTTCAAAGCGCACCTGATAGCCGACTTCGGTGCCTATCTTCACACCGCGTTCTGCCGCTACCCGCTGGGCCAGCATGCGTGCAGCCATGCGTCGGGGCTGTAAGACGAGGATCCTGCCAGTCGCCTCAGGCTGCGCCGAATCTGCCAGCATTTGTGGAATGCGGGTCGACTTGCCGGAACCGGTGGGAGCTTGTATGACAACCCTGCCAGAATCGGCTAGCACCCGCTTCAGGTCAGGTGCCAGTGAATCAACCGGCAATGCTGATGGTGAGCCTGTATTCATCGGCTCAGCATTTCGTCAGGCCAGTGAAATTAAGACTGCTTGCTGAAAATCCGATAGAGGGGAAATGCTGTGAGAACCAAAATCACCAGGAACAACAGTGGCTGATTGAAGACAAACATGTGATCGATCCAAGCTTGCGGCGCGGTGAAATCATGGCTGCCGGAATGACCGGGGTGAGCCGAAGCAGTGCCACAGTAAACTAATGTTACCAGCAGGAGCAAAAGACATCTCATGGTTCAATATGTCATCGCGTATGGTAAACGCAATTGAAATTAGAAACTATCTGCGGCCAGCCTTACCTACAGCGGGATCAGGCCGGCTTACTTTGCATTTCATCAGCGACGCTAAGTGGTCGATAACCGCCCTTGGAGCGGAAATAGAGAATTAGCACCAGATATGCTACCAGCATAAATGCCGGGAAGGCAGCCATCTTGGCCAAGGCACCCTGAGTTTCGTTTTCCTTGATTTCGGTAGCCTGTTCCTTGGTAGGCTTTGCCAATTGTTCGAGCTTTTCGTTGTCCACAGCACTGTAGGAGCCAAGCAGGTAATCTTTTTCCATGGTCACCTGTTCGTAGGCGGCAGGCAGGTCACTTTTTAATTTGGAAGTTACTGAGGTTTCCTGCAGGTAGCCGATGAATGGACCACCAAGGATCCCTACTGCCAGCATACCGATGCCCGCGATCGCATTCAGCGTCAGTGCGCCACCCTTGGGGGTCTGTTCGGCGACAACACCCAGCATGGTCGGCCAGAAATAGGTTTTGGCCACACCATAAACGGTTGCAGCAAAGAAAATGAATGCAAGTCCCTGGGCGAACGACAGCAGGTACAGGCCAACGATTGCCAATCCCGAGCAGGATGCCAACAGACCCAGCGGCGTGAGAGCCTTGATGACCGGTCCGGCAAAAAAGCGCAGGATCATCATAATTGCTGATGTGTATACCAGCACCCATGCTGGATCCCAGCCCTCGGCTGCCATCGGTCTTTCCATCAATCCGGAAATCCAGCCATCAGTACCTAGTTCGGTGGTAGCGAGCGGCATCATGATAACCAGCAGTACTAACAGCAGCGGATTACCCAGCGAGCGACAGTAAATCCAGTAGCCGCCTACCGTGAGTGCCACAAGAATCCAGGTTACGACGTCGCTCCAGCCAAATACTGTGCCCAACTGTGCAAAAATCAGGTAGAAGGCGATAAACGCGCCGATAGCACCAAATTCTGCGAGCATTTCGCGGTAGCTGGCACCGGCAGCGACCCTTTCGTTGACCGGGAATTTGGCGGCGAAAAGCATGATCAGGTAGATGACAGCTGGCAGGAACATCAAGCCGACGAGAACCCGCCAGTCAGCAACACCCATGGCTGCCAGCGCAATAGCGAGCACTCCGCCGAGTACTAAGCCACCTGGCCAGCCAGCGTGTAGAATGTTCAACCACTTGGTTTTCTCATCTTTAAATAAGGTAGCCACTACCGGGTTAATGAAGGCCTCAACTGTGCCATTGCCGAGGCCGAGAATTACCGAGCCCCAATACAGGTAGTTCCAAGCAGTTGCCTGGGCTGCAGCGAGATCAGTAACCTCACCATGCACGGTAGCGTAAGCCATCAATGCGAGGATTCCAAAGACCACATAGCAGAAGAAGCTGAAGAACATGGCGGTGCGGTAGCCTACTGAATCAATGATGAGACTAAAAAGAATGATGCTGATCGCAAATGGCCAGATACCTGCTCCGAACAGAACTCCGGATTCCACCTTATCGAGGCCAAACTCTTCCGGCCAGACGCCACTGTTGATCAGGATGGCCCTGATGATGAAGGCCATTGAGGTGGTGATCAGGGCTATGAAGCAGCCCCAAAATACGACTTTGTCATTCTTGCTATGTTGCATAATCAGCTAGTTCCGGTTGGTTGATATATTTGGAGGGATTAGAAAGTGTGAGAATATTGTTTGTTCAATATAAATTGCAAGCCTTGTATTAACCGCTCATTGAAATTGGAATATATCCGCAACCTGTAGTATCTTGTAAGAGTTATTAACAATATGCGATACGCCTGGATAATTGGTACTTTAGCATTGCTCGTTGGAGCGCTGGTGACGGGTTATAGCCTTCGCCATGCGTTAGACTGGTCTGCTGTTGTCAACCAGCCGGCGCCGGTCATGGAAGCTGCCGGGCAGGATCTGAAGCAATCAGAATGGCCTGCTTGGGAGGGCGGTGACAACCAGACTAGCGAGTCAATTATCGGGTTG
>CAZHRP010000280.1:0-2735 GCA_964535055.1 uncultured Chthoniobacteraceae bacterium
GGCCGCCCGTACCTTTCTTGCCGGCATCTTTATCATGTCGGCGCTGCTCGTGCACATTGGTATCAGCATGTATGCCGGGGCCAAGGTGCTCGAGGCATTCTTCGGGATCAACTTTGTTCTCTCGATCATCGGCATTTCTCTGGCCACCGCGATCTATACTATCCTTGGCGGTCTGCGAGCAGTCATGATCACCGATGTTTTTCAGGCGATCTTACTGCTGGTCGGGGCAGCGCTGTTAACATTCTTTGGCATCCAGGCCTTGGGTGAGATCGGCATAACCAGTTGGGCTGACCTGAAAGAGGTGACCAAGCCGGAACAGCTTAGCATGATCCAGCCGATTTCAGATCCGGAAGCTACCGGACGTTTTGGACTTCGCGAATTTTCCTGGTACTCGATTCTATTCGGCTATCCGGTGCTGGGGATCTGGTACTGGTGTACCGATCAGACCATCGTGCAGAAAATTCTTTCCGCCAAGACCGAGAAAGACGGCCGTGATGGTGCAATATTCGCCGGGTACCTGAAAATTCTGCCGGTCTTCCTGATGGTGTTACCGGGTGTGATCGGCTATGTCCTGTTTAAGGAAAAAATCGGCGATGATAATGATTCGACACTGATGGTAATGATGACCGAGCTGTTGCCGGTCGGTGTGCGGGGCCTGATGGCTGCCGGCTTGCTGGCCGCATTGATGAGTACCATCGCCGCAGCTCTGAACTCGGTGGCCACCCTGACCGCCGAGGATATTTTCAAACGGATTCGGCCCGAGACTTCGGACAAGCAACTGGTAACGATCGGGCGGATCACGGCAGCAGTCGTGATTGTGCTGGCGATGTTATGGTCGTCGCAGGGAGGCAAATTCGGCAGTATCTTTGAGGCGATCAACAAAATTCCGATGGCCTTTGCACCCGGGATTACCACCATCTTTTTATGGGGTGTGTTCTGGAAGCGTGGCAACCGCCACGGTGCTCTGGCCGCTTTGGCAGTAAATGTTATTCTTGGTATCATTTACCTGTGCATCGACATCCCGCTGTTCGGCGATAAGCAATGGATTGCGGTCGAGTTGGGTATCCCGTTTATGCAAGTTGGCTGGTACTTATTCCTGCTTTCCAGTGCGGTTTATTTCATCGTCAGCCTGATGACTGCTGCGCCCGATGCCAGCCAGACCGATGGCCTCTGCTGGACCCGTCCGCTGGATGCCATTCGCGGCAAATTGCAAGGCACCATCACCGATCCACGCGTCATGGCCGGGATACTGTTCCTGATCATGGCAGTCCTTTACTTTATGCTGCGCTAAGTATTACCAGGCCTAACAACCTGCCGGCAGTGGCAGGTCGTTCCGTTCGAAAAAGTGACAAAACCCTCTAATTTCGGCTGATGCTGGCGGGAGAGGGTTCGGGTATAGCTTCCACTATCTCTTGACGCTTGGTGGCAGTTGCCTGAGTTTAGCCGGAACACATTCCGCTTATGCAAAAATTACTAGCCGCCAATCGCAGTGAAATTGCTGTCCGTATCTTCCGTAGTGCCACCGAACTGGGCCTGCGCACTGTCGCCATCTATGCGCAGGAAGACCGGTTCGGGGTGCATCGCTTCAAGGCCGATGAGGCTTATCTGGTCGGTGAGGGCAAGGGGCCGGTTGCGGCCTACCTCGATATTGACAGCATTGTGACGATGGCGGTCGAGCGGGGAGTCTCGCTGGTCCATCCGGGTTATGGATTTTTATCGGAGAATGCCGGGTTTGCGCGGGCCTGTCGTGAGGCCGGTCTGACCTTTGTAGGACCGAAGCCGGAGCTACTTGAGCGCATGGGCGATAAAGTCGAAGCCCGCGCGATTGCCGACCAGGCTGGCGTGCCTACACTACCCGGTACACCCGATCCGATTGCGGATCCCGAACAAGCGCTGGCAGCCGCCGAAAAGATCGGGTTCCCGTTAATCATCAAGGCTGCCTTCGGTGGCGGTGGCCGCGGCATGCGCGTGTGTGAGGATCCTGCCCGGTTAAAAGATTTGCTGGCCGAGGCCCAGCAGGAGGCGCAAACAGCATTCGGTAATCCGGCCGTTTTCCTCGAGCGCTATGTCAAACGCGCCAAACACCTCGAAGTTCAGATCCTTGGCGACCAACACGGTAATGTCATGCACCTGCACGAGCGTGATTGCTCGGTCCAACGCCGCCACCAGAAAGTCGTCGAGGTGGCACCATCGATCGCATTGCCGGATGACACGCGGATTGCCTTGTGCGATGCCGCGGTAAAGGTGGCCAAATCAATCGGCTATGATAATGCAGGCACCGTCGAGTTCCTCTACGACATGGATACCGACGAGTGGTTCTTCATCGAGATGAACCCGCGAATCCAGGTCGAACACACGGTTACCGAAGTGATCACGGGGGTCGATCTGGTGCGATCCCAAATCCTGATTGCCCAAGGCAAGAAGCTTACGGACGAGGAGCTGTACCTGCCCGAGCAGGCCGCAGTACCGCGCAATGGCTATGCGATCCAGTGCCGGATCACCACCGAGGACCCGGAGAAAAATTTCACCCCTGACTATGGTAAGATTGTGAATTACCGCTCGGCGGCCGGCTATGGCATTCGTCTCGACGGAGCGATGGGCGATACCGGCTCGGTGATTACTCCATTTTATGATTCGTTGCTGGTCAAGTTGACCGCATCGGCGGCCACCTTCGATGTCGCCTGCCAGCGGATGGATCGAGCACTGCGCGAGATGCGCATCCGTGGAGTGAAAAC
>CAZHRP010000281.1:0-2729 GCA_964535055.1 uncultured Chthoniobacteraceae bacterium
GCTTTCTGGTACCAATCTTCCGCTTCATCAAATTGGCCGCGGGCAAATGCAAACTGCCCAAACCGTGCCGCGCCAAGCGGCTGATCGGCATTGAACGCCAGGTACTTTTTCAATTCCTTGTAGGCCATGTCCCCGGCCTGCAACGAATCACGGGCCAGCCAGTTAGCTTCCAGTCTTACGCTGCGCCGCGGGTCATTGCGTAACGGTGCGGTCAGCTGGGTGGCCTCCGGGTGCGCGCCAAGCACTTCAATCGCCGCCATGCGCACCAACGGACTTTCATGCTTGAGCCATTCAGTAGCCAGGCTAACGACAGCGGGATCATTCAGGTAGGGAGCCGCCAGGCTGAGCAAGGTCGCCTGCCAGGCTGCAGTAACCTGCATCTTTGCTGAGTCGACCAATTCCGTACCAATACCTCCTTCATTTTCATAGGCACGTGCAATTAATCTGGCGCGTTCCCGCTCCGGCCGCTCCATCTTGTCGCCATACCATTTATCGACCCATTCGATCGCCCAGTCGACTGATTGATCATCGTGGCATTTATTACAGGCGTTTGGAATTCCGAGTTCTTTGGTCAACAGCGGATCCGGACTGGTAAAGCCATGGTCGCGCCGCGGATCACGCTCCATGTAGGTGGTCTCCGACATGTGGCATTCGATGCAGCGGTTGCCGGTACTGTCAGCTGGGTGAAAGCTATGCGCTACCGGCTCAATCACTGGTGCTTCCCATTCATTGCCCTGGTTATGGCAGGACAGGCACAGCGCATTATTCTCAGCCGGCAATATCAACTCGCCGCTATGCGGGTTATGGCAATCGAGGCACCCAACCCCCGCACGCCCGCCCATCTTCGACATCATGAATGAGCCATAGACAAATACTTCGTCGCGGATCTGCCCGTCGGCATAATACAAGCTGGACTGCGATGGCAGGCTCAACCGGAAGTGGTCAAAGTAATTGTCACCCGGTTGAAATCCACCGACCAACTCACCGCGACGGCTGTGACAGCTGGCGCAGTTGTGCATGACCTGTTGATCACTCAGCTTGGTAACTTCTGGAAATGGCGGCGCGGCAAATGCCTCAGCATGACCATCCATGCCAGCATGACATTGCGTGCACGAAACTCCCATCTCATTCCATTTCGAATCGTAGCTGTCGGTAGCCAAATCGTAATTTTTTTCATACCCGGTCATGTGGCAGGCAGCACAGTTGGAATTCCAGTTCATGCCGCGATTGGTCCAAAAACCCCACTCATCCGGGCGCCGGTCCTGGTAGCCGTAGACATTAAACCACTCCCCGGTCTCAGGCTCGAAGGCCAGCTCAGTCGATTGCCAGCGACCGCCGGGAAACGGCACCAGGTACTGCCGCAAGGGCGTGTATGCCAGTACCATATCCGGCTCGTGTGCAGCACGTTTCCCTGCTATGCCCATAGTCATGACGACCGGTTGGCCACCGTCCAGTTTCAGCTCACTGGCATAAGATCCTATGGTCACCGCACGCCCCGGCTCAAAGGCAGGACGGTCGAGCTCAAGATCAATCAAGCGATTGGCTTGCCGGTGATGAGACTTAGCCCAGTCTTCATACTCCGCTGCGTGACAGGTCCGACAGGATTCCGCGTCGTTAGTAAATACTTTGAACCCCGCCTGCGCCCTCGGCAAACCACTGGCACTTGCATCATTACCAGTCACTAATCGCTGCCAGCCCCGCTGCTGCCCGATTACCAGAACCATTAAAATAACTGCGATAACAGCTATGCTAATCAGTGCAGCTAATTTTAATGATACAGCACCTTTCTGGAAACCCAATTGCATTCAGCTAATAGCATGAAAGATTCCTAACAAGGGTCAATTGCAATCACTGGAATCTTTTTCTAGGATGGCAATATGGCTAACTCTCCACAACGCATCGTGGTTTTATCCGGGGCCGGTATTAGTGCTGAGAGTGGCCTGAAAACATTTCGTGGTGATGATGGCTTGTGGGAAGGTCACCAGGTTGAGGAAGTGGCCACTCCGGAAGCCTGGCAGCGCCAACCGCAGCTGGTTCTGGATTTCTACAACCAGCGACGCCAGCAGGCATTGGCTGCTGTTCCAAATGCCGCGCACCTCGCCTTAGCCGAACTGGAGCAGTCCTTCCAAGTCGATATTATTACCCAGAATATTGATGACCTGCACGAACGGGCCGGCTCGACCAGGGTGCTGCACTTGCACGGCGAAATCATGAAAGCTCGCAGCAGTATCGACGCGACCCTGCTGCTGCCACTTACTTCGGGGGAACCAATCAAGCTCGGTGACAAATGCCCGTTGGGTAGCCAGTTGCGCCCGCATGTCGTTTGGTTCGGGGAGGCGGTGCCGGCACTCGAACCAGCCATGAAAATCGTTGCTGAGGCTGAAATTCTGATCGTAATCGGCACCTCACTGGCCGTCTACCCTGCCGCCTTGTTGGCATTCCAGGCGCCACATGCCCGACGCAAAATTGTAATCAATCCGGAGATCCCAGAATCCATTCCACTCGATTCTTTTGAGTGCATGACAGCTACTGCCTGCCAGGCGACACCCGAACTGGTTGCAAATTTATTGACCACTTAACCCTACTTTTATCCCATGAATGACGATCCAATTACCTACTTAAAAGATGCTGCTCCCGGCACCCTCATCTACGGTCTTGCAGCGGACGATAGTGATGACTTGCACATCGAAATTCTGATCCGTGAAAGTGATGCCGAGCTGGCTAAAATA
>CAZHRP010000282.1:0-2717 GCA_964535055.1 uncultured Chthoniobacteraceae bacterium
TTATGAAGACGCTCAAGCAGCGCTTTACCCAATGGTTTAATAAGGTGCATAAGCGGAGTGGTACGATCTGGGAATCGCGGTATCGCAGCGTGCTGGTAGAGGGGAATAGTCCGGCATTGCTGGCTACGGCAGCGTACATTGATCTGAATCCTGTACGGGCAGGGTTGGTCGAAGATCCTGCTGACTATGCCTGGTGCGGATATAGGGAGGTGTTAGCAGGGCGTCGTGCCGCACTAGCCGGGCTAAAGGTTGTTGGTGATATTCTAAGTAACTATGCACTGCCAAATAATGCAGCATCCCTGCTTGAGCAATACCGTTGCGTATTATTTGAGAGAGGTGAAGCGCATCCTGATGGAGCCAATGGTACACACAAGAAATCGAGAGGATTTAGCCCTGAGCAGGTTCGAGTGGAGAACGCCAAGGGTGGAAGGTTACCCAACATGGCTTTTCTGGTAAAACGGGTGAGGTATTTTACCCGTGGTGGGATCATTGGGAGTAAGGAATTTGTGGCTCAAGTTTACCAGCAAATTAGGGATGATCACTATTGGAAACTGCGAGAAGAAGATAAGATTGCCCGGAAAATGCAGTTTGCCGACCGTGTGCACGGGCGTGAGCTGTTTGCTCTACGCTGTGTGCCGTGATGTGACTACGCTTAGCTGACTTTTAGAAGGGCAGAGACAGAGGAAGGAACTAATACCACGAGTAGTGGACGAGGTAAGTCAATTTAACTTCTGAATTAGCGGGGACATTGATCTCAAATTGAATGGTCTGGCTATCGGTTTTGGTAAACTCGTGGGATTTTTCTTTGATTTCCCAGTTTGGCCAGCGATAGAGGTCTTCTACGACCCGTATGGTAACTTCTTCATCCTTGCGGTTGCGCAGGGAGATTTCGAAGCCTTCATCGAGCCAGTCTTTCTTGGTATCGATTTTGTGGGATGTGCGTTTGCGGCCGCCAACCAGGTCAAAGGAATTACCGGTATAGACTTTGATCAGTTCATCTTTAGGCGTGTGGTCGATGATATTTTCGCCGACAAATTCCAGTGAACCTGCAGCTTCGTCTTCGCGGTAAAACCGGGTTTTTCCTTTAGGCAGTGGAATGCCAAGCTGGTTGTCCTTACTGTTTAAAAATTCGCGCATGATCCAGACCTTGGTATTCTCATCAGTCCCGAATCCCTGATCGGTGCGCAATCGCTCACGGTTGTAGTTGCGATATCGGTTCCAATCGATATTGGTACCACGGTAAACAAGAACCCGCTCTGATTTGACCCCCTGGGCGCGGACAAATTCGACCTGCTTGGTTTCACGGTCGCGCAGGGTCGTATTGCGATTAAGAGAATACAGGTGGAATTCATCGAATGACTTTTCGCTGACCGGTGCTGACATATCTTGTTCGAAAGCGGCTGCCATCCCGGCTCGCGAATGATGAGGGCGCTGAGCATTTGGCTCGAGCTTATTGACATCACCTGCCATCAACTTGATCCGGGCATCTTGAAAAGTGCGCCCTGACTGATTTTCCATGGTGACCCAGCCGATCAGGTCGACGATGTCCCCATTTTCCGGAGCAACAATATTGTAATCGGCCTCCCAGGACATGCCGCCGGTTACATAGCTCATCTCGGCGTCAAAGCTGCCTTTCTGATCAGTCTGCAGAGTCCAATTGAGCGTTGGCTTAAGAATAGTATCGTCTTTGAGATTGGGGAATAATGGCGTGCCCGGCAGGCCAAAGCGCAATATCCCGTTCACTTCAATGATTGGCTGGGTGGCATTACTCATTGTCATTTGCCGCTGATAATAGGCATTGCCAAAGCGCTGCAGGGACTGCTGGTTATGCATCTGATAGCCGCTGCGTATGACTTTACCCATGATGGTTTCCGTCTGCCCGTCATGGGTAGTCCGCTCAAACGGGATGGTTTCACCTTCGTAAAGGTTTAGCAATAGCCCCTGGCTGATGGGGTCCGAACGATAATTCTGCTCGAGAATCGAGAGCTGGCGTTGTCCTTCTGGATCGCGCAAAACGATGGAGTCAGGCTCGAGGTGAGCCGTGATTTCACTAAAGCTCAGGGTGTTGAGGCCTTGTTCGAGGTTAAGTGGGATGATTTCGCGAACGACGCCGAAGTTCTGGTTGTAGATGGTCAGAGACGGACCCTGAGCCTGTTGTGCGTTAGTACTTGTGCAATTGCCTGCAGTGATAAGAACTGCCAAAACCGAGACTTGTATTAGCTTTGAGCGGGAGGATATAATATTCATTCTATAAGATGAGACACCTCAACCCGGGCTTTCTTAGGCCAGAATTCCAATTGATTATTATAGTCGTGCCGGAATGACGCTGAAGTAGTTTCAAAAATCAGCCCCATCGCAGACTGTTTGTGACCATAACGGATCGAACTTAAACCTTGCCGCAGATCGACTGGCCGGTTGAGCGGAGGTCGTCGCAGGCCTGACCAAGACGGTCGGCGAGTGAGACCTCGGCGGCCTTGAGGTAGCTGCGCGGATCGTAGACCTTTTTATTGCCTACTTCACCGTCGACTTTGAGTATACCGTCGTAGTTTTTGAACATGTGGTCAGCGATCGGGCGGGTGAAGGCGTACTGGGTGTCGGTATCGATATTCATCTTGACCACACCGTAGTCGAGGGTTTCGCGGATTTCCTCGAGCAGTGAACCGGATCCGCCATGGAAGACGAGATCGAATTCAGCCTCGGCACCATACTTTGAGGTC
>CAZHRP010000283.1:0-2708 GCA_964535055.1 uncultured Chthoniobacteraceae bacterium
ACCTGCGACCTCTAGTACCCCATACTAGCGCACTACCAAGCTGTGCTACGGCCCGCCTAAGAGGAAACATTGCCTCGTTACAATCATGAAATCAAGTGTGATCTGGGATTGGATAGCCCCGGTGTATTTCACTTCACTTCGTGTGTGACCGATTGGAGCTTGAACTTTGTTCGATCATCCCACTGCTGGTTGCGCATCAGGTCTTTCTCCTGCTTTTTATACTCAGCTACCATGCTGCCGCCAATAAAGGCACGGATCCAAACGCCTAAGTACTGATCGCGTGCCGACTCATCGACCCTGCCGCCGTCGCGGTCAACATAATAGTGCAGATCCATCCCATAGTCGATGTCGACCCTGCCGCCGGCCTTTATATTGTCGGCGGTAACTTCCCCCCGGTACTGTTTGACAGGGGCGCTGATAGCTCGGGTGCCGACCGAGTACTTGCGGTAGTCACCCTTGTCGGTGTCAACGAAGTCTTCCACAAAAGCATGCACGACCAGTTTCAGTTTGGGGATGGTTCCCGAGTTCTCATTGTAAATTGATAACGACGTGTGGCGCGGTATCGTCCTAAGCTTTTCGTCGTAATCCACAAATTGCGAGCGAGTGTCAGCAGAGGCCTTCCGGTAAATTTCATCCCTAAATACCTGGAACCTGAGATTGCAGCGAACTTTGTCTGGATTCTTTTTTCGCCATTCATCGATCAACTTCTGGTCGCTTTCCACTAATTTGGCGATAGGCAGGGTTATTTCACCACGCGGTGACTTGAGAACCACTTGGTCGCCGGGTGTGGTGGCGACAATTTTTGCTTTGGCGGTATTACCTTGATCATCTGTAAATACATGTGCTGAGAGCGCTGCTGTAGCACAGATCAGAACGCTTGAGATGATATGGGAGTGGTTGATCATGAGTAATTTCACCCTACATAATTTGCACGAAATGTCTATCCTGTAGCCAAATCATCTTGACTGTTGGGGTAACTGGAAGGTTACTACTAGCGGTGCAGACGATCATTTTGGGTTAACCAATCCACTTCTCTCCAATTATCATGAAAAATCCCTTTGCTGTATTGCTAAGTATGCTGGTTGCAGTCGTAGCTGTAATCGCTGAAGATGTTAAAATTGTCGGCTCTGATACGCTATTGATTCTCAATCAGGAATGGGCCAGTGACTTCATGGCAGCTAACCCCGAGATTAGTGTTGCGGTGACCGGTGGCGGCTCCGGCTGCGGCATCAAAGCCTTAATCGCAGGTGAAGCCGATATCGCAGCGTCATCCCGCTCCATGACAGCTGAAGAAGTTGACCAATTCAAGCAGGCTTACAACGGCCGTGAGCCCTGGCGGCTGATGGTCGCGCGCGATGGGCTGGGCATTTATTTACATAGTAGCAATCCGGTCACCTCACTGACCATGGAACAACTGGCGGGAATATTTACCGGCGAAATCAAAGAGTGGAAAGAAGTTGGGGGGCGCGATGGACAGATAGCTGTAATTACACGTGATTCGGAATCAGGTACTTACGGTTGGGTCAGAGAGAACATTATGGGAGGCAAGAAATTCCCTGATGATGCAGTAACAGTCGGCAGTACCTCGATGGTCGCCGCCACGGTTGCCCGCAACCGCCGTGCCATCGGCTATGGGGGAGTCGCCTATTCGCCGGGTGCCAATATTATCAAACTGGCAAAAGATTCCGAGTCGCAGCCAATCTGGCCAAACTCAATCAATGTGCTGATCACCATCGAATATCAGAATGCGAGCTCCAGCGGACCACTGGATAATGCAACCTTATGGATTCTAAACAATGTACTGGCCCCACTGGAAGCAATTAGAAACCCTGAAACTCAATCGATCAGCACCCTTAACTTTTCACTTCAGGGCTCGCTGATATCCGCTACGACCATCATCCTTGAACAATCAGCTGGAGACGGAGAAACGCGGCGCTACAGCATTCCGGTGGGCAGGTTTAACCAGGGGACTTAAGCTGATAACCAGAGCCGGCGGCGGGTAAACTGCTTGCTTCGACCGGAAATGTAACCTAATTGTAGCCAATGAAGAAAATAGAAGCGATCGTTAAGCCTTTCAAGATCGAGGATGTGAAGGAATCACTGGCGGAACTAGGCATAGAAGGTATGACCATTTCCGAAGTGAAAGGCTTTGGCAGGCAAAAAGGCCATACAGAAATTTACCGGGGCAGCGAGTATACTGTCGATTTCCTGCCAAAAATTAAACTCGAGATCGTCGTTGCTGATCAAGATGCCGAGAAAGCTGCTGCAGCCATTGTTCAAAGTGCAAAAACCGGCAAGATTGGTGATGGTAAAGTTTTTATACTGAATATTGAGCAAGCTACCCGTATTCGTACGGAAGAAACTGGCGAAAAGGCTATTTAAGCTTTTTCCACTAAACCGTAAATTACCAACGGGCCAAGCTCAATGGAATGGTGGCAGGCTCTGATCCTGGGCATAGTTGAAGGAGTAACCGAGTATCTTCCGGTCAGTTCCACCGGCCATTTGCTGGTCGTCCAACGATTACTGGGCATTGAACAAAGTGATGCTGCAGACGCCTTTGCGATCTGCATCCAGGCCGGAGCGATCGTTGCCGTGCTTGGATTGTATGCCAAACGAGTGGTACAAATGTCTCGCGGTTTACTGGGCCGGGATACTGACGGGTTGCGCCTGGCGACCAACTTGATCCTGGCATTTATACCTGCAGCTAT
>CAZHRP010000284.1:0-2628 GCA_964535055.1 uncultured Chthoniobacteraceae bacterium
CCCAAGCCAGCTCCGGGCAGTCATCTCCCGCTGCCAAGCCTGAACTTCCTGCTGCACCATCGCTGATCACTTTTTTGTTCTATGGCTTGATCGGTGGGTTGATTCTAAATCTGATGCCCTGCGTGCTGCCGGTCATCTCACTGAAGGTATTCGGCTTCATGAAGCAGGCCGACGAACAACGCGGACGGATTTTCAGACTCGGGCTGGCCTTTTGTTCTGGCATCTTTATTTGGTTTTTCGGCCTGGCAGCAGTCATCATCACCCTGCGTGCTGGTGGCGAACAGGTCAATTGGGCTTTCCAATTTCAAAATCCCGCCTTTCTGCTGGTAATATGCGGTCTGCTGGTAATTTTCGCCCTCAACCTGTTTGGGGTTTTCGAAATTGTGCTACCAGGTGCTGTCAGCCAGCAACTCAGTGGTGCAGCCCAGCGGGAAGGTTATACCGGAGCTTTTTTACATGGAGTATTCGCTACGATACTTGCCACCCCATGCACCGCACCGTTTCTAGGCACCGCGCTTGGCTTTGCATTTGCCCAGCCTGCTGGAGTGATACTGGCCATGTTTGCCGCGATCGCCACTGGCATGGCATTGCCGTTTTTCCTGCTGTCAGCCAATCCCGGTTGGATGAAATTTTTGCCTAAGCCGGGCCGCTGGATGGAATCGCTTAAGCAATTCATGGGATTTCCGCTGCTGGCAACGCTGATTTGGTTGCTTTGGGTACTGGGTAACCAGGGCGGTATGGAGCTGGTCACCCGGGCACTGTGCTGGTTGCTGGCCCTGGGATTAGCCTGCTGGGCAATAGGCAGGTTCGCTGCCCCCGGTAAGGGTCGCAGCTGGCAGGTTACCGCGTGGGTCAGCGCTCTGGCACTAACCGTTGGCGGCTGGTTGTATTTCCTGCCGGCCAGTTCCATGGCCGCCCGGGCAAAGGCAATGACAACAGATACCCCGCAAACAGACGGCATTGCTTGGCAAAAGTTCAGTCGTGAAGCGATTCAGAAAGAACTCGACCAGGGCCGCCCGGTATTTGTCGATTTTACGGCCGAGTGGTGTATCACCTGTAAATTCAACGAGCGAACGGTAATTGACACCGCCGAGGTTCACGAAGTTATTGACGATCTGGATGTAGCAATGCTGAAAGGTGACTGGACCAACTCCGATCCGGAAATAAGTGATTTCCTCAAAGAATATGGCCGCGTGGGGGTGCCCTTCTACATCATGTTTTCTCCGCAAAACCCCGATCAACCCACCCCATTGCCAGAACTATTAACCCGCCAAATCCTGATCGACGCCATGAAAAATGCAGCGGCAGGTTGAACAAATTCCAGCGGTAACCCGTCAAAATCCATACATTCCCAACCACAACAACAACAAACACAAAAACAACAGATGAAAGTACAACTACTAAGCACACTGGCAATCGCTGCAGCTGCAGCCCTCCCAATGACCTCGGTCCAAGCCGCAGTCGAAATCGGCAAACCTGCGCCTGAGTTCACCCTGAAAGACACGAATGGTACCGAACATTCGCTGTCCGACTTTAAGGGCAAAATTGTCGTCCTCGAATGGCTCAACCACAACTGCCCGTTCGTCAAAAAGCATTACTCGGGCGGCAATATGCAAGGCATGCAGGAAAAATACACCGGCAAAGATGTGGTCTGGCTGAGCATCAACTCCGCCAACCCTGAGCACAACGACTATAAGTCAGCCGAAGAGTCGAACAAACTCACCGAAAAACACGGTGCAAAACCAACCGCCATCATACTCGACGAGGATGGTAAAGTCGGCAAAATGTATGGTGCTAAGACTACCCCACATATGTATGTGATCGATAAAGAAGGAAAACTGGCCTATATGGGCGCGATCGATAGCAAAAAGTCCACTAATGCTGATGATATCGCAGGGGCCACCAATTATGTCGCAGCTGCAGTTGATGCTTTGTTGGAAGGCAAAGCGATCGAGACAGCATCCACTCAACCATACGGTTGCGGTGTGAAATATTAATCAATAATCAATCGCAATTTAGCCGCCAGTGTGGACGATCCCGCACTGGCGGCTTTTTTTAGGGGCGTACTATGCAAAGCACTCTGCGTTTATCCTGCAACGGAAATAACAGCGCCTTTCCCTCCTCAGTGTGCCAGCTCTCCATCGGGTCATACCGGACTGGTTACTCGTTGGCTGCCCGCCGCAAGCGATCATTGATCGCCAGCCCGATCCCGGTCTCGGGTGCGGGGGTCGCAACGATCAATTGGCAACTACTGGTATCGAGCTGACGCATTAACTGAAACAGTCGGGCAGCACCAGTTACCGGGTTACCATCAGGTGCCAGTATTTCTACCCTGCCGTATCCCTTTCCGGCCAGTGCGGCTACTGCATGATTCCATGCCAACAACGCGTGGTTACCTGCAGCATGTTCCAGCACCTGCTCGGGCTCAACCACGATCAACTTGCTGTCCGGGGCATAATGCGATTCAAGCTGACCCGGGGCCTCTGGATGGCTGCCAACAACTGCCACCTGCACATTGGCAAATTCTTGCAATTCATCGACCGTCACCGGACCAGGACGCAACAGGGTCAAGCTGCCGTCGGTTTCAGGGCGGACAATCGTCGACTCAACCCCGCATTCGGTCGGACC
>CAZHRP010000285.1:0-2621 GCA_964535055.1 uncultured Chthoniobacteraceae bacterium
CTTTCTTTACCTTTTAGAAAAGGAGTAGAGATCACAAATTACTCAAGTTCTCTAGGTGATGAATAACTTTGGTCCTTCTTCGCTCTTAGAGCTTCCTTCTTCGCTGAAGCTTCGCAGGACAAGTCGCAGGACATTCTTCGCTTTCGCTGCCGCTCAAGCGAAGAATGGGCAGGACAGGATTCGAACCTGTGAAGGCAGAGCCAGCGGATTTACAGTCCGCCCCGTTTGACCGCTTCGGTACCTACCCTTGATTTCTGTAGAGCCGATGAGATTAGCAACGGGTATGAGCGTGTGCAAGCATTTCCAAAGGATTGATGAATTTTTTTCAGTTGCGGGAATGAGTTGCACAAGCCGGTCGAAGTTGCTTGGTTAGGCAGGATGAATACGGGTAATGAATTGGAGAACCGCGCGCTACGCCCAGCGTTAGTTTATCCTGCCTTGGATTCCCTGCTATTCCTGA
Source organism: uncultured Chthoniobacteraceae bacterium (assembly GCA_964535055.1). GTDB lineage: Bacteria > Verrucomicrobiota > Verrucomicrobiia > Chthoniobacterales > CAKUMP01 > CAYUDZ01. Next base: position 461 of record CAZHRP010000285.1, read on the forward strand.
TTGTCGCTATCTTCGGCTGGTGGGTGTTTACGATTGACAATGACGCGCCGTTTCACCGCCATCCGGATGAACCTGGCAAGGCTGCCCAGGTACTGCGCAAAGACTGGAATTTTCACCATCCGATGCTGATGGTTCGCGGCACCGAGCGGGTGGTCAAGATCCTGATGGAAATGCAGGGGTTAGAACGCACCGCCCAGCAGGTGACCGAAATCGGGCGCGGATTTGTGGCTGCCTGCTCAGCGCTGGGTATTGCCATGTTGTCGGTGTTGGCCCGCCAGCGCTTCGGTTGGCTGGCAGCAATCGCGGTGGCAGCGGTAATGATTACCAGTGGCTCGGTATTTCATATCTCACACTGGTTCAAAGAGGATCCATTGCTCACCATGGGGTGGAGCGCGCTGGCGTTAACGGTCTATTGGTATTCGCGGCGGCCGTCCTGGTGGTCCGCATCGTTGATCGGCGCTGCCGCTGCCTTTGCGGCATCCGGCAAATACATCGGTGTGCTTGGGTTGGTGATTGCCATCGCGCTGGTTGCCTGGTTTGGCTGGCGTCACAAGCAACGGGGGAGCATTTACCACTGGCTGGCATTGCTGGCAGTGGCAGTGCCGCTGACTTGCCTGCTCAACCTGCAAGTCCTCTTAAACTGGCAGGACTTTATTGCCGGATTCAGCCGCGAAGTCCACTACGTCCAGGAGGGCCATCAGGGTGTCCGCCGCGAACAGGGCTTGCATGGCCAGTATCTTTATTATCTTGGCGTGGCGGTTCAATGGTGGGCATGGCCGCTGGCCATCCTGGGGTTCGCTGCCGGCTGGATCCATCGCGACACGCTCAAACGCCAGCTCCACTGGCCTGATATTTATCTGATCGTCTTACTGGGAGTCTACTTATTGCTCATCTCGCTCAGCCCGAAAATTATCCATCGCTACACCTATCCGATCTCTTATTTCCTGCTGTATTATGTAGTCATCGGAGCCTCTGTAGGACTGCCATTATTGCTGCAGCGACTCCGCCTCCAGCCGCCCCTTGCCGTAGCAGCTGGAGGACTGGCATCAGTTGCACTCTGCGCCACCCAGTTTTGGTTTGGTGACCTGCATGGGGTCTCATTGCGCGCTAAGCTGGACGCCTACCGGCTGGACACCTTCGCCGGATTGCATGACTGGATTAATCAGAATCTGCCGCCGGACGCAGTCATTTATCAGGTCGACCGCTACTACCTGCCTGACCCCGACTTGCATATCTTCAAGGATGTCGAGCCACCGGTTCCGCAACTCGTTTTATCCAAGGGTGATCTCTTCGACCATGGCAGCCTGGCAGTCGCACGCTCCGCCGGGGTAACCCATGTGCTGGTAAACACAACCCGCCACACCAGATATTCAGATGACTCCGTTACCGGCGCTTCAGAAGTCATGACGTTAAGGGATCGCAGAGCGGCAACTTTCGAGGCCCTGCACGCCGAAGGACGCATCGTCTATCAAATGGAACCTGGTCCGGAATCCTCACTCCACCCGGCCGTCACCATGTACGATATCAGGCAGCCAACCGCTGACGAACATCCCTGAAGAAAGTAACAGCTACTGACTACCCGAATTCCAGCGGCACACTCACCTGCCCGTGGTTGACCTTTAACAACACCGGCACCCCGGCCAGCTGTTCGATGATTGCCGGGTTGGTACGCGTCGCAATTTCATCACGCTCATCCTCATTAAAGGTATTGATAATAATCCCTGCAATTTCAAGCCCGCGACGCTGGATTGATTCGAGTGTCAGCAAGGTATGATTGATTGCCCCCAGCCGGTTATGCACGACCACTACCACCGGTAAACCAAGCTCCACCGCCAAGTCGGCGCTGTCAAAATCCTGGCGAATCGGCACCCGCCAACCGCCAACTCCCTCGACCAGAATATTGTCAAATCGCTCGCTCAACTTTTGATAGCCGTCGATCAGCTGCGCGATATCAAGCGGTCGCTCTTCGATCATCGCCGCGGTATAAGGCGCAGCCGGTGGCCGTAACCACACCGGGTTGATCGCATCCAGCGACAAATCATGGCGCTTACCGGCCGCCTCCCACAGTGCCCGCACATCATCGCGTTCACCACAACACAGCGGCTTATAGCCAGCCGCCTCAGCTCCTTTAGCACGCAGTGCCCGCAACATCAGGCAGGTC
>CAZHRP010000286.1:0-2618 GCA_964535055.1 uncultured Chthoniobacteraceae bacterium
GCAGATCATTTAATGCAGCGTCACGGGGTCATGTTCAATGGCATCATGCTGGTTTCATCGATACTGGACTTTCAGACGATCCATTTTAGCCCTGGCAACGATCTGCCATATGTCCTCTATCTGCCTACCTACGCGGCCTCTGCCTGGCATCACAAGCGGCTGGCTCCCGAGCTGCAAAACCTGGACCTCGAGGAATTGCTGACACAAGTGGAAGCCTTTGCGCGGGGCGATTACGCATCCGCTCTATTTCATGGGTTGATGCTGGAGCCGGATGATAAGCAAAAAGTGGCCGGCCAGGTCGCGGCATTTACCGGCTTGAGCCCGGATTATGTCGAACGCGCTAACCTGCGCGTACCCCTTCATTATTTTGCCAAAGAACTGCTTGCCGATCAGTCCAGGGTGATCGGCCGGTTCGACAGCCGCTACACCGGGCTGGTTCAAGATCAGATTCTTTCCTCGATGGAGTATGACCCATCCTACACCGCCATCAGTGGTGTCTTTTCAGAATCTCTCTACAACTACATCAGTACTGACCTCAACTATGAGAGCGATTTAGCCTACGAAATTTTGGCCAAGCTGACGTGGGACTGGTCGGATCGCTATGCCAACCGCTATGTCACCGTAGCCCGTGACCTGGCCCGTACGATGACGCTCAACCCGCACCTTAAAGTCCACGTTTCCAGTGGCTACTATGATCTGGCGACCCCGTACTTCGCAGCAGAGTATGTGATCAATCACCTGCAGATCGACCTCAAGCTGCGCCAGAATATCACGGTCGACACCTACCCGGGCGGCCACATGATGTATCTTCATGAGCCATCGCTCAAACAGCAAAAAGCAGACTTGGCAGACTTCATCGATCAAGCGATCAAGCAGTAGCTAGGGAGCAGAATTCGTGCAGCTGTTTTATATTTGCCTGCTCACGGCTTCCCTGCGCAAATCCCGCGAGCAATTCCCCTGTCACGGTCAGCGGAATATACAATTTTTCTGCAGTCATGGCAGTCGCCTCTATTAACGAATCCCCACGCATCAATGCGCTGTAGGCGTTCGTGTCCAGCAGCATCCTCACTGCCACTGCTCCTCATCAATGCTGCCAAATTCTTCCCTGATGATTGCATCAAATGCGTCGGCTTCGGATGGCGTCCATTGGCCGGTAAATTGCTAGAGTTGACTGCCAATGACAGTCGGTGTGCTCTCTCCGGTAAACCGCTCTCGAGATCTTCATCCATCGCACGAATTGTTAATTGTTTCATTCTGGATAGCTATTTAGCGATTTTTTGGTAATTTCATGCCATGAAAGCTAAATTTTTCCTGCTTATCCTGCCCCTGATTGGGATTTTGGCGATGCCTACTACCGGTCAGTGTGCTCCTTTGAAAGTGTTTATCCTTTGTGGTCAGTCGAACATGCAGGGTCATGCCCATATCAGCACGTTTGAAGTCATGGGTATGGATCCGAAAACGGCTCCGCTGCTGAAGGAGATGGTTGATAGGGACGGTGAGCCCAGGGTGCTCGATGACGTTTGGATCTCATCTCTCGGCTCTGCTGAAACGGTCAAAGCCGGTAAGCTGACGGCAGGATTCGGAGCTGAAAGGCGGGGCCCGAAAATCGGACCTGAATTCACCTTCGGGATTACGATGCATAAACTTCTCGGTGAACCCATTCTGATCATCAAGACCGCTTGGGGCGGAAAAAGCTTGTTTGTTGATTTTCGACCTCCGAGCGCCCCGGAGCATGAGGAATTTCAGGCACCGGGTGAGTATTACCGCCTTACTATCGAGCATGTGAAAAAGGTTCTGGGAGATATCAAAAGTGTTTATCCGGACTATCAGGAAAGCGCCGGCTACGAACTGTCCGGATTTGTCTGGTTCCAAGGCTGGAATGACATGACCAATGGCGGCGTCTATCCCCAGCGCGGGCAAGCAGGCGGCTACGACGCTTATTCAGAACTATTGACACACTTTATCCGAGACGTACGCAAAGATCTCTCGGCACCCGAACTCCCGTTTGTGATCGGGGTCATGGGGGTGGGCGGTCCCACCAAGCTCTATGAAGGCGGCCAAAAACGTTATCAGGCAATTCACCAGAATTTCCGTGATGCGATGGCCGCACCGGCTTCATTACCCGAATTTAAAGGCAATGTGGCAGCCGTGATGACCGAAAACTATTGGGATCTGGAATTAAGCGAACTGCTGAAAAAGGAACAACCGCTCAAACAACAGATCAACGAAATCAGGGAAAAGGTTAAGCAGCAGGAATTGAGTAATGAGGACGGTAAAGCAGCCGAGCAGAAACTCTATGAGGATACGTTCTCGGAGCGTGAACTCACGATCCTCCGCAAAGGAAAGTCGAATTTTGAATTTCACTATCTGGGCTCTGCTAAAATCATGGCTCAAATCGGCCAGGCCTTCGCCGAAGCCAATGCAGAATTACTTAAAAAGTAGATCTGCAATACTCGACCATCCGACCGATAGATAACCGGGGGATCGAACCGGGAATTCCTGGTTTGTTGCCTGACAGGAATTGGGGATCAACATTCACTTTTTTTGCCCGCGAATGGCGCGAATGGCGCGAAGTGGTCAGAGGGAACTAGCCCGGATCAATCACAAGCCATCTATCG
>CAZHRP010000287.1:0-2608 GCA_964535055.1 uncultured Chthoniobacteraceae bacterium
CACAGCACCCTATACCCCTCGCCAGTACCGCGGAATACCTTTATCAAATACGTCCATCTACCACCCGACTACCTGACCAGCACCAACCCGCGCACCGTATCGGTTATGGTGGTAGTATTTTGAGAGGTAGCATTGAGGGTAAATCCATAACCGCTGAGTTGGGCTGCATCACTGTCAGTTTTCACCTTTACCGACAGGAATACCTGCTGGCCTGGTCGCAGGTCCTCAATTAACAGGCCACCATTTTCGAAGATTTCGTCGGTCACATCCCGCCCTGCATAGCGGATCGTTACTTCATTCCCGCTACCTTCGGCGGTACCGCTCTCTGAACCGGTGAGCCTGATCGAATCATCCACAGGTGAGTCATTTTCCAGCCCTACGGTAAAGGTCTCACGGCTGCCGGCAGAGGCATTGTCGACTGCGATCTGTCCGTCGCCGGTGGTGTTATATAAATCTTCGCCGGCAAAATCAGAGCCATTATTGGTAACCGTCAGATCCGGCTGATCCTGCCCTTCACTATCGCGTGCAATGGTGACGACCGCAGAACTTGGTGAAATTACTACTCCCGGATCTGGCACAGTCCCTTTACTGATATTCAGGAAGAAAGATTCATCATTTTCCGCGGTGGTATCATTGATAGTCGCAATGCTGATAGTTTGTGGGTTAGTACCGTTCTCAGTAAATATCAGGGTTCCACTTTGCGCTACATAATCCTGTCCTGCTGTGGCAGATCCGTTCACTGTAGTGAAGTTAACCGATTTCTGATCAGCAATAGCACCACCGCTCTTGGTCACCAGGATATTGGCGCTGCCACCCTCGGTCACAGTTGATGATGTGGGCGAGACGGCGAAGATGACCGGCATGTCGCCATCGGGATTGATGGTCACAGTGGCCGTATCATCAGGCCCCAGGGTCGCCCCGTCCGGTAGGACATTCGAAAGTTCAACGGTAAAGAACTCGGATTCTTCAAAGCTTTCGTCGGCCAGTAATTCGACATCGATGGTGGCGGTGGTTTCCCCGTCTTCAAAGGTAATCGTACCGGAGGTAGCCACATAATCCTCACCGGCAGTAGCGGTGCCGTCGACCGTCTGGTAGTCGGTCGTCACTTCGAGGTCATCACCATCGCGTACGACTGTCAGGGTGATAGTGGTATTGGTTGCCGGCTCAGTTGCGGAGTAATCGACCGGATCAAAGTTGACTTCACCAAACTCGATCGTATCCGGGTCGTCGATCAGCACATTCAGCGGATTGAAGTCGCCAAGCGTTGCCCCGGTACCTGTCTCGTTGGCAAGATTGACGGTAAAATCGCGGTCGTTGGCAGTAAAGTCATCGTCCGGATTGAGGATTGTCACTGTGACTGCGTTATCTGCCACCGCCTGTCCCTGTGAGAATGTGACGATCTGGCCGTTGATCGCCTGGTAATCGACTCCTGCGATCGCCGGGTTAGCGCCGACCCCATCCATAGTATTCACTTCTACGCTGACCCCGGCGGCAAAGTCAGCCGGGTCGCTTGCGCCAGTCCGCCGCACGGTGACCTGATACTCGTTAGTGTCATCCGGGTTGCCGCCAGCCGGTTCCTCGGTAGCCAGTTGTTGGATTTCAAATCCGATCGCGCCAGAAATATCATTGTCGACAATTGTAATGTTGGCAGTTGAGGTGCTGCCCTCAGCGTCCTGAGGGTCAAAATTACTCAATTCAATGGTGAACATGCGATCCTGATCCTGGACATCATTGTCTTTAATCACCACGTCAATAGTTTGTGCGGCCGCATCGTCAAAAGTCAGGCTACCGCTGGTCGGTTCATAGTGCGTGCTGCCCACAGCGCTGCCGTCAATGGTCTGGAAGTCAGCTGTAATTGTACCGGTGCCACCACTGCGGGTAACCGTCACGGTTGCGGTACCGCTGTTCTCGTCAAAGCTGTAGTCGGCAAATTCAAACTGCAAGACCCCGGTACTGGGTGGCGGTGAGTCATCAGTGACAGTGATGGTAGCATCGGTTGGCGAGCCCAAAGCGTCCCCGTTCTGTACATTCTCCGCGGAGTCCAGGCTGAATGCATAGCTGCGTGGGGTATCAAATTCCCCATCACTGGTTGTAGCGAAAGTCAATGCAGTGGAGGTGCTGCCCTGAGGTATTGTCACCGGAGATGCCGGTGTGATTGTTCCTTCGAACGCCGGGCTGATGGAATAGATTACTTCGACCGGACCATCCGTGCCGCCACTCCTGACGATATTGATCGTATTGTTGGTGTTATCGCCCTCGATCAGATCCAGTGAGGTCGATCCCAGTGCGACTGTGCCGAAGTCCAGGTCGTTTTCGATGATGTTGACAGTAGCCATCGTCGGGTCGCCCAGTTCCGCATCACTGCCCGGCTGCGGGTTTTCCAGTTCCGCCATAAAATTACGGTTGCCCTGGAATCCGGGGACGTCCGGCAGATTGACAACCACATCGATGCTGTCCGGCGTGCCATCATCATCCGGGAAGTTCAAGGTTTTAGTCTGGCCGCTGACCCCGGCGGTATCGGCAAATTCATAATCAGTTCCAAAGCTGGTGCCCGAGCCATCTTTCAGGGTCAGGTCAACTGTCGAGCTAGTACTGTCACCGACATTTT
>CAZHRP010000288.1:0-2593 GCA_964535055.1 uncultured Chthoniobacteraceae bacterium
AACTTCTTCACCGTTGACGTAGTGGATCATTTCCTCTTGGCCGCGCACCTCGACTTCGACGGTGCACCAATCGGTACCCGTCATGACCGATGATGAGGTTTGTGAAGTCTCGACCTCCTCACCGTTGACGAATGCCTTGGTGCCTGGAGTAAACAGAGCAGCCATCGTCCTGCCGGTGTTCTTGGGCCCCTTTTCAGGATTGTTACCCTTAAATTGGACCTCGATCGAGTGCGGGAATTTTTGTTCAACTTTCATGCTCTCAGGAGCCTGGCTATGGAGCATCAGGCCATTGTTGCGGTAGGCCCACGCGGGGCCGCCCTCGAGCTGCTCACCGGTAAACCGGAAGACGGCTCGAATCCGGTAGTGGCTGTACGGTGTCTGGTAAAAAAGATGACCAAAATCACCGGCAAATTTTTCGGTGTTGGCATAGGAGACTTTCAATAAACCGTCTTCAACGCGAAAGATATCATTCAAATTGTGGCCGAGCGGGTGGGTAGCAAACTTGGCTGTCCAGCCATCAAGGTTCTTACCGTTGAATAGCGGTATCCAGTCGTCCGAGTCGGCCAGCATGGTTGCCGGTTGTTGAGAAATAAAGGTAACTGCTATGATTAGAAATAATAAAGGTTTCGCACTCATCCGAATACCCATAAGCAAATCCATTCTTCGCGTATATCATTTTTTTGCTTAATAAGCGTGAGACTTTTATTCACTACGAGTGACTATGTTCCGGTCGACAAATTTGACCATGGTGGCATAGTACCACGTTAATTGGGTAAATTTCTAAATGACAAAGATATCCAGGCGAAAGTTTATCATTGGGTCGGTTTGTGCGGCGGCAGCACTTCCGTTGCGTATGAGTGCCGTATCGAGCCCCAATAACCGGGTGCGCGTTGTGATGATTGGTTGCGGCATTCGTTCGCGACTACTGCTTGATCAATTCCTCAAAATCAAGGACTGCGAAATTGTAGCAATTTGTGATCCTGATACCGTGCAGATGGGGAAACTGATGAAGCGTCTGGCACCAGCTGCAGATAGCCTGTCGACAGAAGTTGTCGGCCAGTACCAGGATTATCGCAAATTACTTGAGTGGAAGGATATTGATGCAGTGGTCATCAGCAGCCCGAATCATTGGCACGTAATGCACTCGATCGATGCTATGCAAGCCGGCAAAGACGTTTACCTGGAAAAGCCTGTTTCCCACAGTCTCTGGGAAGGACAGCAACTGGTAGCTGCAGAGAAGAAATTTGGAAGAGTCATAGCCGCCGGTTATCAGAATCGTTCAGACCCTGGGCCGATCGAGGGTATCAGGTACGTACAGGAAGGAAACCTGGGTAAAATCCTATCGGTACATGTTTGTTGTTTCCGTAATCGTGATTCGATTGGCAATCGACTGGCGCAGCCGCTGACTCCACCGGCAAGTTGCGACTATAACCTGTGGCTGGGACCCGCGCAGGACCAACCGATCTATCGGCCACAGCTCCACTATGATTGGCACTGGATCTGGAATACCGGCAATGGTGATATTGGCAACCAGGCTCCGCACGAAATCGACATGGCTTGCTGGGTGACAAATGGTGATCAGCTGCCTGTAGAGATGAATTCGTTTGGTAATCGCTTTGCCTGGGAAGATGCGGGTGAGACTCCCAATATGCAGGTTGCCTGGTACAAAATGAATGGCATCCCATGTGTGGTTGAAGTCAACAACTTGAAGATCTCTCCGGAGCGCAACGTTGAGGGTATTCGCGATGGTGTGCGCGTCGGAATTGTCGTCAAATGTGAGGGCGGCGAGTTGCGTGGTGGCCGCGGCGGGATGTATGTGGTCGGAGCTGATGGCAAAACCAAAGTGAAGAAGTTTCCGGGAGATGGTGGCGCCGACCATCAGCAGAATTTTATTGATGCCGTTCGGACACGCAATAGTTCCAATTTGAGATCCAGGATTGAGTCGGCAGAATACTCCTCAGCTATCTCTCATCTGGCCAATTTGTCGTTGCGAACCGGTACTTTGCAAGCGGAGGACGCAGTCAGTGAGGCAATTGGTGACAACTCAGTTCTCCACACCATCCTTGATGATCAAGCAAAGCAACTGCAGGCTTGGGGGATCGATCAGCCGGAATATCGCTTAGGGCAAAGCCTGAAGGTTAACCAGCAGTATGCATCGCTAAAAGGTGATGGTATCGCGGAGCTGGTGCGCCCGCCACAGCGTCAAGAATTCGCTGTGCCGGAGCTGGTATAGTAGCCAGTGCCTTAACGGTCTGCTTCTCAGCGGTAAGCGCATGAGTCTTTGTTGTCCGTATATCAATATGTCCTTTGCGACAGCCTGGCAGCTTGAGACTAAAGAGGAAGCCAAAGGTCGCAAGTGGATCCAGAACCGTCCGCGTGATCAGGTGCTGGCATTTGTCCAGTACGAAGGTTGGCCGCTCACGGTCGACCTCACCAGGAACGATGGGCGCAAGCCGATAGTATTCCTGAAGCAAGTGAATCTGCCAGTGGCCAATGCTGTCGTCGAACTAACCGATTCGGCTACCGGCGATCTAGCCCGGATCAATCACAAGCCATCTACTGCGACCAGCGCGAGGCACTTGTCTACAGCGTT
>CAZHRP010000289.1:0-2570 GCA_964535055.1 uncultured Chthoniobacteraceae bacterium
TTGCCCTTGATCTTGGTGACCGGGTAATTGCAGTCAGTGACTTCTGTGATTATCCCGAGCAGGCTACTGAGTTACCCAAGATTGGCGGATTTGTTGACCCGAATATCGAGGCGCTGATTGCCATGCAACCGGACCTGACAATTCTCCTGGCATCTAATCGGCCATTCGCTGAAAAATTAAAGCGGCTCGGCCTCGCCACGCTGCTGGTGCAGGACGAAAGCCTTACCGATATTATTGCCGCCATCGAGTCCATCGGCAGCCAGTGTGGTGCCTCACAACGAGCCACCGATCTCGCAGGTGAGCTGCGGCAGCGCATGCGACTGCTCAAGCAAAACCACACCAACAACCCCAAGCCGAACGTCCTGCTTTGCTTTGGCCGCCAGCAACGAAACGGTGAACCGGTATCATTTTATGCCGGTAGCAAAAACTCACTTTACGCCGAGTTGATCGTACTCGCTGGCGGTCGCAACGCAGTAACCAGCGGCACCCCACTCTACCCATTGCTTTCGGTAGAAGGCATATTTTCGATCGATCCTGATATCGTGATCGAGCTGGCTACCACGGAGAACCCTGATAAGCAAAGCGGCTGGCAGACCAAGCTGCGCGCCTCAAGCAATGGCCAATGGCATATGATTGAATCGTCGCGGGCCATGCGCCCGGGGCCACGTATTATCCGCCTGGCAGAGACCATGGTACAGATTGTCAGGCAGTGGCACGAATCTCAGCAATGAACACCACTATTATCGAAGCCAAACAGCTCGGACTGAAACTCGGTAATTCTGCTATTCTCGACGGACTTGATTTTTCCATCGCCAAAGGTTCCGCCACCGCTGTGATCGGCTGCAATGGTGCAGGAAAAAGTTCACTCATAAAATGCCTGGCCGGTATTTACCGTAACTACCATGGCCATATCTATCTGGGTAATCATGATTACCGTCAGCTGCGAGCGCGTGAGCGTGCCCGCAAGATCGCTTATGTACCGCAGGCAGCCACCGAAACACCCGTTGCCTTCACTGTCGCTGATTTTGTCTGGACCGGGCGCTTTCCGCATCTGAGTGCATTTTCCTCTGCCACACGCGCTGACCATAATGCTGTCGAGCAGGCGCTGGTTACCGCCGAGGTCAGCGACCTGACTGCGCGCCGCTTGGACACTTTGAGCGGTGGAGAATACCAGCGCGTAATGGTCGCAGCAGCGCTGGCCCAACAGGCCGAAATCTTGTTACTGGATGAACCCTCCGCTTACCTCGATTACCAACACCAGGACGAAATCATCGATTTGATCCGCCGACTTAACCGGCAGGAGGGTACCACTGTCATCATGGTCACCCATGACTTAAATACCGCCCAACTACTTTGTGAGCAGGTGTTGGCACTTGATCAGGGTCGTATCAGTTTTGCCGGCCCGACCTCCGAGTTACTGACCGACAACCGGCTGGAGTCGATCTTTCATACCAGCTTCCGGCTGCTTGATGACCCTGACAATGGCATCAAGGTTATTGCCCCGCGCAGTGGAGGTCAGCAATGAAAGCCTGGCTGCCGGTCCTGATGATAGCTGTGGTATCAGTGGCCAGCCTGGCTCTCTTGCCATGGATCGGACCTGGGAATATACAGGTCGAAGAAATATTTTCCGACGGTCCAGCAGCCATGATTTTCTGGCAGGTACGGGTTCCAAGGTTACTGCTGGCCTGGCTGTGTGGCGGCTCGCTGGCTGTTTGCGGGATGGCCTTTCAGGCAATCTTCCGTAACCCATTGGCTACTCCATTTACGCTGGGTGTTTCTGCCGGGGCATCGTTCGGTGCCAGTCTGGCCTTACGGCTGGGGCTGGGACTGGCTGGCGGTACTATGCTGGCTGTCGGCTCATTCATCGGTTCGCTACTGGCGATCAGCATGGTCTACGGACTGGCTAACCTGCGGCGCGGCCTGCCCACTGCTACCCTGCTGCTAGCCGGTGTTGCCGTTAACTTTCTGTTTTCCAGCTTGATCCTGTTAATCCAATTCACCGGCGACTTTGCCGAAACCATGGAAGTTCTGCGCTGGACCATGGGCAGCCTGCAAATTGTCGGCCACGAATTACCTGCTCGTCTCGCCGTTGTCTCCAGCCTGCTAGTGCTGGTACTCTTTTGCTACCGGCGCACTTTCGACCTTTTATTGACCGGCGAGGATCTTGCGGCCTCCCGGGGAATCGATGTCAACCGCTTGAAAACCAGCTTGTTTCTGGTCCTGTCACTGGCAATTGCCAGTGTGGTTGCAGCCTGTGGCCCGATCGGATTCATCGGTCTGATCGGACCCCACATTGCCAGGCTTCTGGCAGATTCGAATCATACCCGCTTATTGCCTGCCAGTTTCTTCTTCGGAGGTGCATTACTGGCCATCTGCGATACCTTGGCCCGAACCGTCCTCGCACCAGCAGAATTACCCGTCGGCATATTTACCGCTCTGCTCGGCGCACCCTTCTTTCTCTTCCTTTTGCTCCGCGGGACTGCCGAACGCAGGGTCATTTAACAGCCGACAAGTTTCTAACCCGGATAAATCACAAGCCATCTATCGTAGTGAGGCGCAGACCCCGATGT
>CAZHRP010000290.1:0-2559 GCA_964535055.1 uncultured Chthoniobacteraceae bacterium
ATAATGAACCCGGCATCACCCTTAAACATCACACCATGCCCGATTTCGTTCAGGTCGATCCATCCGATTGGTGAACTCGGCATAGCACCACCTTGAAACCAGGTGCAACGGATCTCATCACGCCACTCATTTTTCGGGAGCATAAAGCTGGCCGTCAGTTCAACTGGAGTTACTTCGGGATTAAACTCCTCAGGCGAGCTGGCCTTAACTCCAGTCGGCAACTTGGCATCCAGCACATTCCAGGCAAGATCCATGGTATGGCTACCCATGTCGCCCATTTGGCCGATCCCCCAATCCCAGTACATATTCCACTTCAGGCAACCGGCACCCGGCCGCTTGGCGGCAAAATATTCTGGATTATAGGGATGCTCCGGTGATGGCCCCAGCCACAAATCCCAGTTCAGTGTCGCAGGCACCGGTTCTCCTCCTGGCAGATAACCATCCTTGCGGATCTGGCGGTTGCCCCAGGCATATGCCTCCTTGAGATTCCCGATCGCTCCATCGTGAACCAGTTCACGTAAACGGTTAAAATTCGGGTTGGCGTGGCGCTGCATTCCAACCTGAGTCGCCAGCTTATCTTTTTTCTTCAGGTAAGTATCGCGGACGATACGCGCCTCCTGGACCGTGATCGCTAACGGTTTTTCCATATACACATGCAGCTCGCGGTTCAACGCCCAATTTGAAATAAATGCATGGGTATGATCAGTGGTACAGCATAGCACTGCATCCAGCCCGGGATGATCGAGACATTTCCGCCAGTCTTCGTAAACTTTAGCTTTGGGAAATTCCTTTTGGGCATGCTGCAAGCTCAACTGATTGACATCACAGATGGCTGTGACGTTCTCATCTTTCAGAGTCTCATAGTGCTTGATGGCGCGACCGTAAGCGCCGATCAATGCGATGTTCAGCTTATTATTCGGGCTGTTCTTGCCAAACAATGTACCGCTGGGCAAAATCAACAGACCGCCGCCGGCTGCCAGGCTGGATTTAATAAATGTTCTTCTGGATGAAATACTCATGATACCGGTAATTTGTAGTGACACTTATCTAAGTCAAGCATTGAGCACTTTCCATTCTTTCTCAACGCCCGGCAAGACCGGCGTTTCATCCGGCATCTCGACATCTCCTTGTTCAAATGATAGCGCCGATGGAGCCAGCGCCAGATTGTAAATCTCAGACTCGGTATTTTCAGTCAGATCGCTCCACCGCACTAACTTGCCAGTGTAGGCTGCGATGCGCCCACCGATCGCACACATGGTCGCTTCGGCCACATCATTGGCACTGTTGGCTGGTTCTCCTTTGCCACGAATGCTGCGCAGCAAATCGACATGTTCCTGGATCATCCCGGCCTTATGGTCAACTGACACCGGCTCAATGGCTACCTCTTTGCCAATGACTTTAGTCCCTTCGATATGCCCTTCAGTTCCGCGGAAACTTTCACCCACACGGTCATAACAGCCGGCAATCTGCCGACACTGGCTGTGGATGTGGATACCATCACCGTAGTCCATATTGACACTGAAGAAATCAAATTGATTGCCACCTGCGATCTCGCGGCGCGCGCATCCGCCGTAACCAATGAACGCTTTGGGCGGGCGTCCCATGACCCAGTTAGCTATATCGAGTTGGTGGACATGCTGCTCGACGATATGATCCCCGGACATCTCTGTGAAGTTGAGCCAATTACGGGCCAAGAAATCTGCATTACTCATCTCTGGTGTACGCTTGTAAGTCCAAAGCGTTCCCATGTTCCAGTAGATGGTACCACCGACGATCTCACCTACGGCACCGGCTTCGAGCCTGGCAATCATCTCCCAGTAATTTTGCTGATGCCGACGTTGGGTGCCGGCAATTACGCTCAGGCCCTTCTGGCTGGCCAGCTCACCGGCTTTGATAAATACCCGCACTCCTGTGGGATCGACAGCAATCGGTTTCTCCACAAAGCAATGTTTGCCGGCTTCAACACACGCGGCAAAATGGACCGGACGGAAGTTCGGCGGAGTAGCCATCAAGACTACTTCGGCATCCGATTCCACCACTTTGTGGTAGGCAGTAAATCCGGTATGACCCAAGGCCGCATCTAATTCAAACTGATCAACAGCACGGGTGACCCTATCTGCAAATGCATCAGCAACAGCTACTACTTCCACCTCAATCCCAAGCAGTTCGGCAGCTTCATGAAAGTTCTTGAGCGCGCCCCTGCCGCGTCCACCACAGCCGATTAAGCCGACTTTGATTTTGCTGGTATTGACAGCCTCCGGGGTGTTGGCTCTGAGAAGATTATAAGTTGATAATGCGGCTGTTGTCGCGGCGGCTGTTTTTACGAAATCTCGGCGGGATATATTTTGCATCTGTTCTTCGGGGTTACTTGGTTTTGGGTTTCGGATAGTCCTGGTTTAATTCCATATCTAACTGGCTTGGCGTGCGTGAAGTAACTCCGGTCTCTGGCACTTCAGCTTTGGTGGTCCATACAAGCGCATTTAAAACCAGCTTGCGAAAATCATCCTGCAGCCAGTTTTTATGAAAATGACCACCGGTAAAGCCAAAACCACGGCCACC
>CAZHRP010000291.1:0-2555 GCA_964535055.1 uncultured Chthoniobacteraceae bacterium
ACCTTCCGAAATTCCTCATTTCAATAATCAATCAGTTCCCTCATCCGAGCGTTTGCAAGCAGCCATCCAGCGATCCGCACCGCGACTCATCAATGACCTCGAGGCGAGCGGGCTGGCCTATGGCGCACCGGTATTCCTCCGCATCTTTAAACAGGAAAATGAACTCGAACTCTGGATGCAGGATGGCGATCACTACCGGCTATTCCGAACTTACCCGATCGCTGCCTGGTCGGGCCAACTCGGACCAAAACTCCAAGAAGGTGATCAGCAGTCGCCCGAAGGGTTCTACTCAGTACCCCCTGCTAGCATGAACCCGCGCAGCAACTACCATCTCTCATTCAACCTGGGCTTCCCCAACGAATATGACCGCGCCCACAACCGCACCGGCAGCTTCCTGATGATCCACGGTAGCACTCACTCTATCGGCTGCTACGCCATGACCGATGCCGGGATTGAAGAAATCTACATTCTGGCAAATGCCGCCCTGGCCAACGGCCAACCCGCCTTCCACGTCCACTGCTTCCCATTCCGCATGACCACAGCAAACCTCGCAGCCCACCACGACTCCTCATGGCACCCGTTCTGGCAAAATCTCAAACAAGGCTACGACATCTTCGAAAAGTCCCACCGCATACCGATTGTCTCGACCGTAGATAATAACTATATCTTCAACTTGTCTTTCAAATAATCCAATGCGTGCTCAGCCCCAGGCCGAAACGCCAGTGTTTTTGGGTTCCAGGCCAACGAAACTTTGCGGTCACATGTTTTTAGTAAAGGAGTTTCACGGACCAAAAACTCGTTCGTGTTAAATGTCGAACGCGAATGCATTGGCAGGATCGCAGCAAACTCATGACTCCGAATCGCCCGCGCCGCTTGCGGAAAACTTTGTGTTATTAACTTAAAGTTCGGTACTATCCCGTGCTCGGTACATGCCAAACTCACCAGGCGCATGAACTCGCCATCACTGCCGAGCGTTGCCCAGGGCAAGTTTTCCAGTAACGCTCGATCCCCGATCGATTTGCCACGCTTACGCTCTGCCAATAATTTCTTGGGGATGAATAACCCGTAACTAACCACGCCAATTAGAACGCTCTTCAACGGCTTCCGAATGATGTTTTTACGCGCCAACCCAAAGTCGATCCGCAGTTCATTTAGCTGCTCGACGATGTCCGGTGAACGAAGATTAGCTAATGATATTTGAGTCCGCGGAAATTGCCGCTGGAATCCCGATAAGATTGGTAGCACTACCCACTGCAGCAAACTGTCGCCGGCACCTAAGCGAAACATCTGTAACTGGCACTCACACACGTTCAAAAAATCATCAAGTCCTTGCAGTTGAATACGCGCTGAACTGGCCAATACGCATCCATCTGACGTTGGCTCCAGTCGCTTGCCACGACGTCTTACCAGATCAACCCCAAAGAAGGCCTCCAACTCACTGATCTGCCTGCTGTACTGGCTCTGCCTGACCGGGTCGCCATCGACCGCACGCACGATACTGCCCGCTTCGACAACCTCGAGAAAACTACGCAGACGCTCGAGCGATAATCCACGCTTGGCAAAGAGATTTTCAAACATGATTGTCCAGTAAAGTATCTTGCATTTTTTCGCATGGCAAGAAATTCCCGGTCCCGTTAATCTCGCACCATTAACAACCAGAACAAACGATCAATGAAACAAAGCACCACAATATCAATATCCCGCCGGGGCATTTCCTGGCTGCCGTTTAGCGTGCCATTAACTGGTACGAGAGCAGCAGGTGAATGCATTAACCGGCACACGGGAACGGGTGGTGCCATGCCATAAGAATAGAGGCATAAACAAACCGCATCACCCTGCTCTCCTGTACGGAAGCAGGGATTTTTTATGCCCTGACTCAATCACTCACAAAAATTTTTGGATCAATTTGGAAGGCTTTAATGGGAAGTGAGCCTGAATCACTGAAACGTCCACCGTGAAATCCTGTGGCTGCGAATCATCGATTGGCAATGGTAGCCGCAAATTATAGATCCAGGGAAGCTCAGTGCTTCCCGAATTTTTTATTACTCCCGTAGCTCAGCAATCAGAGCACCCCGCTACGAACGGGGAGGTCGCAGGTGTGAGTCCTGCCGGGAGCACCAATTTCCCCATCAATGGGGTTCAATCTGTTGATCAGGTTCTGCCAGCGGCACCCGGAGCGGCCACCGTGCTGCGCCCCGTGTGTCCCGTGCATGGCTTTTACCGCAAATGATCAGCAACTAAGGTATCGTTAGTCGAATGGTAAGACACCGGTCCGTCCGGTAATTCAGGTTCGAATCCTGAACGGTATGCATCGTTAGCTCAGTTAGGTTAGAGCAATGGTCTGTGGAACCATCGGTCTCGGGTTCAAATCCCGAACAATGCCCCTCGCGCCTCCAAAGCGCCGAATACTAGAGATGGCGGCGGCGACGTCCTGCTACGTTTGGCTTGTAGCTCGGAACGGGACTGGCACGGCAACCGTCGGCTGGAATGCCCCGTCAGTAGCAACAGGTCAACATAGCAGCAATACCCGCGCCTGAATACCTGGCCGCCATGCT
>CAZHRP010000292.1:0-2541 GCA_964535055.1 uncultured Chthoniobacteraceae bacterium
ACCGAGCCGCTGGAAAATGAGATTAGAGCCTGTTTTTATCGCAGATTCGGGGGGTTCTTGCAAATAAATTCAGCTAAAATTTTCTGTGTCTGGTGGTGGCTGGGAAATCCTGCTTGTTTTGCGTGTTGAATTGCGGCAGGTTGTTGATACTTATGAAGAAAGACAAGCAAGGGTGTATCGGGGTGGTATTATTTTTGGCATTGTGCGGCAGTCTTCTGGGCAATGTGATTTTGCTGATGGTCGCCTTATCCGGGGTTAGCGGCGGCAGTGGTGCATCGATCACATCATCGGCGCGGAGCTTCAAATTTGCAGAATCCCGGATCCAGAGCGGGTTTGGTGATGGTAAGATCGTGCAGATCGACCTGACCGGAATTATTTCGAGTCGTTCCGGTGGGATTTACACTGATTCGATGGTGGACGACTTGAAAATTGCGCTGCAGCAGGCCAGGGATGATGACAAGGTTTCGGCGGTGGTTTTGAACATTGATTCTCCGGGTGGTGAGGTGACTGCTTCGGATGTGATTTATAATGCGATTGCGCAACTGGATGAAGTGAAGCCCGTGGTTATCTACATGAATTCGGTTGCGGCTTCCGGTGGTTATTATGCGGCCTGTGGCGGGCGTTACCTGATGGCCAACCCGACTACTATCACCGGTAGCATCGGTGTGATTATTCAAACATTGAATTACCAGGATATGTTCGGCAAGGTCGGGCTGGATTCGATCGTCTTCAAGAGCGGCAAGTTTAAAGATATTTTGAGCGGTGCCCGCGAGATGACTGAAGAAGAGAAGCAATATATTCAAGCGCTGGTCATGCAGACCTACGACCGATTTGTGGGGATTGTGGCCGAAGAGCGCGAGCTGCCTAAAGACAGCCTGGTCAATGGGGTGGCAGATGGACGGATTGTTTCCGGGGCAGATGCGTTGGAAGCCAAATTAATCGACGGCGTGGGCTACATCGAGGATGCCTACACCAAAGCGCGCGAGTTGGCGGGACTGGAAGGGGCCGAGGTAGTGCGTTACACGGTACCGGTCAGCCTGGGCAACCTGCTCAGGCTCTTTGGCGAGAGCAGTACTACGGTCGAGGTGGATTTACTGGGTGGCCGACTACCCAAGCTGGAGAGTGGCAAGTTGTATTATCTGCCCGGAATTTACGCTCCCTGAGTGCTCGGATGGACGGGCCAGCAGCTGATTCGATTACCGGATTCATCGTAGCCGGATTGATTATTGCCGTCCTGGGGATCTGGTCGACGCGATTCTATTTGCGCAAATACCGGCTGGTCGCCGGGGACCGCGGTAAGTTCGAGGTGGAATTCTTCGGCACCAAGGATCTTATAGTTTCACTGATAATTGTCGGATGGTTTTTGTTGTTCACGTTGCCGGTTTATTTCACCGACAGTGAAGTTGCACGGGATGCGATCAATGTGGAAGCAATTGTCATAAGTATGATGATTTACCTGTTGTTAGTAATAATGCTGACAGCCTACCTGTTGATGAGGGGTGTCAACCTCACACGACTATTTGGCCTTGATGGTATGGGCCTGGGCAAATTGTTACTGGCAGCGGCGGGATTTTTGCTGGCTGCGTATCCGCTGCTGGCTTTGGCAGCTGGTGCCGGTCAGGTGATGGTTGGTGAGCAAACACAGGCACAGGGAATCGTGGAATTTTTCCTCAGTAGTAATGATTCCGGCACACGGTTTCTGGTCATAATCTTGGCGGTGCTGGTGGCACCGGTAACTGAAGAGTTCATTTTTCGTGGTTATGTATATGGCAGCCTAAAGGCGCGCTTTGGGATGTGGCCTGCGATGCTGATGAGCGGTGCAGTATTTGCTTTAGTGCACGTGCATCTACCCAGCCTTGGAGTCTTCCTATTGTTATCGATTTGCCTGGTCATCGCCTACGAGTGGAGTGGCAACTTACTGCTACCAATGGCCATGCATGCGTTGTTTAATTCCGTGTCTGTAGCAATGTTGATACTGTTACCGGGTGACCTGCTATGAGCTTGAATCCGGAAGACCAACTGGTGGCACAATTGCGGCCGTTGATGCCGCTGGGCGAAGATGTGATCGTTGGCCCGGGGGATGACTGTGCGGTAGTAACACGTGCCGGGAGTAGCTTTTTATTAAAAACCGATTGTGTGTTTGAGGGTGTTCATTTTGATCAGATTTGCCCGGCGGAAAAAGTTGGACGCAAGGCACTGGCCAGGGTGTTGAGTGATATCGCGGCGATGGCTGGTGCGCCGGGGCCATTGCTGGTGACCGCAGGGCTCGGGGGGATAGTGAGTACCACCTGGTTATTGGAAGCCTACCGCGGGATGCGCGGGGTGGCCGCTCAGCTCGGAGTATCAATTGTCGGGGGCGAAACTACCAGAGCGGCTGGGGCTGGGTTTCTGTCGTTGGCCATGCTTGGCGAGATTAGCTACCGCCCGGTCTTGCGTAGCGGTGGCAGTAATGGGGATCTGCTCTTTGTGACCGGCCAGCTCGGCGGCTCGCTGGAATCGGGATGGCATCTGGATTTTCAGCCGCGTCTGCAGGAAGCCAGG
>CAZHRP010000293.1:0-330 GCA_964535055.1 uncultured Chthoniobacteraceae bacterium
TTGACATCGGCTAACGTCCCCTCATCAAGTGGATCAATTTCTACCACCTCGCTGTCTTCATAGACAAACTCCGGCTGATAATCACCCATGCGGTCGACCTTATGGGCAATCCTGTCATATCGATCGCGTGTAATGGCAACCCGCACCAACTCCTCGCCACCAATCGCAACATCCAACCCGTTAATCGTCTCGCTGGCACGCTTTTCAAAAACAAATGGGTCAAATGAAAGTTGTGGCTGATCGTCCAGCTGAGCAAGTTCGCTGCTATGGTTGTTAAACTTGGCCACCAGCGCCTTGGCCACCGGAATTTCATGCACCGCATCCTCGGTC
>CAZHRP010000293.1:340-2541 GCA_964535055.1 uncultured Chthoniobacteraceae bacterium
CTCTAGCAGTGAACCGATGCCGATCGCACTCTTGATCCTGCCATCTTCGCCATCCCCTGCTTCGGTAACTCCCAAGTGGATCGGGTAGTTCCAGTCCGGTCCCTCCTGGTTCAATCGCGCAACCAGCAACCGGTAAGCATTAACCATAACCTTTGGGTTGCTCGACTTCATCGAGAATACAAAGTCATGGTATCCCATGTCACGGGCGATCCGCGCAAACTCGAGGGCACTCTCAACCATCCCGAGCGGGGTGTCGCCATAGCGATTCATGATCCGGTCGCTCAACGAACCATGATTGGTACCAATGCGCATGGCGATTCCGCGCTGTTGACACAGCTCGACCAACGGCGCAAACTGCTCGCGGATGCGTTCGATTTCTGCCGCATACTCGGCATCGGTATATTCACGAACTTTAAATTTTTTGGAGTCAGCATAGTTGCCGGGATTGATACGCACCTTATCTACCCATTTGGCAGCCTCGAGGGCCGCTTTCGGCTTGAAATGGATATCGGCAACAATCGGCACATCACAACCGGTTGCTCGCACCCCGGCCACGATATGCTCGAGGTTAGCCGCATCTTTGACTGTCGGCGCAGTGATCCGCACTATCTCGCAGCCGACTTCCGCCAGACCCAGCGTTTCGGCAATGCATTGCTCCGTGTCCATCGTGTCACAAGTCAACATCGACTGCACCCGGATCGGATTATCGCCACCGACCCCAACCTTACCAACCATCACAGCACGCGTTCGACGGCGCGCGTAAGTATACGGGCTAGCGCAGTAGCTCAGTGGTTGCCCGGTAGTCAGACTCATGGTTCCGCGGTTGGTGCAGCCTCTACCTCGGCAGCTTCTGGCTCAACAAACTTCAGGTTATTCTGGCCGCCCACATGGTCACCAACATCGTAGAAAGTAACGTACAGCATGAACCCGATCAGCAGTAACGCACAGCCGCTCTGCACAATTTCCAGCACCTTGATATTTACCGGACGCCGGCGAATCCATTCGATCAATGCGATGGTAATATGGCCACCATCCAGGACCGGCAATGGCAGCAAATTCAAGACCGCCAGATTGACGTTCAAGACGACACTGAACCACAAGGCCAGACGCCATCCTTCGTCAGATTCAAACATCCTGTAGTAGATGGAAAAGATTCCAATCGGGCCACTCAGGTGCTGCAGCGACACGTCTGAGTTGGCAGAAAAAACTGCGCTCAGTGTTTTAGTGATCGTGCTTAGGCTGTCCTGCAACTGGGTGATCGGGCCGGGATGGGTAACTCCACTGACCCCCCACTCTTCCCACTCAATTCCCTGCTGCCAGTTAATCCCGATCAGCGGCTTGCGACTGCCATCAGGACTTTCAGCCAATAACGGAGTTAGCATTATTTTCTGCCTGGTTTCGCTGTCTGCCCGTTCGACTATGATCTCCGTTTCCTGGCCAAGCCTGGAATTGACAATTTTGGATATCCCGGCACGCGAAACTGCCGGCTGACCGTCAATCTCAACGATTCGGTCACCAGCTTGCAGTCCGGCAGAAGCAGCCGGGCTGCCGCCAAGAATCGATCCCGCTACCAATGCCGGTGGCGGCAGTTCCATCGTCAATTGTTCACCGTCACGCTCAACCAGAATTTCGACAGGATTATCGCCAGCTTCCGCTCGAATCTCCGAGAGTGTCAGAAAGTGATAGAGCGGCTGACCGTTGGCCTCAATGATTTTATCAAACTTGCGCAGGCCTGCTTGTTGCTCTGCCGAGCCGGGAACTATCTTTGCGATCAGTGGTGTTGTTTCAGGATATATAAGTACCTGCCGCAGTTTTTTGCGCTTCCACCAGCCTGCCTGCTCGGACGATTCAGCAGATACTTGAATTTCCATCCGCTCGCCGTCGCGGTCGATTTCAAATGGAATGGTTTCCCCCTCACTGCGGATCACCTGCCAGGTAATGCTGTCATCCATGCCGCTAAATTGCTCAACACCAACCCGGTCAACTGCCAGAATCTTATCCCCCGCCAGTAACCCAGCTTCCGCCGCAGGCCCACCTTCGACGACATAACCGATCGTTGTCGATGCCTCACCCTGCGCCACCGGCTTGCCGACAACCCAAACGATCACCGCAAACACAAATGCCAGCCCAAAACTGAACAACGGCCCGGCAAATGCGACAATGATTTTGTCCAGCGGTGAAACCGACGGCAAGGCCTGCTT
>CAZHRP010000294.1:0-2528 GCA_964535055.1 uncultured Chthoniobacteraceae bacterium
AAGGCTGGCGAAATAGCCAACCAGGTCAAGTTGCTCAGGCGTCTTGATGGAACGGGCAGTGGTCATTTGCTGTGGAGCAATGAAGCATTCAAAAACAATAAAGGCGGGGTGCGCGCGCTGCTGGCCGGACAGGTGTACCGGGGTCCGGCACTGGTGCCGGAGTCGCCGTGGCTGGGTTCCGGCAGTCCACGGCAACCTGAGCTTAACGCCGGATTAAACGGTGGTAAACTGGACGGCCAGGTTTCAGGAGTCGATTCGAAGACTCGCTTCCTGGTCCTGCAAACCCGCACCGGGAATTCCTGGTCGGCAAAAATCCTCGATGGCAGGATGCGCAATTTTTCCATTGAGCCGGCTGATGAAGTGGCCATCACTGCGGTCAGCAAGACCGGAATAAAGAGCAAGCCAAGTGTGGTTCGGGTCCGGTAAATATAGTTGCTAAGTGTGCTGGTGGTGGAGCAGCAAGCGCACGTTTACGTCAATGGCGGGTGTTGATTATGCGCTGGCAGTGATGGGGGTTGCTGAGACACCTGCATGTTTTTATCACGCTGGACCAGCCACAGGACGAGGAAGATGATAAAGGCGAGACTAAAAAGCATGGCTAGTGCCAGCCCGATCGGTAAATCCAGCATTGAAAAACTGATGCCATCAGCCAGCTTTTCGGGATCGGCATGGCCGAATTCACTCATGTGTTTGAAGGTGCTAGTCATGCCTGTGATGGTACCTACCAGCGCCAGCGCAGGAGTGAGTATGGCGGCCACACCGCTGCCGATCATGCTCCACAAGAAAAGCAGCTGCCATTTCTTGCTTGGTTGAGTGGTGGCATCCATACTTTATTATTCAACAACTCTACTATGATGCGCAAATTCTTAATACTGATCGTAATTCTGGCCCTCTTGGCAGGTGCCGGGCTTGCAACTTATCAATTTTACTGGAAGCCGAGGGTTGCGGCTGAACATCTGGCAGCGGAAAAGGCGGCAGCCGAAGAAGCAGCCAAGGCAGAGCAGGCAGCGCAACAAGCTGCTGAGGTGGCAGCGTTGGAAGAATTCAACGCGGCTAAAGCGATGATTAAGAAGGGCAAGTTGGGTGAAGCTCAGATTGCTCTGACCAATTATATTCGCAACAATCCGGAGGCGGAGGTTATCCAGGAAGCTATCGATCTGCTGGGCCAGGTGAATGCGGATATCCTGTTTTCGGCTGCGGTCACTCCTGACAAAAAACAATATACCGTGGTTTCGGGTGATACCCTGTCAGGGATTGCACAAGAGCATGGCACCACCGCCGAACTTATTATGAAGGTCAATGGGTTGGACTCGACGATGTTGCGCGTGGGCGACCTCCTGCTGGTGCCGCAGGCGGAATTTGAGCTGCGGATCAACCATGGCGCGCAGTTGCTCGATTTGTATAAAGGCGGAGTCTTTTTCAAACGCTACCGGCCGCGCGCATTTAACCTGCCCGGCGGGGTCAAGATCGAGAGCGTGCTGGAAAAAGTCGCCTGGAAAGAGGGTGAGCGGGTCGCCTTCGGTAGCCCGGAATTTTTGGGCAGTACACGCTGGATCAGGTTGCAAGGCGGCTACCCGATCTACGAGCAGGCAGGCACGGGTGAAACGGAGCATGTGGTGCCACCCAGCCAGGGGCTCGAATTGTCCAGTGATGAAATGCGCGAGTTGTTTGCCATTGTCAACAACAGCACAACAGTCATTATGGAGTGATTACCGGCGGTAATAAATCTGCAAATTGCAATACCATGAATGTAGCGCCACTGGACTTTGAGCAACCAATCGTCGAGCTTGAGAAAAAACTTGTCGAGCTGAAGAAGCAGCTTGATTCGCAGCAAATCGACCTCGATCCGGAAGTTCAGAAAATGACCGGTAAGCTGGCCGAAATGAAGGCTGAGATCTACCGCAACCTGAGTGCCTGGCAGCGGGTACAAATTTCACGCCATACCGCGCGCCCGTTTATGCTGGACTATGTGGCCCGCAGTTTCTCCGGCTTTTATGAGTTGCATGGCGACCGAAGTTTTGGTGATGACCGTTCGATGCCCGGCGGGTTGGCAACTATCGGCCACCATAAATGCGTGGTTGTCGGTCAGCAAAAAGGCCGCGATACCAAAGAGAATATCCTGCGCAATTTTGGCTGCGCCCACCCGGAAGGCTATCGCAAGGCATTGCGCCTGATGCAACTGGCCAATAAATTCAAGCTGCCGGTTGTCACATTGATCGATACGCCCGGAGCCTACCCGGGGATCGGGGCCGAAGAACGGCATATCTCGGAATCGATTGCGGTCAATCTGCGTGAAATGATGAGCCTGGATGTACCGGTTGTGGCGGTAGTGATCGGTGAAGGTGGTTCCGGCGGCGCCCTCGGTATTGGTGTGGCCAACAGCGTCCTGATCCTCGAGAATGCCTACTATTCAGTGATCAGCCCTGAAGGTTGTGCAGCGATTCTCTGGAAACACCGTAAGCATGCGCCCGAGGCCGCCGAGGCGCTCAAGCTCTCAGCACCCGACTTGCTCAAACTTGGCGTCGTCG
>CAZHRP010000295.1:0-2410 GCA_964535055.1 uncultured Chthoniobacteraceae bacterium
CGAGTGCCGGAACGCTGCAACTACAGGTTAATGCTGGTGCGGTGCTCACCGACGTAGCGGGCAACGCCCTCGATACCGCTACGGCGATTGTAGATGACACCACGATCACGGTAGATGAGGCCAATGTGGCGCCGGTTTGGGCAGCCAACCCAGTCAACGAAGTGGATGCTAACGAGGACACTGCCTACAGCAGTACATTGGCCGACGACGCCAGTGATGCCAATGCAGGTGACACTTTGGCCTTTGCCAAGGTCAGCGGCCCGGCCTGGCTGAGTGTGGCGCCTAATGGCAGTTTGTCGGGTACTCCGGCGAGCAGTGACGTGGGACTGAACACATTCGTGGTGAGCGTCAATGACGGCAACGGCGGCAGCGAAACTGCCAGCCTTGAGATCACGGTTGTTGCTGCGCCGTCCATCTCCAAGCTGTTCCGCTCGACGCTGACAGCGGTGGGCAATGACAGCTGGACGGCAGTTGATCTGGGCCAGAGCTACAACTCAGCGGTGATTGTCGCCACTCCGGTGCTGCCTGACAGCACCCATCCGCCGGTGGTCACCCGCCTGCGCAATGTCAGCGGTAGCAGCTTCGAGGTTCAGATCGAACGGGTCGATGGACTGACCGGCAGCGTCGCAGTCGACGTGCAGATTGTTGCAGTTGAGGAAGGGGTTTACACGCTGGCCGAGGATGGTGTCACCATGGAGGCGGTCAAGTACACCTCGACGGTCACAGCCGGGAAAAAGAATTGGGTGGCCGAAGCCCGCAGCTACCAGCAAACCTACAACAACCCGGTGGTGGTCGGTCAGGTGATGAGTACCAACGACGCCAACTGGTCGGTGTTCTGGTGCCAGGGTAGCTCGCGCACGGCACCGCCGGATGCCGTAAACCTGAACACCGGCAAGCATGTCGGTGAAGACCCGAATGGTACCCGTGCAGACGAGATCATCGGCTACATCGTGATCGAGTCCGGCAGCGGTACTCTGGACGGGGTTAATATGGTTGCAGGACTGGGTGCCGATTCGGTCCGGGGCCCGAATAACTCGGCGAGCGGTTACACCTACAGCCTGAGCGGACTGCCATCGGCCAGCGCCGCCGCAGTCAGTCTGGCTGCGATGGATGGTGGCGATGGCGGGTTTGCTGTGCTCACCGGAGCCACCC
Organism: uncultured Chthoniobacteraceae bacterium; assembly: GCA_964535055.1. Classification (GTDB taxonomy): domain Bacteria; phylum Verrucomicrobiota; class Verrucomicrobiia; order Chthoniobacterales; family CAKUMP01; genus CAYUDZ01. Next base: position 1,153 of record CAZHRP010000295.1, read on the forward strand.
CGCTGACGGCAACCTCAATAACCCTCTGGGTCGACGAGGATACCCTTGGCGATAGCGAGCGCAGCCACACCACCGAACAAGCGGGCTATCTGATACTAGAGTAAATCGGGTTATTTCACGCAGCGTTTAGTTGGTTTATACTTAGAATATGACCGTAAGATATATTCTTGTTGGCATAACGTGCTTTGTTACCGGTGTGGTTTGTGGTTTTTATCTATTGGGAAACTGGAAAGATGCTAACAACATGACTGCAGTGCTTGACGCTAGTGTGTCTAGTCTAGCCGACCTAGAGTCGTCTGACGCTGTAGCCACCAAAGATTCGGATCGCGGATCAGAACAGGATGAGTCTAGTACGAATTCGCCAGCATCTGAATCGCTTGGATATTCCGAAGAGCCAGCACTACAGGCGTTATCCGGCCTTGGCGAACGGCAAGAGCATGGTTCTTTGGTAGTGATACCAGCGGGGCTGATCTCGACGATTAGCCAGGCCGTACAGGTTAGGACTCTGGATCAGGACTTGTTTTCTGAAGGAAGCGATTTGGTGGAGTATCTGCAGCTGGACGAGTCCGAGCAGGCGCGGCTGCAGTCGAACTGGCAAGAGTTGCGTGAACAGGTACACGAACTCGAAAAGGCTGCTGCTAATATTGAGGAAATGCCGGACGGTTCACTGGAAATTATTTTGCCTGATTTGAGCCCCAAAATCACGGAACTTGGTGCTAAGTTTCACACAGCCGCAGCGGAAACTCTCGGGGCCAATCGGGCGGAAGTTTTTATTGCGGCCGCACAGATCGACAGGGTAGTTGGTGACTTGGGCAGCGGAGACCGCAAGTGGATCGTACGGGCAGAGGAAACCGGTGATGGAGGTTGGCGTTACCATACAATAGCTGAAGGAGCGGGAGGAAAGCGCACCTATGTCGGCGAAAATGTGCCTGCAGCCCTGCTCCACCTTACCGGCGAACTGCAAATGGCGGCGGTCGAGGAATAAGGCAACTGCCTCATGGCTATGGCCATGAGAAATGTCAGCAACCCTTATTACCAGGGGATTGAAATTTTAAATCCTGTCCATTACTGGACAAGTACGGCGTAATACTTAAAATGATTATTTAAGTTAATAGACTATCCTGATTTAGTTTTGCGTAAGCGTCACGCACAATACCGTAGGGTGGAGCTTATTTTGGATGCGTTTGAGCGCAGCAGGATGAGCGGTCAGGCATTTGCGGGGCATATCGGGGTGAAGTAAACGACCTTTGCGAGCTGG
>CAZHRP010000296.1:0-2382 GCA_964535055.1 uncultured Chthoniobacteraceae bacterium
CACTAATTCTGCGGCAGCGGCTTCGCGGGCTGCTCCGAGTTCCGACAAGGCAACGTCGAGCAGCACTGCGTGTGTAACAAGTTGGTGAAAGTCGACCGGCACCACCGACGGGCCGGTAAAGATGAAGATGTCCACTTTAGGGCCGCCAACCGTGCGCTTCAGTTTCACGTGAGCCGGTAATGCTCGAGTGTCACCAATCTGGCGCGGGCGCATGGTGATGACGATCGGGGTAGGCTCGGCACTCGTTCGCCAGCCGAGTAATTTATGATTTTTTTCTTTGATTCTTTCGGCGGCGCTGCTGGCACTCATGCGGAGAATCGGTTCGGCGGCATAGACGACAAACTGACCGCTCGAACTGATACTGCGGCCACCGACGTCCAATGCCAGTAATTCAGCCTGTGTGACTATCCCCAGACCTATGATACCGCACAGCCAGAACTTTGCTGCCGGGCAGGAATTCATCGGGAGTAAGCCAATGTGATCAAGTCTGGTTCCACCTTGATGTCAGTGACTTTGCCGAGGTTTTCGATATCGCGCTCACCTGCCTTCCATAACTTACCCATGAACAGATCAGTTACCGGAATGGCAAACGCAGGTAATTTCAAGCGTCCGAATCCACATGAGACAGTGGTTGCTTTGATTCCCTCAGAGGTACTTTCCGGTTTGATGCTTATGTGTATGTAGATCGGGTACCCGTAGACAGATTCGACCATCATGAGTGTGATGAGACCGTCATCAAATGCCACGTAGGATCCGACATAAGCGAAAGTCGAAGGGCCCTTTTTTTTGTTGCTGGTACGAATCGCACTTTTGATGTAGGAGTTTGCCTGTTCCTCAGTGTAGCTGACAAATGTATTGCTGGTGGCTGTAGTCAGGTTAATTAGGTCGCCACCGATATCGGGTGTATTAAGCAGTGGTTCGGGGTCCAGCTCAGGAGCGTTTCCGGGAGCTTGTAACGCCAGAATAAGCGTAGCCAGAAAAAGCGACACCAACAGGCATATGGCCAGCGGTTTGAAGACCGGAGTGCGAACTTTTAATTTTTGCTTGAGCTTCTTGGGATCAACTTTAGTTGCCTGTTTCTTTTTTGCTTTTGCCGGCAGCAGTGAGTGATCCAGCTTGGCGCCACAGTTGTGGCAGTACACGCGCTCAGGCTCATTTAAATAGCCGCATTCAACGCAGGTAATTTTATCGGTTTTCATTCTTTATCTTTGGCTGGAGTTGCGGGTTTGGAATCCGGCTTGGGCTTGCTGGTGCTCTGCGTTTCACTCTTGGGCTTTTCGGTTTCCTTCTTAGCAGCCGCCTTGTAACTGTCGCTGCGGTAATCGGTACTGTAGAAACCGGAACCTTTGAAGATCAGTCCAGCCCCGGTTCCGAGCAAGCGCTTAACTTTGCCTTCTGCCCACTTCGGGCGCAGACATTTTGCTTCGGGACAGGTTGTCAGGGGCTCGTCTTTCATGGACTGAAAGAACTCGAACTTACCATTACACTTTTGACATTCGTATTCGTACGTAGGCATCTCTTGATTTTTTAATAATTACGTGATAGCAGAACCTCGGATAAACGGCAATCTGGATAATTCGATTGTTATGATATAAGATTTTATATAAGATTCACAGGTTTACTCGATGAAAATAACTAATGTGTTTAAGGCAGGTGCAGGCACTGCAATGGTAGCGGTAACGCTATTGCTGGCCAGTTGTGCAACCTATGATACACGCTTAAACGACCGCTCGACACTGTATCTGGGCAGGGGTGGTACACTGGTGGCCTCCAATCCGCAGAAACTGCAGGATACAGTATCATTCTGGGATGGTGACGGAATTAGCGGGTCGCCACGGATGGTGATCAGTCTGGGCCAGCAGCAGGCAAGATTTTACAAAGGCGGCCAACTGGTTGGAGTGTCCAGTTTATCGACTGGTCGGGAGGGTTATGAAACTCCTACCGGGTCATTCAAGGTTACCCAGAAAAGCCCAGATCATCGCTCCAACCTGTACGGTGATTATGTGGACAGTAATGGCACTGTGGTGGTACGTGATGTTGATGTGCGCAAAGATCCCAAGCCACCCGGAACTCAGTTTGAGGGTGCCCCGATGCCATATTTCATGAGGATTCATGGTGGGGTCGGCCTGCATGCCGGATTTCTGCCGGGTTTTCCTGCTTCGCATGGCTGCATCCGTATGCCGGAACACATGGCGCAGGTGTTTTTCAATAATGTCTCGATCGGTACCCCGGTTCAGGTTACCAATTAGAGCATGGATTACGTCGAAGTTGACGTTGAGCAGGCTGCTACCATGTTGGCAGCCGGTAATGTCCGGGTGATTGATTGCCGGGCGCAGGATTTCGCTGTGAGCTGTATGAGTACATACTGTGAATAGCGAAATT
>CAZHRP010000297.1:0-2371 GCA_964535055.1 uncultured Chthoniobacteraceae bacterium
TTCTGAACACCAAAGACCGGCGGATTGTGACTATCGAGGATCCGGTCGAGCAAAAGCTGGAGGGCGTTATCCAGATTGCGGTACGCCCGGAAATCAACCTGACCTTTGCGGGTGGCTTGCGCAGTATTCTGCGTGGTGACCCGAATGTTGTGATGGTCGGTGAGATGCGTGATCTCGAGACCACTGAAATTGCCATTCGGGCGGCCCTGACCGGACACCTTGTATTTAGTACGCTGCATACCAATGACGCGATCGGTGGGATTACCCGCCTGCTGGATATGGGGGTCGAACCATTTCTGGTCAGTTCGTCGGTGCGAGCCTTTCTGGCGCAGCGCCTGGTGAGGGTGCTGTGTACGCATTGCCGCGAACCTGCTGAGTATCAGACTGAATACCTGGCCGATATTGGTTTTCCGGTTCAGCATGCTGATAAAATTCGCAAGGCGGTCGGTTGTGAACGCTGCCGGTTTACCGGTTATGCCGGGCGCCGGGCAATCATGGAAATTTGTGTCCTCAGTCCGCGACTCGAAGAGATGATAACTGCCCGTGAGCCGGGAACGGTCTTGCGCCCGGTAGCGATCGCGGAAGGGATGCTGCCACTGCGTCAGGACGGTTGGAATAAAGTGATCGCCGGAGACACCACCGTCGAAGAAGTATTGCGAGTGACCGTCTCGGATGTGGAGGCGATGGACGAGTGAGTGTCTTCAGTTACAAGGCTGCCAACCGCGATGGGTGCACAATCAGTGGCGAACTGGAAGCGCGTAACAAAGCGGATGCGATCATTCAGTTGGAACGACAGAAGCTGCAGCCAGTCAGCGTGATCCAGTTGGGTGAGGAGAAAATAGCTCAGCGCAGCCCTCGCTCGGGTGACGCGTCTGCCGATCCTCCGGCCATTACTAAAATCAGGCTTTCCAAGCAGCAAATTATATTTTTTACCGAGGAGTTAAGTGATCTGCTGGATGCCGGCTTGCAGTTGGAGTCGGCCTTGCGGATTATTGAACAGCGTCAGGAAAAGTCCGGGATTAAAACGCTGGCCGGGATACTGCGACAAAAAGTTCGCGATGGCACCGGGTTTTCGGAAGCCCTCAAACAAGCATGTCCAAGTTTTGGCGATCTTTACTGCAGCTTATGTGCGGCTGGTGAGTTGAGTGGTGCGCTGCCTAAAATTCTCAAACGCCAGGTATCCTACCTGACGATTATTGCAGACTTACGCGGACAGATTTTCCAGGCCTTGATCTATCCGGCATTTATTGTTGGGGCGGGGCTGCTGATGCTGGTGCTATTTATGGCAGTACTGGTGCCTCAGCTAATTGCGTTATTTGAGAAATCGGAGCGGGAATTGCCATTGCTGACCAAGATACTGATTGGGACCAGCAATTTTGTGAGTTCCTACTGGTGGCTAATGCTGGCTGTCCTGGTGTTAGCCATTATTGGTTTCATGGCGGTGATCAGGCGGCCGGACGGGCGGATCTGGTGGGATCAAGTCAAGTTGCAGCTGCCATTATTTGGCCCGGTTATCAGCTGCGGCTTTTTGGCCCAATTTTGCCAGACACTTTCCAACCTGGTCGGCAACGGACTGCCCTTGCTTTCCGGTTTGAAGCTGATGCAGGAGGCATCAGGCAATACGTACTATTCTGCAAAAATTGAGCGGATCGCCAATATCGTAGCTGATGGTGGAGCTTTCTCGCGGGCGATGAAGCGGGTTGGCGGGTTTCCCGAGGTATTTGTGGATTTGGTCGGAGTGGGGGAACAGACCGGCGATATTGCCAATAGTTTGGAAAAAGCTGCGACCCGCTACGAAAAAGAAATGAACCGTCGCATCCAGCAGATTACCGCGTTGATCCAGCCGGTGGTCATAACCTGCATTGCATTACTGGTCGGGGTCGTTGTCTATTCGATCGTGACCAGTATTTTTGAAGCAGTCTCCAGCATGCAAGCACGGCCACAGTAGGTGATTGGCCGCTGATTTATTTTTTAAAGAACAACAGGCGCAGACTGTTGAGACAAACCAGAACGGTACTGCCCTCGTGGGCAAAAACACCGAGTGATAGTGGCACCAGCCCGGCAATTGAGCTAAGCACCATGACGACTACCGTGCCGAGGGCGACCACCAGATTTTGGCGGATGACGCTGCGCGCGGCACGGCTCAGGCTGTGGGCGGCCAGAAAGTTCTCGATCCGGTCCTCCATCAAGATCACCTCGCTCTGCTCCAGCGCACTATCGCTACCGCGCGCGCCCATGGCTACCGAGACAAATGCTGCCGCGAGGCTTGGCGCATCGTTGACGCCATCACCGATCATAGCGACTTTACGGCCAGTCTGACCAAGCTCGCGCACAGCAGCAACTTTTTGCCCGGGTGACAATCCTGCGCGCA
>CAZHRP010000298.1:0-2371 GCA_964535055.1 uncultured Chthoniobacteraceae bacterium
CTACGTGCCGCCTACGATCCGGCACTGGCACCACCGCCAGCAGCACCTGATCCGGGTTAGGATCGCGGCAGTGCTGTTACTGGGCCCAGCGGCCGCGTGGTGACGAGAGGACCGGTAATTCGTTGGTCATGTACTGGGTTTTGCCGACCGCGCCGAGCATTGGCACGCCGGTGGCTTTGCGCCATTTCTGGCTGAAGCTTTCACCGGTATGGCAGCCCCAGCTGACGACCTTAGCATCACGGGCAAAGATGCCGCGGCGGATTTTATTTAATTCATCTTCATGCAGCCAGGCCTTGGAAGCGCTATCGATGTAGTTGCTGTAATCGAACATGAAGCAGGCTTTGTTGGAATGGCCGAAGTAATCGAAAGTCTGGATTTTGATCCGGCTGCGGGGCTTGCCGCTGTTGAGGTAATTGACGACATCCTGGCCCTGGTCGAAGTAGATCAGGTTGACGCCGTAGGCGTCGCGGACGGAGCGGATGATATCGAACATCGGTTCGGGTTCCTCGCGCATGCGTGAGCTATAGGACGGCTTGAACACCATCCAGGTAATGCGTGCTTGCGGTCCGAACTCCTGCTGGATTTCCTGGATACGCAGTCGTGCGGCCCGGATGAAGTTTAACCACCAGCGGTCATGGGGTTCTTTTTTGTACTTTTCCCATTTCATCAGTGAGACTCCGCCGGAAATGATCAGGTGTTCGCGGTCGGCACGGGCCTGTGCAAAGTCCGCGGTGAGCAAGAGCCCGAGCAGTAATACTGCCGGTAGACCAAGAAGTCGATACCTGAAAGTTCCCATGACTGATAGCGAATTAAGATCGCATGACTGTCAACTGCCAGTTGAGTTTTTATCTGCTGAATCCTTTTCGGCAGCGGCAGTCGAGTCATCGTCATCTTCGGTCGAGTGCAGGCGTTTGAAATGCAATTTACCGATACTTTTGCCATCGGTATTGGTGACTGTAACCTGATAGTTATCGATCTCGATTGACTCACCGGTTTGTGGTAAATGGCCGAGAATGTGGACCACGTAGCCACCGACTGTGCTGACGTCCGGGCTTTCTACGCTCAGCTCTGAGAATTCCTCCAGCTCATGCAGACCGAAGGTCCCTGCGACAACGAATTCGTCATCATTCAGCCGGATAAACTCCGGTTGATCCATATCGAACTCGTCGTGGATCTCACCGACCAGTTCCTCGAGCACATTATCGAGGGTGACGATCCCGACCGTACCGCCATATTCATCGACTACCAGGGCGAGGTGGGCATGCCGGTTGAGGAATAACTTCAGCAACTTTTCGAGCGGCATCATTTCCGGGACCGGGATCAGTTCCCTGGTGACGAGAGACAAGTCGCGGTTACCATTATGGACTGCTGCCAGCAGGTCTTTGATATGGATCAGGCCGATGGCATTATCGAGGTGCTTGCGGCAGGCCGGGAACCGGGTGTGCCTCGAGCTGACAGCTTCTGCCAGGCACTCGTCGAACGGTCTCTCGACGTCGAGTGAAATCACCTGTCCGCGTGGAGTCATGATATCGCGGGCGACCCGCCGCCCCATATCCAGGGCATTGATCAGAATTTCCCTGCCGATCGGGCTGACTTCTTCGGTTGAGCCGGTTTCCGCAACAATCTGGCGCAGTTCCTCTTCGGAGTGGGCGATCTCGGAATCATCGGCTGGATTAATCCTGAAGATATACTTTTGCAGCAGCTCGGACGATTTGTGCATCAGCCAGACGAACGGGCGGGTCAGAAAATGGAAGATTGCCAGCGGGCGGCAGAGCAACAGGGTAGTAGCAACCGGTTTGCGGGTTGCCAGGGACTTGGGCACCAGCTCGCCAAGTACAACATGCAGGAAAATAATCAGGCCGAATGCTGTCACCAGCGAAATGGCATGCAGGATGGCAGGGGAGGAAATCCCCGCTGCCTGCAATACGGGATGGAGTGCAGCAGCCAGAAATGGCTCGCCTAACCAACCCAGCGCCAAGCTGCTAATGGTGATCCCGAGCTGGGTAGCCGACAAATACACTTCCAGCTTGCCAGTCATGCGGCGGGCAAACTGAGCTGTTTTGCTGCCGTCCTCGGCGAGTTCGTCGAGTTGTGATTCCCGCACCAGGACCAGCGCGAATTCTGATGCTACAAAAAAGCCGTTCAAGATAATCAAGCCTGCCAGCATGGCCAGGTGCCAACCTCCGGGAGTGCTCAGATCAGAAGCCAGGTGGAGCGGCAGCAGGATGCTGCTAATAAGATGGACAAGATCGAGTGCTTGCATGTGCGAATGACAGAGATGTCAGTAGAGTGAGATCGCGGAACTATAATCTTTCATAGACGCCCTTGTCGCGGCGTTCGAGCACCGTGAAGCCAGCTTTTTTGGCATCAG
>CAZHRP010000299.1:0-2359 GCA_964535055.1 uncultured Chthoniobacteraceae bacterium
TGGTGATCGTTGACTGAGTCATTGAGGACAATGACCCTCCCAGGACTTAAATGACAATTTGTAGGTTTCAAATAGCTGCAAAAAGCAGCTAAGCAGATCCAAAGGCACGTTGGGTGTGGGGATGAGAATTTGACATATGGGAGTGTTGGGTATTGTTGGGGCTATGAATAAATTATCACTGGCCGTAATTGCTACTATCATTAGCGCGTTGTGTTTTGGCGATGGAGCATTGGCTGCAGATCCGAAGAAATTGGTTGCGGAGACGGTGGCGGCAGTGGGTGGTAAGAATGCCCATTATCCGCTTAAGGATGTGGAGTACACGTACACTTATACTAAAGATGGGAAGAAGGATGTCTCCACTGAGCGATATGTCTTCGATGGTGAGCTGTCGTGGGCGGAATACGTGACCAGCGATAACCTGGCGCCTGAGGTTAGCGATCCGATCACCCAAGGCTACGATGGCAGCAAGACCTGGGTAAAGATCGACGGTCAGCTGCTGGCTGATGAAATGATGGTCAGGCGTGCGGATTTCCTGCGCAAGACCAACTACTATTGGTTTGCGATGTTTTTTAAGCTGCTGGATCCGGGCATGACTTACGAATACCTCGGGGACTACCAGAAAGGCGACATTACCTATGATGTGGTCAAGGCCGGCTTTGAACCTGGTGTCGGTGATGTGCAGGACTATTACCAGCTGTACATTAACCGCGAGACCAAGCTGGTCGATTTCTTCCTGTTTACCGTGATGGATTTTGGGATGGAAGATGCGTTGTTGATGGAAGTTGAGTTTGAGGAGATCGATGGGGTCAAGCTGCCGACCAAGCGGCGTTATGCGCCGGCCGTTTCGTGGGAGGATCCATCGCCCAAGCCAGATGCTGCCTGGGTGGACGAAATCTCCACGGCTGTGAAGTTTGGTAATGGCTTCGGTAAGGAATTATTCCAGCCATAGCGGGCGCAAATCTACACTCAGTAGAGCCAATGCCTCACGCTGGTCGCAGTCCCGACTACATCGGGGTCTGCGCCGCACTACGATAGAGGGTTTATGATTGATCCGGGTTAGGAGCGGGCAAGGATTATTCCTCGTCCTCTTCGAGCAGGTTGTCGTCGTCATCCTGGTCCTGGCCGTAGGTGCCAAGCTCGAGCTGCTCGAGCACCTCGGTCATATCATCGGACTGGTCCCAGACATTGCGGTCGATATAGATCGGGGCGCTTTGCTGGATCGCCATGGCGATGGAATCACTCGGGCGCGCATCCAACTCGATCACCTTCTTTTTGTGCAATTCATTTTCCTCGCTGAGAAGCAGCCTGGCAAAAAAGGTTTTATTTTTAAAATCGTTGATCACTACCCGCTCGACTTTGGCGCCCAACGCAGTCAGCAGGTTGGCGATCAGGTCGTGGGTGAGGGGACGTTCCTTGGGCATATCCTGCATGAACATCGAAATAGCAGCACCGACAGAGGCATCCACATAAATCACGATGCACTTGCTGCCATCGGAGAGGAACACTCCGCTGCCACCGCCGCCTGGTACCACTGCGCGCACCCGCACTTCAATAATGCCATTGTTCATCAGGTTTAATCTAGCCAGCCTCGGCTGAGCATGCAAGCCAGCGGATTCCGGAGTTGCGGAGTGTGCATCTTAGTGGCATCCTCTGCGATTGTTGCAGATAAAAATATGAAAAATAGTACCCTTGTATGCACCACTGTACTGGTTCTTTTGCTGGGTGGCATGAGCGGCTGTAAAACAACCGGTACGAACGATGAGCAGGAACAGCAGTCACGCTGGGAGCCGGAGGTCAATGTTGATACTGAAGTAGATGCCAGCGAGTCGCAGGTAACTACGATCGACCTCTCGCTCGACGAGTTTCTGGTTGATTTGCGGGAAGCTGCGTTGCGCCGCAACATGCACAAGCTGGCCTCGCTGATGACCTCAAATTTCGGCTACCAGCTGAATCCGCCGAAAGAAGGCGACGGTGTTTTTCAATACTGGGATGAGAAAAACCTGTGGAGTGAACTAATATTAATTCTGAATGAAGATTTCGTGTCCAATGGTAACTTTATGGTATCGCCACCGGAATTTGCGGATCCGTCCGTTCCTTACCGGGATTACCGGGCGGGGCTCTTAAAGGTGGATGGGGAATGGAAATTTGCATATTTTGTGCGCGACTAGCGAGTTGATCGGTTTGCTGGAAGCATTGGAGTGCTAGCGTGATCGCGGTCATTATTCCGGCCCGCAACGAGGAGCAGGCGCTGCCGCAAGTGCTCGCTGAGCTGTGCAGCAAGCTTGGTTCTGACAGTTACTGCATAGCTGTGGGTGCCAATGCCTGCAGCGACCGAACTGCAACTGTTGCCAGGCAGGCG
>CAZHRP010000300.1:0-2346 GCA_964535055.1 uncultured Chthoniobacteraceae bacterium
GGGTGGGCAAACGCCAAGGCGCGAAACCCTGGGGCTTCGTTTTTGATGATGAGCTACGTAAGGAATTTACCGGCGAAGCAGTCACTGTTGCCGCAACCGGATTCCTTAAACTTCATAAGAGCGGAGTGGTCAAAAACCAACAGTCTTTCTGGATGGAAAAAATGAAGCTTCCCACATTCGGCCGGGAGGAAATCCTTAGAGCCCTGAAAGTAACCCCCCTGAAAACCTCCGCCTGGCAGGAATCCGGGGATGAAGCTGAGATGTTTTCCTTCACTGGCAACTTCAAGCCAAACGATAAAGTCCAAGGTACCTGGAAACAAATGGGGCTTCTGAACGATGGTGAGACATTCGACCCGAATGCAAAAATGAGCCATAAACGCCATTGGCACGACGTCATCAACTTCCAGGAGAACGGCAGAACAGCTGAAGAACTCGTTTATTACTCCGGCGATTACCTGCTCGACTTGGGCCGTTCCCAAGCTCTGAAGATCTCGCTCAAGACCATCGACGGAACCGAATACCTCTTCATCGAAGCCGGTGACTTTGCCAGCGGTGCTATGATCGAAGAGTCCCTGCCTGTCTGTGTCTTTCAACGGCACCCGTCTACTTGAGGAGTAGTGGATGTCAAAATTAATGACATCCCTGGATGAGTTTGAGCCCATTCCGATGATTGATTGGCAGCTGCACAGTTACGCCCCGAGCGCCAGCGATAAGATTTGCTGAAAGCAAAGGCGAGGCGGTTACGGCGGAATCGTTTTGGCGCTCGTCCGTGCTCATGCTGCAGCGTCGCTTACAAGCTGGCAGGTTGTTGATTTCGCTCAGCTGAGGAGTCGTTAAGCGCTGGCGCAGCGCCTTCCTCATCAGCAATGACTTTACTGCGGATCGCTTTGCGGGCACTGCGCAAGTGGATCGCCAGCCATAGTGCCAGCAAGCAATAGACAAGTTGAGAAAACCAGAAGACCGTCGGAGCCGCAAGAAATTGAACCTGTTCGATAACGTGTAAATCGAGTGCTGTGAATGCCCCAAAGACAGGTATTAGGACCGGTGACATACCAGCCATCCAAATTCCGAGGGTCTCGCCCCAACCACCAGTGACACCAGCCACGACTGCACTGAGAATTGGGACTATCCCGATGAAGATGCCAGCGAAGAGCAACGCAATTCTGCCGCATGCTTCGAGTAAAGCCTGAAAACATACTCCGCTCGCAGCCAGAATGAGTAGCCACACCAACCAAATTGTCACCCCCAACTCATGGCCGGGAAACCAGATCGACTCGACGATTCCGCGCGCAAATAGAAACCAGCCGGTGGCTCCTAATGCTGCCATAATCAGAGTTGCAGGCAATGCGGACGTAGCTTCTTCTTCAAATGGCAGGCGCTGCTGGCCGAGCTTTACCGCACGTCGCCAGCCAGTGATCTGTTTATGCCGGGATGGAGTTATCATATTAATAAACAGGTAGAGCAGCAGGATGGTCACCGAACCGTAAACTCCACAAATCATTGTGGCTTCAGCACCGGAAACCTCCGGCAAAAAGTTACCCAACCTGGCGCTAAGATTAACGCTCGGAAATAATTCTCCGGTATTGACGGCCGGTAATGCATTACCAACCAGCAATAACTGGATCCAGGCAAATAAACCCACTGCCCACAGTTTTCCCAGCAGGTGTGATTCCTTGCGATGCCAGTTGCGGCTCAACATCATGATAAAGGCAAGAATTAATCCACTCTGGGAAAATATGGTAAATAGATAGGCGGGAAACTTCAGGCCAAAAAAGCCCACTGTTGGCATCAGGTTACGCAAAACCTGGACTGCTGTTCCTGCCATATCAGGAATGAAGTAGCTCCAGCATTCTTCGATGACTGGTCGTATGGTCAAATATTGAAAAAAGTTAATACCCAACTGCGACAGCGAGGGAATGACAGTGTACAGGCAAAAGACTATTCCCATTGATGCCAGGAATGCCCAACGCCTGTTCTTGATGACCGTGCCGGCCAGCAAGCCGGTCAAATGATACAGGATCGTTGAGCTGAAAAAGGCAAGATATAGCGGTAGCCAGACCCGATAGTCTACTTGCCCTTCGATCACCGTCCAAAGCGTAAACGGAAACGTCAGCAGGAATAAAAAGTACTCCTTTACCGGCAAGCCAAATAAGTACCCCAACACTTTAGCCAGTGGCGTCATCGGAATCAGTCGCTGGTAGTCGATCACCCCTTCATCGGCTTCGCGGGTAATGCCACCGGAAACATTTGCCATACCAAACACAAACATCAGCAGGGCCTGTAATAAAAATATCGGGATAAAGGCAATGCGCTGGGCGTCATTCAATGACAGGCTTTTTTCCCTGA
>CAZHRP010000301.1:0-316 GCA_964535055.1 uncultured Chthoniobacteraceae bacterium
GGGACCGACGTGGCCGTGGAGAGCGGCGACGTGGTGCTGGTCCGGAGCGACCCCCGGGATGTGCCCCGGATCGTGGCGTTGAGCAAGGCCACCTACCGGAAGATGATCCAGAACCTGTGGTGGGCGGCGGGCTACAACATCATCGCATTGCCACTGGCTGCGGGCGTGCTGGCGCCCTGGGGCATCCTGCTCTCCCCGGCAGTGGGGGCGCTGCTAATGTCGGTCAGCACAATCGTTGTAGCCATTAACGCACAATTGCTACGACGAACTGTTTTATTTGCATAAAAAAGGAGTATTGAAATGATGGGATTTGGTT
>CAZHRP010000301.1:326-2081 GCA_964535055.1 uncultured Chthoniobacteraceae bacterium
GTCTATGTTGTTGGTGATTGTATTACCGATTGTGGGTATCGTAGCTCTGGTGGTCTGGTTGATCAATTCCAACCGGCAGGGGAATCTATTCAGCCAGAATCCCCCGTCCGAAAAACGGGAGCAGGCTGAAGATCAAGGGACGAAGCGCACTTGTTTACATTGCGGTGCGGGTTTAAAAGATGGCTGGGCACATTGTCCGCAATGCGGGGCGCCAGTCGACTCCTAAAAACAACCTTATTGAAACCTTCAAACAAGCTTTATCAATCCTTGATAGAGCAAGATTAAACTACAAGTGTAATTTAGATATAAATACTCGCATTACAAGGAGAAAGAATGAATAAGACACTTCAAACAATTTTGATCGTATCCGCCGTTTTGGTGTTGGGCATTGGCCTGTTCTTGGGCGGGATGTTCTTCAATCGCATGCAGGGGTGGAACAGCTACGGCCCGGGCGGGATGATGGACGGCTATGCCCCTGGGAACGGACAGGGTTATGGCCCTGGTGACATGATGGGCAATGGCTATGATGGTCAGGTCAATGTTGAGCCGCTCAGTGTGGCAGAAACAGAAAAGGCCGTGCAGGATTACCTGGCCTACTTTAAAGATGATGACCTGGCAATCAAGGAAATTATGGTCTTCGCCAACAATTCCTACGCCATCATTACCGAGAAAAGCACAGGCATTGGCGCCTTTGAATTGCTGGTTGACCCGGTAGCCAAGACCGCTTACCCGGAATATGGCCCCAACATGATGTGGAATCTGAAATATGGGATGCACAGCGATTACGGGATGATGGGCGGTGGCAGCATGATGGGCAACTATTCTCAGCCGCAAACTGCAACTGCCGAAATGCCGGTCAGTGCTGAAGATGCAGCAAAGTATGCCCAGGATTATCTGGATAGGTACCAACCGGGTGTGGTTGTTAGCCATGAGATTACCCCCTTCTATGGTTACTACACCATCGATCTTGAAAAGGATAGTCAGATTGTCGGGATGTTGAGTGTGAATGGCTATGATGGACAGGTCTTTTATCACTCATGGCATGGTGCATTTATCGGGATGAGTAAAGAGTAATATGCGTCATGCTTTTCGAGTAGTAAAACCTTGCCTCTTTGATATTGGTTGAATTGGCTAAATCAAACTCGTAAAAGTAAGTTGCCACTTTAGTAGCGAAAAACTAATTTTCAAAAAATAAAAAAGCACCGGGCTGAGCTACAGCCCGGTGCTTTTTTATAGCTGTTAGGAGGTTATGCCAGCACCAACTCAGTTGAGAATACGAGGCCAGTGGTGCAATTGTGTACTGACTTTCGTGTAATATTTGGTCTCGCCTTTATCTTCGTAGCGATCGGTCTTCAAGCGCCCTTCGAGATAGATCAGACTGCCCTTCTTGAGATACTCCCCGGCGATTTCGCCGAGCCGGTTGAACATCACGACCCGGTGCCATTCGGTCTTTTCCTGCTGTTCTCCGGTCTGCTTGTCGCGCCACTGGTCCGTGGTCGCCACGCTGATGTTGCAGACGGCAGTATTGGCCGGCGTGTAGCGAACTTCCGGGTCCGCCCCCAGGTTTCCGATCAGAATGACCTTGTTGATTCCGCGCGCCATAATGCTTGCTCACAAGTCATGAATTCGAGCGTGAAAGTCTAGCACACGGAATCAGCCGCTCAGCCCCTATCCGGGCTTCATGATCGCGGCCGATTCGTGCGCTGGAAAACGACAGCGCCCCGACGACTCGTGAAACGTATAATCTTCATTCAT
>CAZHRP010000301.1:2091-2332 GCA_964535055.1 uncultured Chthoniobacteraceae bacterium
ATTACTTCCCCCAACTCGCTGGCCGAGATCATGGGGATGACCGCCGGCGACCGCCAGGCGATGGATGCGCTCATCCGGAAACGGCTCAGATCCGACGTGCTGCTGGTCAACCAGATCGGCGAATACATCATCAACGCCGGCGGCAAGCGCCTGCGGCCGCTGGTTCACCTGCTGTCAGCGCGGGCCTGCGGGTACTCGGGCATGGCGCACACGCAGCTGGCCGCGGTGATCGAATTCATCC
>CAZHRP010000302.1:0-2289 GCA_964535055.1 uncultured Chthoniobacteraceae bacterium
GCGTCAAAAGCTGCAAATGCAGCCTTTAGCCCTGCTTCAAGGTTGGTCACGCCGGTGGCTTTACCCTTAATGATGGCGATCAGGCAGCCAGTTTGGAGGTCGACGACCGGTGCGCCCGAGAATCCACCGACCGAGGTCATATCGAGCACGATGACCTTGGATTCCTGCAGGTAATAGCGATTGCTGGCGACCCAGCCGTAGCGCATTAGCGGCCAGCGATAGACTTTGTCGAAAACCAGTGGGAAGCCCGCAGTTATTACCCGGGCACCAGTTTCAGGTTCGTCGCCGATGGGCAGTTCAGGGAATGGCACGGCGGGCTGTTGCTCATCCGTTACTCGCAACAGTGCCAGGTCGCGCCCGCTGTCACCATTGCCAAAGACGTGTACCACGGTCACCTTAAAAAAACGTGATCCCTTATCGGCCACATTGCGCAACACCCATAGATCATCAAGCGGTTGGCTGTCCTGGTCGACGACTGCATGACCGGCGGTCAATAAGCGACCATCACCAACAAATACGGCCGTGCCACGGGCTCGGTCCAACGACGGTTCGGGCCCACGCACCAGCGCGGCGGTGGCTGCTTCTATTTTTTCCAGCAATGCCGCCGGTGTGCCGGGACGTTCGGGCATGACAGCTGTCTCTCGGGCGCTCGCTGATAGCAACCCAAACACTAGCACCGCAGCCAGGCTGCCTGCTAGTTGGCTGGGGTGAACGCTCCACAATGGACGACTGGATGTTGGATTGATCATGAAGATTAATTTTCAGGCAACTTCACTCGCGCATTCATACCCGGTTTGATGGTGAAATCCGAGTTGGGGATTTCTGCCATCGCGCGAAACAACCCGCTGCCGGCATCGATAACCGGGTCGACAAAACTAATTTCTGCGCGCAGCTGTTGGAGCCCGGCGAGCGGGATGTCAACTGCGAGTTGGTCGCCCTTGCTCAGGTTGCCGATCAGTTTGCCAGGCAGATACATCTGAACTTTGACTGTCTTGTAATCCAGTAACTCGATCAGAACTTCCGAGCGACCAATGGTCTCACCCGGGTCGCGTTCGACACGGATGATTTGTCCGTCAACTGGTGCGCGCAGGGTTTTCTCTTCGATGTTGGCTTCGGCCAGATCGCGCTGGATTTGAGCCAGCTCGAATTCGATGCGGCTTTCCATGGCGGCCTCGCGACTGACAGCCTTTTGTTCCGCAAGCCGCTCGTCAGCCCGGAACATGAATTCGGCTTGCTCAAGTTGTTTGGCGGCACGTGCAGCCATTAACTTTTCCTGTTCACTGAATAGGATTGCCAGCACCTGGCCGGCCTTGACCCGCTGACCTTCCTCGACCAGCACATCGCGCACGATGGTTTCGACTGGCGAACCAAGTTCGATGCGTTTGGCGGGCAATACCAGGGCCTCGACCGTATCATAGTCAGCGGACGCGGTCGAAGCACTGAGCAAGAGCCCTACTGCCAACACACATAACTGGTTACGCCAGTGTAGTTGCTTGAGTATTCGTTGCATGATTTGTTATCTTGTTGTCGGAAAGTCTTCCTGCTCCGGCAATGCTAGCGATGCGGTGCACCTTGGTCTCTGCGGGTTGTTTGCGAGCGTTCATCGGTGCTTGGAGCAAGCTGTGTTTTGGCATCGTTGCCGGTACTTGATAGTTGTGGTCGCGGGCGGTAGGTTGCCAGCGACTCAGCAGACTCGACCTCGACGCCATAGTGCTCAGCGATTGTGCCCTTGGCAACCCGCAAGTCGATGAGTGCCGACTGTAGGCTGAATAGTGCTTCGAGTTCTCGCAGGCGGGCAAACAACAAGTCACGCTGCAACTCCTGAACGATGGATGCCAGCGAGCGGCCTTCTACCAGCTTGAGTCGTTCGCTACGCACAGCTTCGGCGGCGGCGGCGGTCTGTTGCTCCGCTAGATCGCGTCGCTCGGCCGACAGCTGGCACTGATAAAATGCCTGCTCGATCGCCAGTGACACATCCAGCTTGGTTCGCTGATACTCCTGGCGTGCCACATCCAGCTGTGCTCGGGCTTCACTGGCGCGACCCTTGGCCAGGGTATTCCATAGCGGAATGCTAAAGTTAAAGCCGACCAGCCACTCGGGATGTGTGGTCGAGCGCAGGTCGTCCAACGCATCGTCGCTATCACGTCCGACCCCGCGATAGCCATAACTGGCAGTCAGATCGAGCTGTGGCCGGGCTTGATCTTCGAGCACGACCAGGCGGGCATCTGCTTCGCTTAGCCGGGCTTGCCCGGCGGCCAGCTGCGGCACCGCCTGCGGCCCGGCTGCCAA
>CAZHRP010000303.1:0-2265 GCA_964535055.1 uncultured Chthoniobacteraceae bacterium
TCAAATACACGCTACGCTTCCTGACATACTTGGAGTTCTATCATGGAACTGCGTAACTTCATCGTGCGTTGCGTGGACTGCTGAGCCGGTGCGTTCACGAGGATCGTAATGCCTTTGGCTGCCCCAAATTCGAATAAGGATAACAAGACGGTCGGCTCGACGCGCTAGCGTGCGTGAGTCCCATTGGGCCTTAGCCAAGTAATGGAACCCAATACTCAAAGGCCGTCACCTGCTTTAATAGGGATGATGGCGGTCGCTGTGACCACTTTTGTTCCGAGTGCAATTTACGCCTTTGTCAACGCATATCTTAGCTTTGAACCGCACTGGAAGTTTGGCCGCAACGGATTGTTTCAGATTTCACTCTTTGTGTTGTTCTGGCTTACGCTTTGCAACTTGGCGGCATTTTTGATCACTATCCCACTCTACTATCGCTGGCAGCTCAGGCGGGCCAAGGGAAGGATCATCATTCATTTAGTGATTGGCACGATGCTCGCCTGTGCAAGCTTTTACTCGGGCTTACCCGCATGATTAGACGGATTACTTCCACATGGCACCCTCAGTACCGACGGAATTACAGAGATCATTGTTTTGACAACTGGCGTAGCTATTGCGCCATTCTTGCTTGCCCTCATAATGCACCTGACTATCGATAAGCTGACATCCATTCAAACAAATGGCTAACAAATCAGTGGCGGCAACAGCGTTTACTCGATCCGGCAAAGCTGTCCGGCCTCAGCTGCCTGCTGATTTTACTTTAGCTTTCCGCTCACCATGCCACGCTAAGAAACACCATGAACTCGATACCTAAAATTAAATACCTCAAGAGCTTCGTCCTTTATACCTTGATTGCTGTTGTTGTTGGTGCTGTTGTAGGGGCGATACAAGGCGCTATTTTGGGAGCAATACTTGGCGCATCCGGGTTCGACATCCAGACGATTCAAATTGTCAGCGGGATCATGGGATTTATCCTTGGATCAGTGGTTTCATTCTTCGTTTTCCGCTGGATTATCCAAACCCAGATCATTCCTCAGGTTGCCAAACACTATGAGATCAGCAACCAATGATGACAAGCAGCGAACAAGACGCTCCAGCCACTGCGGGTAACGCACCTGTTTAAATTCGGGCTTCCGTTCCCAACTTGGATGAGCTGGATGATCTGCAAAAAGTAATGATGACTTTTCTCAGATTGCTGGCGCCTTATTTTGCAGTTGGGGTCTTTTGGTGCTGGCTACGCAACGGTTGGTTAGCCATTCTTTCGTATCACGCGCTGATTCTTTTGCTGCGAGAAAGGTGGCCGAATTGGACTCGCAGAATAACCCGTAAAGAGTTACTTTTTGCGGCACCCAGCATCGCTGCTGGCCCAATTGTCTACGTACTGTTGCCTGAGATTGCCGAAACACCTATTGCAACTTGGTTAGCAGGTTTTGGGCTTTCAGGAGTTTCTTTGATACTCATGATTCCGTATTTTGGCTTGGTACATCCTTTTCTCGAGCAGGCGCATTGGGCGCCTTTATGCTCGCGCAGCAGGGCGAGCCATTTTTTCTTTGCCGGATACCATGCGCTTGTACTAGTCTCATTCCTGACTGTCACTTGGTTGATCGTGGCTATAGCCCTCCTTGTCGGAGCATCGCTCCTCTGGGAAACCATGCGGCGACATACACTCGACAACAAGGCTTCAATATTATCGCATATGCTAGCCGACACGGGTATAATCCTGGCGGCCCTTATGAGATTATGAAAATGCAAAGTAATGCGCATCCACCCAACCCTCAGTCGCTAAGTTCCTTGGGGTGAATGATGCGCAAAAAATAATCATGAAATCAATTTCCCTCGGATTCTGCCTCGCCGGTGTCTGCATGTGCGCCTTTTTCATCATGGGCTGCAAACAGCAGAAGGTAGTAACACCTGCAATAGAAGAAGTGCAGATTAGCGGTCTAAAACCTCCCGGACAGCCACTTACGAACAGCAGACTCAGAATGAGTTCAGGTGGGGAGGTTACGGCGGAAACATCCTCACTAGCGGGAGGATACGGAGGGTCTGTCATTCAGAAGGGCACCTGGAGAATTGAGAATGGCGTGATTAATGTAGTGATTGGAGACCTCGATTTCTTGCCGGATTCGCAAGAGGTAGTGCAAGCTGGCTCTGGGCAACCCGCTACCCGCTCCGAGTCAAAGTCGGAGGGTGACGACAAACCTCAACCTGAATCGGAGGGGCGCTCTCGGTAGCGGGTGCCAGGCCTCATCGTTGTGCCAAGAAATGGAGTAT
>CAZHRP010000304.1:0-2256 GCA_964535055.1 uncultured Chthoniobacteraceae bacterium
GCCGGCAACCCACGGCATGATGCCGATGATTACGCCTGCGGATGTCGCGATCCCCTTGCCCCCTTTAAAGCCAAGCCAGCATGGATAATTATGACCTAATATAGCACTCAATCCCGCTACTATTCCAGGCATGCTGCCGGACAAATCGCTACCGGTCGCATCATTGATTGCTGCCGGCATCAGTACTACCGGTAATAGCCCTTTTAAAAAATCGACCACGAAGACAAAAATCCCCCAGCCTTTACCAATGACCCTGAACACATTAGTCGCTCCAATGTTGCCACTGCCTGCCTGACGAATATCTACCCCGTTAACGCGTCCCACCAAATATCCTGCCGGCACCGAGCCGATCAGATAACTGCAAATTACCAATATAAGATACCCACTGGTCATGGCTCCCCATTCTCTCATGACCAGACAATCTGTACACAGTAAATATCCTCCACCGCATCCCTCATCCTAACTAACTCGCAATCCTAATAGATTTTTTTCTCACACGGAGACACAGAGACCACAGAGTAATGATGTTTCCCGCAGAGGCGCTGAGACGCTGAGAATTTCTGGTTCTTGGTGAGTAGCCTTTTCTTTCTGCAAACTGACCACTGCTTACTGCCAACTAACCTCCCTCTGCGCCCCTGCGTTCTCCTGCTTCGTCCCTGGAGGGCAAAGCCTTTGACGTATCTACTCTTCGTCAACTTCGTGTTTAATAAAGCCTGATGCCGGGAGTATAATTGACAACCTGTAGCCATGTACTACACTGTCGTACATGAGTGCAACGCTGACCATCCGTCTGGATGATGATTTGCAGCGCCTGCTGGACGCGGCCAGCGGCCAGACCGGGCGGACGCGCAGCGATTTAGCCCGTGAAGCATTGCGTCGGCAATTGCGGCTCACCGCCTTCGAGGAGCTGCGCCGCCAGGCACTCCCGGCAGCTGGCAAAGCAGGGTTTCTGACTGATGACGATGTCTTCGCCGCCATCTCGTGAGGCTGGTCCTTGATTCCAATGTCCTGATCAGTGCGTTCGCCGCCCGCGGGCTGTGCGCAGATCTTTTTCGGGACGTGCTCGCGGAGCATGAACTGCTCATTTCTGAATACATCCTCGATGAGGTCACAGAGAAGCTGGAGACAAAGTTGAAACTTCCTGGTTCTTGTTCAGTTACTTTTTCTATCTGCAAACTGACCACTGTTTACTGCCAACTTACCTCCCTGTGCACCCCAGCGTTCCCCTGCCTCGTCTCTGGAGGGCAAAGCCTTTACCGTATCAACACTTCGTGAACTTCGTGCCCTTCGTGGTTAATATTCCTCTGCGCCTCTGCGCGAGTAAAAAATCAGTCAGTTATTTTCCTAACATTCGAGTCTGTCTCGCAAGGCTTGCAGGCAATTTTTCCAAAAGTCGGCAGGCATAGCCTCGTAACGGACTACCTCGTCGTTGACCCGGGTGGTGTACAGAATATTACTCGGTTCATCGGCCAGTTCATCGAATATGGTGCGCCGCAGGTACAGTCGTAATTCTTCCGGGCACTGCAGATGCGGGTCCGGGTTGTAGCCATCAGCATCAGCTATCAAGCCATCGATAACCGCCCGCAGATCGTCGGCTCCGAGGACGATTTCCATGCGTGCAGCGGTTTCGAAATGCGGCACCAGCATCGCTCGAAGGCGCTTCACGACGCGCCGGATTTCGGTCGAGGCATCTGCTACCTCCAATTTACCCGGCGAAGCGTCCGGCAACAGGTTTTCAACGACCTCAGCACCGCTACGAACTTTCATCGCCAGACACCTCCGGGTTAGCTATGGCTCTACTCTGAATCGCCTGAATAACCAGACGGTGTCCGATAGTTTCCCCTAATCTAGAAAGCATATGAGAGAATAGTCTGTGAGTGCTAAAAAAGCAAAAACAAGCTGCAAGCATCAACGCAACCGAAGGTGGGAAATTCCTGTTTTCCTACAGTGTGTCGATGAGTTCAATTGCTATTGATAGGGTTGCTGCTGCGGAGTCACACTAGTCTTAGGATCAGCAAGTGCCGCGCATACTAGCGGGTATTGATGGCATCATTGGCTGGATTTGGACTGTCTGCAAACGACATCTTTTTCACCGACTTTAGCGGTCAGCAGGCACTCGATGCGATGCAGGGTCACATCCTGGCCAGTGCCTCCCACATGGGAACCTATTCGATGAACCCAGAGTTTAGTGGCTATTAACAGCAGTCTCTTTTTTTAGCAGGCGGTAGACCCAGATAAAGAAAAATGGGGCGAAGA
>CAZHRP010000305.1:0-2254 GCA_964535055.1 uncultured Chthoniobacteraceae bacterium
CTCTGCAGATCCCACTTATAATTTTCATCCACCCCGTAGTTATCGGTTACTGTCAACTCTGAGATGATCCCAGGCGCAGGCTGGGTTGTAGCTGGGGCATTCTGGTACTGAAAGGTGTATTTATTGCCGTCCGGCAGCTCCAACTCCGTCAGTCCCTGGGCGTAGATAGTGACAGGGTAGTCATCACCATTGATCTTAATCTTATCTACTTTATTACCACTGTAACTGACCGTAACCTCGGGAGTCGTGGAGCCTGCCAGCTTGATCGAGTCGACCAGCTTATCCTGACCGGTTCGGCTCCAATTCAGTGTATCCCCGCCATCAGTGGTCACCGATTCGATCAAGCCCTCTCTAAACTTGAGTTGCCAGCCGTCGTAGCGCGTGATGGTCAAATCATCACCGTCTTCTTCAGCCTTCCATTCGCCATCAGTGCTCCAGAAAAATTCCGCACCATTCTCGTACTTCCAGACGGTATCTGATTCTGCTGGCTGCACTTGGGCAAAAAACATCTTCTTACCACAAAGCATGCTCACCTCATACATGCTGTCGGAGACCTTGAGCGCTTTTGCCTCCAACAGACCAACAGTGAATCCGTGCCAGCCATATGGCGAGTAGCTCGAGCCAGAGTTAAAGGTAAGACGCACCGGAACTCTGATCCCGTTGCCAAAATCGGCATCCCGGATTTCATAATTGAGCAGCAGGTGGCCTTCGCGGTCTGTCGGGCCAAAGACTTGCCTGGGTTGTGATAGGTCCGCTGGTCGACTCATCCCGCTGCTCACAGCAAGGATAAGTATTAGAATAGTTGTGAATGTCTTAATCATGTCGGTTGCTCCTTGGCTACCGGCTTCATCACCACATCACAGGGTCGCAGCATGCTTCTGCTTCGCTGCAGTTATTCACCTCCCCCGAAGTGCAGTCACTGCCAGTTATTTTGTGAGTGCTTACTTACTATTGGTTGGTTGTTCTGTCTTTTCAGTACGGATGTTGTCTTTAGATTCTTTGCTGCCATCGGCATCATGAATGTCCTCACCCATCGACTCTCCACCTTCATAAACAATAGGGTCATCAGGCGGACATGGTTGTGCTAGACTCGCTGTTGCCGTGCAAAATACGCTAAGTAGTGCCAATAAAATTTTCATGTGTGCAGCCTTAGCATTTTCCTACTTCAATAATCAATCAATTAGCTGTGACAATTTCGTTACATATAATCCATTATTCGGAACGATACGCAGTGTCATTCGATCTAAGCGCTTGGAAGCCTGTCGGTAGGGAACTAAACTGGCGTCAGAACGTAGGGCCCCCCAGACGATTTCGATACCATCACTGCGTACTAAGAAGTCTTCTATTTCTTGTGTATAAGCTGGCGGGTTAACCCAGATAACGCGCTCTAACTGAGACAAGCGATTGAATACATCGTCAGTGACAACATCTCCAGCCAAAATCATGGTATCGACCGAGAATATCGGGACTTTATAAATGGAATCATTATAAATATATAACCAACGGCCAGCTGGTTGCCGGGCTGCGGCCTGGCGTATCGACTTCCCGGGGAAACTACCAAGCACATTAGTATCGCCAATGACAGCGATTTCCTTCCCATCCCCGCCACATAAAACCCCGTAATCAGTCTGCTTAACCTCTGGACTTTGATTCAACTGCCAGCCAATCAGTAGCAAAGATGTTGTAGTAATTCCCGAAAAGGTAAGTCCAAAAACGGCAACTATGAGCCAGATACGAAATGGTCGTTGGCGCAGTGCAAGTACAGCAAGACACGCAGCTACCAAAGTAGTAATAACGACTAATGGTTTATGGGCCAAGTGGCTGAATGACGATGCTATCATGCTGCATGTCACTACTGCTGCAGGTACACAACTCCAGTTCCGGTCATGCTGATAGAAAGGCAACAAGCAGATGACTGCTAAACTTAGAGCGGCAATATATGCAAAAGAAAACAGCCAGCCACCTTCAACCATCCATGTCCCATGACTGCTAAGTAGATTCTTGTAGGTATGCGGGTCAGCTGCAGGCTGAAACCAGTTTTCGTGAGCGGCAGCTGCATTACCAAATTTCCAGCCTTGCGGCGAAGCATGAAGCATCGCCGGGATAGCTGTGTAGATTTGCAGTCGGGCGAATAACGAACGGTCTGATAAAAGTCCGGCCGTACGTTTTGCCAGTCCTGAAGCAATCAAAATTGCAAGCAGGAAAACTACCATACCAGCTAGAACCAGCCAAAACGCGCGGATTTTTATAGTCT
>CAZHRP010000306.1:0-2249 GCA_964535055.1 uncultured Chthoniobacteraceae bacterium
CCAAATCCCGCCGCGATGAGGCACCGGAGGAAACCATCCTCGCTGGAAAACGCCAGCACGACAAGCCCGAGTATCACAAAGGCAAACCACTCGGCCGGACCGAACAACAGGCTGACCGGTTCGATGACGGGCAACAAGAGAATAACGATGCCGAGCGAAAATAGACCTGCGAAGGCCGAGGCGTATGACGCGACCGCGATCGCATAGATCGTCCGACCCTGCTTGTGCAAAGGGTGTCCATCCAGCATCGTGGCCAAGCCTGTCGACGTGCCCGGTATGCCAAACATGATCGAAGTCAGCGCCCCGCCTACAAAAGCCGACGCATAGGCCGCCGACAAAAGAACCATCGACTCGTTCAAGCCCAGCGAAAAAGTGAAGGGAAGCAAAATGATCATTGCTTCGGTGCTGCTCAGCCCCGGCAGGATACCCAAAACCAGTGCCAGCAGACACCCCATCAATAAAAGACCGAGATTGCCTACCGACATCAGGTCCTGCATTGCCACGAGCAAATCGGTCATCTAACCCTCCAAGGAAAGGCCATCCGTTGATGTTTAACCATATGTCAATCTCCGGCAGTCTACCTCATTGTGGTGGCGCACATGCTTTCGATCGCATTTTCAAGCCGTGTCCAACCAGCTTCGGATTTTAGCGGAATGCCCATGAAACTGTCAGCGCTGTTCGAGTGGATCGTAAGGTAGAGAACGCCGGCTAGTGGCGGGACCCAAACAGAAGGAACCCTTGGTGAGCCACGCGCCGGGCTTGAAATTCTTTCATTTTTCAAAATGTATGCAAGTTGCCTGGTGGGACGCTTCCGTTCCGGCCATACCACTAGCATCAAGGCAATCTGGGAAACCCTGTCCTCATCCGCCGCAATACCGCAGCCCTCCAGAAAATCAAGGCTTGCCGCTTCGCATTCTATTGTAGGTTCGTTGGTCAACTCATTGTTGTCAAAATGCTCCCAGCTGCTGA
Organism: uncultured Chthoniobacteraceae bacterium; assembly: GCA_964535055.1. GTDB lineage: Bacteria > Verrucomicrobiota > Verrucomicrobiia > Chthoniobacterales > CAKUMP01 > CAYUDZ01. The sequence continues at coordinate 970 of CAZHRP010000306.1, forward strand.
TCTCGCGCAGAATGTCGTTACTGAGGAGCACCGCGATCTGTTTGAGAAACATGTCACGGACCCGCTGCCTTGGGCATTCGCCTTCCGTGGTCCCTTTGAGATATCTTGCGGATGGACAATAGTCTTGTTTCTGCATCATCGTTTTGAGAAAAGGCTCAGCCCCGCCGAAGTAGCGATATATCAATTCCTTGGACACGCCGGCACGGCGCGCAACCGCGTTCACGCCGATCCCTCGGAACCCTGAATTGCCATTTGATCTCTCAATGCTTCGATGATCTTATTTTCGGTGATGTCCCTGCTGCCTTGCTTGGTCATCCCAATGTTCCGTAACAGGTTTCATTGATCGCAAGGCCATGCTTTTGCCAATTGTCGGTTGTGACCGTCATCCGGCAGGCCCGCTGCCGCAGCAGGCTATCCATTCTTTCCGAGCGCAACGGCGCTTGCCAGACACAAAGCTCCTCAAGCTGGATATTTACCGGTCCAATGGAAGTTTTCGCAAAGGCGCCATTAAGGCGGTGACATGAAATGTCGTCTGGTGTGGTTATGACGTCCCCATCGGGCATGAGCATCCTGAAGTAGTCGTATTTCCCGGTGCCGAACGTGGCCTCTGCCGTCCAGATGCTGATCGCGCCATCATCCAGAAATCCCTGGATGAACCGGTAGCCCCAATAGTTTGGTGCAGGCGTCCACGAGTAGCGTTTGCAGTATCCAATCCCGTCATGAACCTGTCCGTTCCAATGCAGTTCGACCGCCATGTCCGGCTGGTGGATGACTTGGGAGATTGTGTCGCTCCACCGGAGTTCCGTCGCTGGTGTCAGCACCACCTTGAAGTCGTCTTTTCCATTCATGCCCTCGAGGTGGATCGTGATTGTGGAGCCATTTTGTCTGAGGCTGATTTGGCCGATATCGGCCTCGAACGCCCTATCTGACCTATCATGGAATTTTCCGGTCACACTTTGAAGTTCGTGATACTGCGCACCATCGAAAATCCATAGCGATCCGTGCTCTAGAGTTCGGGTGGAAAACAGCCGTCCAGCGCCCATGATGTCACCGCAATAGAAGTGATATTGGACGCTGTCATGATCGAAATCGCCAAAGGCGTGCTGGCTATACATATATCGGATCTATCAGGTCATGTAACTGGACTGTTAATTTAGCGTTAACTGAGTGGTCCCATTTGTCAATCGATTCTTTAAAGATCGCCATCGGCCTGCTGTTCGATCACCTGGACACCCGCAAAAACCTACTCTCAGCAGGCCACGGTATGAGTCACTGATCCA
>CAZHRP010000307.1:0-2239 GCA_964535055.1 uncultured Chthoniobacteraceae bacterium
TGACGACTCATACCGGTTATTTCCTGCAGTCAGTTGCCAGGCATGAGCTGCAGCAGCAGGCGGCGTTGGTTGCCGAGCCGTTGCGGGCTCTGCTGGATCTGATGTATTTACGCAAGCTCGAATGGCAAGGACTGGATTTTTTAACCAGTGGCATGCGCATCCATGAGCAGCAACTGCGTACCGTCACTGAGTCGGATATTTCCAGATTGACTGACGTATACAAAGGTAAACGGGAGCAGACGTTCCTTGCGGAACTGCAAGGGTCACTGGGCTTATGATTGATTTAATGCAAAAGCGCCTGGACAAATACCGCGTCTCCAATCAGATTGAGGAAGAGAATGCGCTCAAGGAAATTGTGCAGGAGATTGTACTGTTCGCCCTGTGGCGCGCCGGTTTTTTTGAAGTGGCGGCTTTTCAGGGTGGAACGAGCTTACGCATTTTGCATGGCCTGAACCGCTTCTCCGAGGATATCGACTTTATTTTGCGTGAACCGAACCCGGAATTTCACTGGCAGCCCTATCTGGAAAATATTGCCGGGACCTGTGAAGAATTCGGTATCGCGCCGGAAGTGCTGGATAAGCAGCACATGGATCGAAACGTAAAGGCCGCCCTGATTAAGGATACCTCCATTGCGAATCAGTTAAATCTACGTTTTTACAACCAGCAGCGCGGCAGGAAACTGACAATCAAACTGGAAGTTGATTCAAACCCGCCGACAGGTTCAGGTTTTGGATATACCTATTTGAGTTTCCCCGTGGACTATGAGGTGTGTCATCAGGACCTCGGCAGTAATTTTGCCTTGAAAATGCATGCCCTGTTATGCCGTCCCTATCTCAAAGGACGGGACTGGTATGACTTTAACTGGTACATCGCCCAGGGCATCACGCCGAATATTGAATTGCTAAAGAACAGGCTTGTGCAGTATGGGCCCTGGCAAGGGCAGGATGTGAAGGTGGATCGCACCTGGCTGGTCAATGCCTTGCGGGATAAAATGTCATCGATTGATTGGCGGGATGCTGCTGCGGATGTGGAGCGGTTTTTAAAGCCCATCGAACAGCAGAGCCTCCAGCTCTGGAGCGAGCGATTTTATCTGCATAAGCTAGAACAATTGCATGAGCGGCTTGGTGAAAACTGAAACGCCAACACCGGCTATGAACATCGACCAACTCCAACAAAAACTAGCTGACTTAGACGTTGCCGCCTTGCAGGATTTCATTCTTGATCTCTACCTGCATCACCCTGCTTTGCCTGGCCGCCTGTGCCCCACACCATTTCTGCCACCGCTGCGCAGACAGCTAACGGCGAACAACGCAGACATAAATAGCCAAACTGCTGCGGGCACCGGAACCGCAGTTGCCATCACAAAATGCGTGGTATTTTCACCGTATGCTTCATACTCTATAAGAATGCCATCCACGTGCAAAGTGACATCACGGCGAGCCGATAATCTCCCGGCTCCAGCTGGATAAGCGTATCAAGGTTCCTGGTAGATCTTTCGCCGTTCCATATTTCCTCAGCCAGAAAATCGCCCCAGTCGAGCGCTATCTCGTCACCATCAGAGGTCTCAAGTAAGACCTCATTGACTGAGGCAACAAAGTTAGGGCCGAGAGCAGTTTCAAAAATGCGCTGGCCGCTTAGCTGAAACCATGTCGAATTTGCAACAGTAAAGGTCACATCAAAGAGTGAAACTGCCGGACCACCACCCTCTGAATCAGCCGAACCCGAATAGACGTGGCTGTCGACGACAATTCCTGTAGTTGCCAAACTACTGGCCTGCGAAGCACTCACTCTATCTCCACAAAATTGTAAGAATGGGTGCTGGGGGGAGCTGGGGCTGCTGACGCTGGCATTAAAATCGAGTAAGTCGTCGGACTCGATGCTGCTCCCGAAACCAGGACAGTGAATCGTATCAACACTGACAGAGCGACTTGCAGTGAGGTAGTTGATAGCGGCAGACTAAGCCGGATGAGCCAGCGCTATCCCCAGAACTAGAAACGCCAGACGCATGTCTCTATCCCCCCTCTTTTTTTGGCATACTGGCTTTTACCATAGCACATGCTGGTGCAGTCGCGCGGGCATAGGATATTCCGCTCCTGCTCAGCTCGTTTCAGTTCGCGCTTGAGCCGGGCATTCTCAGCCCGGAGATCCACGTCTTCCTCGCGTTGCTGACGCGGCTTGCTGAATTGCTACCTGCCGCTCTACATCTTCTGCGGCGAGCATCTGCTGTGCGCGCGGCTGC
>CAZHRP010000308.1:0-2238 GCA_964535055.1 uncultured Chthoniobacteraceae bacterium
AGGCGGGGGCGGGAATCGAACCCGCGAATGGAGCTTTTGCAGAGCTCTGCCTTACCACTTGGCTACCCCGCCATAAGCCTAAGATGTAACCTGAATCCCGCAGAAGTTCAAGCCTTCCCTTTAAGAGCGATTAAAATGACGCGGTCATCAGCGGCAAACATTCCATGGTGGATTGATTACAGCAATTACCTGTTGAACCAATCCTGGTATTGTTGCTCGTCGCGCGTGGCGACATCCGGATCGTAGCCAGAGTTGAATCCCCTGCGCATTTGTTCGGGGTATTCGGCGCTACCAAGCAAGTCACGAAAGTCCCGGTTAGCCCTATCAATCATCTTGCGCAAAGTATCAAGATCGCCATTGCCCTGCTTTAAAGCGGCAGAATAAACGCGATATGATTGCTGACGGTAGTCTTTCAGGATTGCCCACACTTCATGGCTGTCGTAGCTGCCGTAATCGCGCTGGATAATTCTGGCAATATCGGATTCCTTAACAGTTGGAACATGGTTAGGCATAGGCATCAATTGGATGATCCGTCAACAACCTGTAGTATACCACAATTCCAGCAATCTGCATTTCGCTTAACTACTGCGCTGCAAGGAATAGTGAAAAAGTTACTCCGGCTTTTTGATAATTGCCTGACGGAACAAAAATACTCTGCGCTGTTGTGGGTGTGGCCATCCGGCAGTGACTGCCAATTCTGCCAGTTCATTGTAATTGAATGCGCGCCGGATCGACAGGCGGGCATCGTGGCGACTCATGGAGGAAGCCAGCAGGGTTGCAGCCAGCAAATCAATTGCGACAATTGCCGGCCGCGAGCGCTCGAGATCAACCACCAGGCAATGGGCATTATGATTCGAGCGCATCTGTTGCAACACAGTAAGCGCATGATCATTCGAAAAATGGTGCAGGGCCAAAAAACTCATTACCAGGTTGTAGTTTTGATGCGGCCAGGCTTCCCGGATATCATGTTGGTGATATTTAATTTCCGGATAGTCATGGGATCGTTCACGGGCGATAGCCAGCGTGCTTGGGTGGCTATCCAGAGCGTCGATTTGAATGCTGATCCCCCGCTTTCTGGCCCAATCGACAGCCAGTCGCGGCAAATCACCAGAGCCCGTGGCCAGGTCCAGAATTCGCAAATTTGTTAGCCCTGAAAAATGAGTCTGCAAAAACTTTTTCAAAAAAGAGTATGCCCCGAACGTCCGGTTAAGCCATTCGATGCAAGCAAGATCCTCGCGCAATTCATCGCTTACCGGCTGGGGCCGATCCATTAATTCCGGTTCGTTTGGATCAAACTGACGCTGCATGGTTTTTTCCGCGAATGACCCGACTCTTGCAAATTATGAATGAGCTAATAATCAATTCATTCGACATCTTCTCTTCTGAAAAATAAATAGTTTCATTCACGCTATTCGCGGGCAACTGGTACGTTACGATAATCCCAGCACCGCCAGCATGCGGCCTGTTTTGCCCTTCTCCATCCGGTAGGAGTAGTAATCCTGCAGGTCACTGCCCGTGCATTTGTCACAATCATGCAGCGACCGGATTCCGGCCTGCCGGCACTGGTTCATAATTTCAGCGGCAAAATCCACTTCATAGTGAGGCGGTCGAATGCACGGGCCGAGCTGGGCTACTATCTCCCGTGGTTCTGAGCCAAAGTGTTCCGCCATACTCTCGATTGCCCGGTCGGTAATACCAAGTTCTGTGCCTTTGCGCCCCGAATGAACCAGCCCGATTGCCTGGTGGATGGGGTCGACCAGGTAAACCGGGCAACAGTCGGCCACATGGATGCCGAGCAGGATGGCAGGGTCGTTCGAGATCAGGCCATCGCAATCGGCTACCGGTGAACCGCTGTGAGCATCAACTTCGACAACATTCTTGCCATGAACCTGCTGGCACAGCATCAGTTTTTTATCAGATAGACCCAACTCAGCCAGTGCCGCACGATGGCTTACTTCCAATCTGCGCAGGGCTTCGTCTTTGTCACAATCCACATCGATGCCCTGGGTCCGGATCAGAAAGGCATGCTGGATGCAAGGGATCGCAGCTAATGCCGCAAATTGCTCAACTGGTGTTTTGCTAGCCAGTGTATCTCTTCCTTAGTGGCTTACTGCCTTCGTGTGAGAAATTTATTTCTTGGATTCCCCTGGCAGCGGCCGGTTGACTTTGCGCAGCCAGCGTTCGCTTTTGCCGGCCAGGGGATCCTCAAAAGTATCATCATAGACGGTGTCGATTGCC
>CAZHRP010000309.1:0-707 GCA_964535055.1 uncultured Chthoniobacteraceae bacterium
GTGATCAGGCGTGGCGAGCTTGATCAACCGGTCGAAATTCTTGCTCAGGATACCAAAGTGCAACCGTCCAAGCTGTGGCTTAAAGCCGGCGATGCCTACAGTCGGCGGCAGTTACTGGAGGCATTGCTGATCAAGAGTGCCAATGATGCAGCGCTGGCGCTGGCGCGTGACCATTCGGGATCGGTCGAGGAATTTGCCAATGCCATGAATGAACTGGCGTGGAAACTGGGTTGTCGCAACTCGCATTTTGTCAACCCCCATGGACTGACTGCAGAACGCCAGTACTCCTCGGCACGTGATCTGTCCATGATTGCCGTGCATGCGTATTACAACTCGCTAATTCGGAAGATAGTAGCCATGCGCGAACTTGACTTCACCTACAGTGATGGGCGCACCAAGACCTTCAAGAATACGAACAAAGTAATGTTGAACAGTGATTTTTGTGATGGCATGAAAACAGGTTATACCAAAGCTGCTGGCTATTGCCTGGTTTCGAGTGGCGTCTTCGGTGAGCGTCAGCTGATCTGCATACTGCTGGGTGCATCGCGCAACGAAGTATGGAATGCGTCGCACGACTTTCTGGCATGGGGTCTAGGAATCAGAGTTATTAAAGATAGTACCCAGGAACAAGCTGCACAAGCAACCAGCTATGAGTCCTCCTTTAATCTGCAAGCCAGTGCTGCAGCCGTCCGATGAATAGCCAACGG
>CAZHRP010000309.1:717-2232 GCA_964535055.1 uncultured Chthoniobacteraceae bacterium
GAGCTAAACAGCCAGTCGCTGTATAGAGAACTGCGCGAGATCGAGAGTCCACAAGGTACTACCCTGCTGATCGACGGGCAGCAGTATGCCAACTTTTCAGCCAATGATTACCTCGGTCTGGTTACCCACCCGATACTGGCGGAAGCTGCGACCAGGGCGGTGCGCGATTGGGGGACCGGCAGTGGTGCCTCGCGCCTGATCTCGGGCAGCTTGAAGCCGCACCATGAACTAGAGGAAACCATTGCCAAGTTCAAAGGGTGTGAGGCAGCACTGACTTTTTCCTCAGGATATAGCGCGGCGTTAGCTGCTGTGTGTACGCTTGCAGGGCGGGACGATGTTGTTATTATGGATAAGCTTTCGCATGCGTGCCTGGTGGATGGTGCCCGGTTAAGCGGTGCAACAATCCGCGTATTCCCGCACAATCATTTAGCCAAACTGGAACACTTACTTAAATGGGCGCGTGATAAACTCTCATCAAAAGGACAGATTTTGGTCATCACTGAATCAGTGTTTGGCATGGATGGCGATACCGCACCATTGAAGGAAATAATTGAATTGGTAAATGCTGCCGGGGCGATGCTACTCGTTGATGAAGCTCATGGAACCGGCACCATTGGTCCGCAAGGCAAAGGACTGGCCGCAGAACTCGGAGTAGTTGACCAGATCACCGTGCACCTTGGAACACTGAGCAAGGCACTGGGTTCCTCAGGAGGATTTGTGGCAGGCTCAAGGCAATTGATCGAGTTGCTCATCAACCGGGCACGACCATTCATTTATTCTACCGCGCCTGCCCCTGCTGTAGCAGCCGCTGCCAATGCAGCGATCGGATTGCTGCTGACTGCGGAAGGTGAGCGGCTGCTGCAAAGGTTGCGCGAACATATCGATAGCGTGCGCCAGTCACTCGCCTGCAATCCTGAAAACTCGCCAACACCAATTATCCCGGTGATTGTAGGGGACGAAACTGCTGCAGTGGAAGCCGCTCAAATACTCAGAGCCAAAGGAATTTATCTGCCGGCTATCCGATATCCTACGGTTGCTAAAGGCAGTGCAAGGTTGAGAATTTCTTTGTCAGCAGCCCATCAGCATGATATGTTGGAATTTCTAATAAATATAATTAGAACAGTGATTATCGAAAAACGGGTGAAAATTTGACAAATTAATGAAAATATCCCTGCCAACGATACTTCCTGAACAATTTGGTATCAGGAATGCTATTAATAGAATGATAATATGAAGCGTCGAGATTTTTTCAGCTTCTGCACGACACTGAAACCGGTGGAATTACGGACACTGGGCCAGTTATCTGCAACCCAACATTTTGAAGAGGGGGATATCTTGTACCGCAATGGTGATGACTCTGATGCGTTGTACATTGTTTCGCGTGGAGTGGTAGAGATGTTGTGGGACGAGTCTTCCAAAGCGCTTGCATCAGCGCAACCCGGGCAGCGTTGTTATCTGTCGCGCGGTGACATGGTGGGTGCGGTAGCAGTGCTGACCGACAGCCAGTATACAAAT
>CAZHRP010000310.1:0-2191 GCA_964535055.1 uncultured Chthoniobacteraceae bacterium
GTCACGATTACGAGTACGATTATGATCATGATTATGAAAAGGATACTTACTCAAATATCTTCGGAAACGGTATAAGGCAGTGCGATCACCCTGATCGGGCGGGGTTAGCAATCAAGCATTCTATGCAATAAAGCAGCAATTTTTACGGTTCGACCACCCGGGCATCGGCTTGCTTCGGCGGGTGCAGCAGGCCATTGATAGCAGCATCCAGATCATTGGCGCGCATCAGCGACTCCCCGACCAGAATCGCATCGACCCCCCAGCTAATTAACTGAGCAGTCTGTTCACCATCACGTATCCCACTCTCGCTGACCAGTAAGATTTCATCAGGAACCTCTTCGCTGAGAAATTGTGTCGTGTTCAAATCGACTTCGAAGGTTTTCAGATTGCGGTTATTGATGCCGATGATGCGCGGCTGGGCATCCAGTGCGATCTCCATCTCCTCAAGGGTATGAACTTCGACCAGCACATCCAATTGGCAGGCCTCTGCAGCATCCATCAGAGCCAGCAGGCGCACGGCTGGCAAAGCCGCGACGATCAGCAAAATTGCATCAGCCCCGGCAGCCGCAGCTTCGTAGACTTGGACTTCATCGATAATAAAATCCTTGCGCAACACCGGTATCGAAACCGCCTCACGAACTTCCCGCAGAAAGTCCAGGCTGCCTTTAAAAAATTGCTCGTCGGTCAGGACGGAGATCGCATGGGCACCGGATGACTCGTATGCCCTGGCAATCTGGACGGGATCAAATTCTTCGCTGATGATGCCCGCTGACGGCGAAGCCTTCTTGACCTCGGCAATCAAACCCAGTTCACCCTCACCACGTTCGAGAGCCAGTGCGAATGGTCGAATGTCATCACGTTGCAAGGCCAGTTCACGTAATTTCTGAAGCCTTGGCCGGATTTGCTCCACTTCGCCACGCTTTACTTCTATTATTTCGTCGAGCTTGCTCATTGGTTTACCGATAGCTGCGATTGCAACTCCCGTCCAGTGAGATCATGGAGTCGATGTTTGCAATTTACCGGTGCGTCAGCTACCATCATGTCTGAAACATAAAAGACAATGATCCAAGCATACGCAGCAGCCGAAGCCGGAGGCAAATTAGAGCCAATTGAATACGATCCCGGAGAACTGAGCGCCCACGAAGTAGAAATTGATATCGATTACTGTGGCGTCTGCCACAGCGACGTCAGCATGCACCACAACGAGTGGGGCATGACCCAGTACCCCTACGTGGGTGGGCATGAAATAATTGGAAAAGTAGCTGCCATTGGTAGTTCTGTAACCAATCTGCAACCCGGTCAGCCAGTTGGACTGGGCTGGCACGCAGGATACTGTGAAGCATGCACCCAGTGCGGCACCGGAAACCACAATCTATGTGCCGGTGCCGAGGCTACAATTATCGGGCACTATGGCGGCTTTGCAAATAAAGTGCGCGCATCCGCCACTGCTACCATTCCCTTGCCGGAAGGGATCGACCTGGAATCCGCCGGGCCATTATTTTGTGGCGGCATTACCGTATTCAACCCGCTGGTTCAATATAATATTCAGCCGACTGACCAGGTCGCTGTTATCGGCATCGGTGGTCTCGGCCACATGGCCCTGCAATTTCTGAATGCCTGGGGCTGCAGAGTCACCGCCTTTACTTCCAGCGACGCCAAACGTGAGGAAGCACTCGAGATGGGAGCACACCAGACCCTGAATTCCCGTGATGAAAAAGAAATCGAGCAGTCCGCAGGTCGCTTCGATTTACTAATTTCTACCGTCAACGTAAAGCTCGACTGGAACAAATATCTGAACACCTTAAGCCCCAAAGGACGACTGCATTTTGTTGGAGCGACACTCGAACCGCTCGACATCGGGGTCTTCAACCTGATTATGGGCCAGCGATCAATATCAGGATCACCGGTAGGCAGTCCCGATACCATCCGTAAGATGCTCGACTTTGCAGTGTTGCACGAGGTGCAGCCAGTAATCGAAAAGTTTCAGTTCTCAGAAATCAATGAAGCCATGGAAAGAGTCCACTCCGGCAAGGCCCATTATCGGGTGGTCCTACACCATTGAAGCAAGCTGACTTCTGCCGAGACGGTTTTTGGCACCCCCCCGACTAGCCCGGATCAATCACAAACTTCGTAGCCAGACGCAGCGTGAGATGCTTGGATACAAGGCGGGCGCAGGATTTCGCTGTGAGCT
>CAZHRP010000311.1:0-2190 GCA_964535055.1 uncultured Chthoniobacteraceae bacterium
GAAACAACGGGCTACATTATCCCAACCATGCTCGCCTACGCTCAAGCCAGCGGCAACGGAGACATGCGTGATCGAGCGCGGCGAATGCTGGATTGGCTGAAATCGATACAACTGCCCGACGGAGCGTTTCAAGGCGGAATCATTGGTGCCTCGCAAATCGCCCCAGTGACTTTCAACACCGGTCAAATCCTCCTGGGACTGGCCGAAGGCGTGCGCGAGTTCGGTGACTACCAGAAAACTCTGTGTCGCGCTGCCAATTGGCTGGTCGCCACACAGGACTACGACGGCTGTTGGCGAAATCCATCGCCCTTCACCAGACCCGGCGACAAGGTCTACGAAACTCATACCGCATGGGGCCTGCTCGAAGCTGGAGAGGTGGATTCCAACTCGTCCTATACGGACGCCGCCATGGCAAACATCCATTGGGCTCTCAAATACCAACTCGCCAATGGCTGGTTTGACAAGTCCTGTTTGACCGACCCATCTCGGCCGCTTACCCATACCATCGGGTACACCCTGCGAGGAATCATCGAAGCTTACCGCCTCACAAAGGAACAAAGATTGTTGGATGCGGCCATGCTGACGGCAGATGGGTTGCTCATGCCGATCGGCCAGGACGGGTATCTTGCGGGTCGATTAGACCGGCAGTGGCGTCCAACAGTTCGCTGGTCTTGCTTGACGGGCACAGTGCAGATCGCCATTTGCTGGCTGATGCTTTACCGGTTTACCGGCAAGAGCCAGTACTTGCGGGCGGCGCGGGCGGGGAATGCATACGTGCGCAGAACAACAGCCGCGGAAAGTCCGCCCGAGACGCGAGGAGCCGTCAAGGGCTCATTCCCGATAGACGGGGGATATTGCCCGTATCAATACCCAAATTGGGCCACCAAGTTCTTTGTGGACGCCAATATGCTTGAAGTCGACACGACTGTGCAAGGCAAAGAGTGATAACGAAATTGACCAAGCCGTCAGCGATTCGCCGAGTGCCAGCGAAAATCCGTAGATGGTGGCATGTACTCCACCCACGCGTTCCGTTAGTTGTTCCGTTTTGGGGGCTTGGCGAGGCATTCGCGATACTCAGGTGCGGAGTTTCAGGCAAAGTCATTCATGGCAGTACTGTGGGCCGGATAGAAGAGCGCGTGCGTGAACTGCTTGGCCAACGGTATTGCGCTGGAGTGGACTCGGGCCAAACTGCCATAGAAATAAGTCTGAGAGCTTTGGGAGTCGGCAAAGGCGACGAAGTCATCCTTCCATCATACTGCTGCCATAGCGTGTTATCGGCGGTAGTAAATGTCGGTTGCAGACCCGTTTTCGCCGATATCGGAAACGACCTGAATATTCGCGCCGACTGCGTCGCGGAATGCATCTCATCCGAAACGCGGGCCGTCATAGTGGCCCATTTGTTCGGGTCAGCGGCGCCTGTCGATGAGATCGAACTGCTTTGCAGACGACAAGGTGTTTTCCTGATCGACGATGCGGCCCAGTCGTTGGGGTCAACGCTTCGAGGGCGGTTTCTGGGTACCTTTGGTGATGTCGGTATTGGAAGCTTTGGTCCTGGAAAAAGCATGACGGCCACGGGTGGCGGTGTTATACTGACGAACCATTCGGATGTGTTCGAGCGAATCCAAGGTATGCGTCTCGAAAATCAGAAGTATTTTCCGAAACTCTGCCAGTCCATCCGGTTCATGCTTTTCCGCTGGTTAAGAAAACACACTGTTGGCGCTCGTCTGATTGCGGGACGGATTCTGCCAAAACGCAGACGTGACCATCACGGGAAACCGGAGCATCGCGCCGCCGCCATGACCAATCTGGACGCGACGATTGCCATGCGGCAGCTTGACAGACTGGAGGACGCGATTCAGCGGCGGCGGCGCAATACGATGATCTTGCTCCAGCACTTGAACGGCTGCCAAGGGCTTCTGCCAGTCGACTTTCACGAGGAATCGATCCACACCAAGTGCGCCGCGATTCTGCATCCATCAATTGAATTAACAGGATTCCGCGAGTGGTTACGGAGCGAAGGCATCGAGGATTGCCCGAGCTACGCGCCGCTGCATCAACTTCCGGAAATGAAGAACGCCCGCTGCGGCAATCTAGCGCGAACCGAACAGATAGCCAATCGAGTTGTATTTCTGCCGAATGAACCTTCCCTTGGCCCCGGGGACATACGATTCGTCGCACGCAAGAGCAGAC
>CAZHRP010000312.1:0-2123 GCA_964535055.1 uncultured Chthoniobacteraceae bacterium
ACTCATAACCGCACCCTTGGCCCCTTCCTCCCCCAATACCCCCCTCCAACCCCGGCGCCGACAGGATGGCGGCCCGGTAAACCAAAAAAGCGATTTCCTAGCAGTAATGACTCGCAGCTTTCCATCACTGGATTTTTCAACAGTCTTTAGCACAGTGTGCTATGGCGCTGTTATCGGAAAAAAGTTGGTGTAAAGTCACTTTATGTGAAGAAATTGTTGCATTAACCAGCTTGAAATAGCTGCCTGACTTCATTATAAAAATTTTTGTTTTCCAAAAGTTAGCTGAGAAATATTTATGACCTATATCACCTGGATTGGAGTGGCGCTGGTGACAACAATTGGCATCTTCGGCTTAGTACATGTTGCAAGCGGGGCCGGGCGCAATCAGCCAGCACAACGGACTCATAAGGTGCCGGATGCCGGCTGGGTGACGATGCCGGGCCGTTTCATTGCTGATAATGGCGCGACCCGGCTGGTGCCGATGGAAGTTTTAATGACTTATGGCAAGCGCAGCTGGAATATTGGTGGCTACCAGCAGATCGCCGAAGCGATAGCGGTCGGCAGCAAGGAAAAATTTGCTGACCGCCAGGAGTTTCGGATGCTGGCGGCGCACTACTTACAAGATGCGAACTGGCGCGGGCCGGCGCGTGAGCAATTGGACTGGCAGCGGGTCGAAAATAAAGGACTGCTGATGCATATTGCGGAACTGCAGAAATCCCCCGGCAGACGGGTGATCCTGGCAGAGCGCGAAGGTGTGCCAGTCTATGCGGCAGCTTTTGTCCAGGGAAAATACCTCGACCGTGCGATCGAAGCGTTGTCGATGACGTTTACCAATTATTCAAAAGAACCGATCATGCCGACATCAGAACAATGAAATATTATTCACTCATCGCATTGACTATCGCAACAAGCACAGCATTGACAGCGGCGGAAAAAATAGCCGGGCTGTGGCAGCCGAGCGAGTTCGGCTACCCCCTGGAGATGCTATATTTCTCGCAGGACGGTGAAGACGAGCCTGAGCCGTCTGGCGAGCGACCATTCTATGGCGGGCCGGAAGGATTGCTGATTACTTACAGCAAAATCTCCAAAGATGAAGAAACCGGGCAATACCTGGCAGGTGAAGTCGTCAGCTCGCATCCGGAGGGAGGATGGCAATCCGCGCCGATTGAACCAGCGCCTGGTAAGTGGCGTATTGATCAGAGCTGGCTGGTACCCGGTCAGCCGGTCGTGATACTGCAGGCCGATGATGGTGTCCATGGGGAATTGGTCTTTTTACACACTGACAAATTCCGCAAATTGCTCAGTATTCCTTATCAGCCGAACACTGAACAAACCAGGCAGTGGGGCTATGGCACTACGCCGGTTGCGATCGAGCCGGAGCGACTTTACTTCAAGGATGGTGTGCCGGCTGAGCTTAAAGAATATTTTCCGCAGCATGCTGCAATCCATAGCTCAGTCCCCTGGTGGCGGGATTATGCGCATCAGGAAGAGAAGTTCGCTATCGAAAATTGGCGATTGAACCTGCAACAAGCACTGGCTGAGGTGCCGGATGAGGGTGGCGATCAATATCATGCTGAGGGTATCCGCATTGCGCGTGAAGTCCTGGAGGCCAAAGTCCAGGAGTTGCCGCCTGTGAGCAGGATTGCCGGTGCCTGGAAGCTGCGTTCGATTCAGGGTGGACCGCTGGGCATTTATGTCTACACCTGGTTCAAGGCTGGCATTGTCGTCACCGACCGGCCGCAGGAGCTGGCGTTTGCCAAGGATACCGGCTCGCAGCGACGTGGTGGTAAGCTGCTGCCGGCTCAGTCAAAGCACCTGATGGTATTTCTGGGCGGCAAACAGACCGATTACGCGGGGCAGAGTATTTACAGCACGCTGGACGATACCTTCGACGCGCCACGGCTCGACAGCGACACTGGCGGTATATTCTTTTTTCTCGAACTGGAGCGGGCGGTCATGGTGCTGGATGTCACGCCGGACTCGTGGGAGATTTATGAAATGAAGCGCGTCGGTGACGAGGGTCAGCTCTAACCGCTATGAAAATGATCGCGTAAAAAGGGGTCAGTAGTATCAGAGATAATCAAGGAGAATTTTGAAAAAACTGATCAGGGCAGGATGGAGGG
>CAZHRP010000313.1:0-2109 GCA_964535055.1 uncultured Chthoniobacteraceae bacterium
CGGGCGGAGTCGGCCGGCACGTTGGCACCGGCCTGGGCCATCAGCGTGATCAATGCAACCTGCCGGATATAGGTCGACTTGCCTGCCATGTTCGGTCCGGTAATCAGGAGCAGGCGGCAAGTTTCGGGGTCGATGCTGGTATCATTAGGAACGAACTTTTCTCCGCTCAGGTTTTGGTCGAGCACGGGATGGCGTCCGTTGCGGATTTCGAGGACCGGTTCGGCAACCACTTGCGGGCGGCAGTGGTCGAACAGGCGCGCGGTTTCGGCGAAGGCACCCAGAGTATCGAGTGCGGCCAGCGCTGAGGCGGTCTGCTGCAGTTGTCCGAGATCCTTCAGGATGAAGGTGCGCAGTTCAGCAAACAACTGTTGTTCCAGGTTGCGGGCACCCTCCTCGGCGCGCAGGATTTTACCTTCCATCTCTTTGAGTTCCGGGGTGATGAAGCGCTCGGCATTGGCCATCGTCTGCTTGCGCACGTAATCGTCCGGGACATTACCCAGATTGGCCTTGGTGATTTCGATAAAATATCCGAACACTGCATTGTATTTGATCTTGAGCGACTTGACGCCGGTGCGTTCGATTTCGCGAGTCTGCATTTTGGCCAGCCAATCACGGCCATCCCCCGACCACTGGCGCAGTTCGTCGAGTTCGGCATGGTAACCGTCACGAAAGACCCCGCCATCTTTGAAGGTGGCGGGTGGTTCATCGACCAGCGCTACTTGTAGTTTTTCGACGAGATGCGGGAGTGGGTGGATCTGTTCCAGCAGGGCTTTGGCAAGACTGGCCGGGGCTGGCGGTTCCTCCTGCAGGTTACCTTGGGGTGGTGGGGCAGGGCTGGTCAGGAGTTCCAGCGTGCTGCAAACCTGTGGCAACTGGGCCAGTGATGTTTGCAGAGCCAGCAAGTCCCGGGGGCTACCGGAGCCCTGGCTGAGCCGACTGACAGTGCGTTCGATATCGCGGACTTCTTTTAACAGCTCACGCAACCCGGCCAGCGTACGTGGCTGGGCCAACAGTTCGGCGACTACCTGATGACGGGCCACGATCGATGCAAGATCGCGTAGCGGGTGCAGCAGCCAGTCGCGCAGTGTACGAGCGCCCATCGGAGTCATGGTGCGGTCGAGTGCCTTGAGCAGAGTGGCTGTCTGCTCGCGTCGATTATCTACTAAGTCGAGGTTTTCCAAGGTAGCGCGGCTAAGTGCGACGTAGCTGTCATTGGCGGTGACTCGCAGGCTGCGGATGTGATCGGTTTGGCGGCGCAATTGATGGCTGACATAATGGAGGGCGGCACCGGCAGAGGCTACCGCCAGAGCGTGATCGGTACAGCCGAAGCCATCCAGCGAATTGACTGCAAAGTGGTCGCAGAGTAGCAGTTGAGCTTGTTCGGGCAGGTAGGTGTAGGAATCGTAGACTGTTGCTTTGGGATGGTGTTGGGCTAATTGCTGGTCATCATCCGGGATCAGCAATTCTGCTGGTGCGATGCGGGCGATCTCTGAGTCGAGAGTTTCGAGCGAATCGAACTCGGCTATCTGAAAGCTACCGGTACTCAGATCGAGCCAGGCTAGGCCGTACTTTTCCCCATCCCGGCAGATGCTGGCCAGGAAATTGGGTTTGGCATCATCGAGCAGGTGGATATCGCTGACAGTACCCGGGCTGACAATCTGGGTGATTTCCCGGTCAACGATTTTGCCAGCTTGCGGAGTGCTGACCTGTTCGCAGATCGCGGCCTTGACGCCGTGCTGGATCAGCTTGGCGATGTACCCCTCGGCGGCGTGGTAGGGGACACCGCACATCGGTATGCCATTGCGCTTGGTCAATGCGACATTCAGGATTCCGGCCGCCTCGTTGGCATCATCGAAGAACATTTCATAGAAATCACCAAGCCGGAACAAGAGCAGGGTATTGGCAGGCAGACCACGACGGATGCGCTGGTATTGCTCCATCATCGGTGTCAGTTTTTTCGCCATGTTAGTGAAGAATTGCCGTCACCGGCAAAAGGCTGCATTATCCTGCGGCAGCCGACCGGCTTCAATCGCAAAACGAATTTTATTAATGATCAGTAAACAGGACAGAATCGCAGCTCACCTGCAAAGATTGCGTATCTGCAATAAA
>CAZHRP010000314.1:0-2100 GCA_964535055.1 uncultured Chthoniobacteraceae bacterium
TGGATGATTACCCAGGATCTGTTCAGTGAGGGTGGTTCCAGAGCGTGGCAGGCCAACGACCAACACCGGCTGGGGATCTGGCAAGTTAGGGTTTGGGAATTTTGATTTAGCCACAAAATCGGCTGCATCCCTTAAATTTTTTACCAGCGAGATGAATCCGGCATGGTTGGAAATATCATCGGTAGCCTGTTTCGCTTGGGCGAGCAACTCGATGGCTTCTGCATAGTTGCCGAGCTCCCCTTCCAGGCCTGCGAGGGTATGTAATTCGGATGTAAAACTGGCCCGGCGATCATCACTTTTTGCAAGTGCCCGGTCCAACATTTGGCGCAATCTGTCGCGCGCTTCTTCGGCCCGCTCAGTGCCGCTGGCCAAAGTACCGAAAGCGTTGGCTACCGGCATTGCCTCCGGATGAGTTTTGAGCAGCGGTTCGATTTCGGACCAGGCTTCGTCTTTGCGACCGAGGTGTGAAAGTGCAGTTGCGCGCTGGGCATGTGGCTGCGGCGCGTTAGGGTGTAGTTGCAGTACCTTGCTGCTGGTTTCCAGCACCTCCTCATACTGTTGCAGATGCAATTGGCTGGCGGTCAAGCGCATCAAACCAAACACGTTTTCCGGCTCAAGTTCTGTCAGCTTGGAAAAGAACTCATGCGCTTGACCAAAGCGGTTGGTCTGCAGATTAAGCAATCCGGCCAGCATCAGCATAGCACTATTCTCCGGCGCTTTTTCAAGTCCTGTTTCGATTACAGTACGGGCAGCACGAAACTGCTCGTTCATTAAATACGCTCTGGCCAATACCTGCAGTAATTCCAGCTTTTCTTCTTCTTCACAAAGAGTGAGCGCTTCTTTGGCCACACGGATCGCCTCGTCAATAAAGTTAGCTTCCAGCCAGGCTCTGGCTGTGGCTGCCAAAGCTACTGGAACCTGTTGCAGCTTTCGCGCTAGTGCTTCTAGTTCGCGGATAGCGGGCTCCAGATTGTCATCGGTTTCGAGGGTTGTCAGATAAATTCGCTGGCGCAGGAAGCTGGCTTCCGGGTGGCCAGCTTCCTTAGCCAGCCAGCTGTCCAACAACTTGATAGCATCTTGAGTCTTGCCATCGCGGAAGAGTCGCAGCGCGAGCTTAAAGGCTGACGTCTTGGAAATATGCTGGACTGATTGTTTCATGAAATTGCGATATTTAGTGAATCAGGAATTGATAGTAAGCTAAATGAGCATCAGGTCGTGGCCGGAGATCAGCGGGCCATCGTACAATGCGCTTACTTCTTCGACCAGCTCCGCTTCCGTCTGGCCGAAAAACAATTGATGCACGAGCACCAGTAATCCCGGCTTTACCTCGTTAGCGATGGCTGCCAGTTCGCTGGTGCTGGTATGGAAAGACCGATGGTAGCCCTGGCGCTCTGGTGGTCGACGCGCCAGCCCTGCTTCCGAGCAGACCTCATGAACCAGTACGTCGCAGGGTCCGATCTTCTTGGCCAACCCTTTGAATGGGGCGGTATCTGCGGAGAAAACAATCGTACGGTCGGCGGATTTGAAACGTAGTCCGTAGCAATACTTCCATGACCCGTGGTGAACCCGAAACGAGCTGACCTTGACGCAGTCATCACTGAAGACGCGTCCAGCGCGCATTTCGCGGCACTCCCAGCCGGAACCTGTCGGCTCATTGGACTCGAGGCCATCGACCCGCACTGCGATATCCTCGGCATAAGCTTCACTCAGGCATTTCAGCATGCGGCGGGTGCCGGGTGGCCCGTGGACTTTGAGTGGTTTGCGCCGACCAACTACCCACGGGGTCAGCAACAGGTCAGGCAGCCCGGCGGTGTGGTCGGAGTGCAAATGGGTAATAAAGACCCGCTCCAGCAAGGGCGGCAGCAAGGCCCGTAGACCGGTGCTTTCGGCTGCCTCAACCGCGCGCCTGACGATTCCCGGGCCGGCGTCGATCAGGTAGGAACGGTCGTCGCAGACCACCGCGAAGGCCGGGCCCGAGCGGGCCGGTTCAGGAATCGGGGTTCCGGTCCCCAGCAGTACCAGATGCATGCTCATGGTTGCAAATCCTCGCTGCTGATCGTGGTGGCCAGGCAGAAATCGCTGGCTGGGTTACCGGTGGCT
>CAZHRP010000315.1:0-2083 GCA_964535055.1 uncultured Chthoniobacteraceae bacterium
GGGCACCCAGTCGCGCCAGCAGGGTATACAGCCCGAAGTAGGCGCGATTGACATAAATACTGTGAGCTGACCCGCGCGAGCCACGCATTGAGCGCAGGGTTTCGCTTCTACGGTTCTGCTCACCGGTATCGTAAATTGCCTCCAGGAACTCGCGGTTACCGAAATCAAAGATTGCTTGCCGGAACGGAGCTGCCAATACACCGATTGAGTGGCTACAAATTTCTATGAAAGCATCGCGTTGCTCGCGGCTGTCGCTGGGCAGCAGGATTGCAGCATCATCGAGTGCCGCTTCAAGGCGTTCCGGGTCAGTTGCAATCGACTCATCGAGGAACTGGAAGTGCTTGCGATAAAATCCTTCGTCAAGCTGCTTGGTGCAGCCAAAATCAATCACAAACAATTGATCGTCTTTGATCAGGAAGTTACCTGGATGCGGATCAGCATGAAAGATCAGCAGGGTGTGGATCTGGTGATGGTAAAAATCCCACAAGGCCTGCCCGATGCGGTCACGTGATTCTTGCGAGGGATTACCATCGGCAAATTTGTCCAAAGTCTGGCCATCGATCCAGTCCATGGTCAGGACCCGCTTGGATGACATTTCCGGATAGTAGTTAGGGAAATTGACATTCGGGATTCCATCAGAGGCGTGCGAAAGAGTCTGCGAACGTTCGAGTTCTAATTCATAGTTGGTCTCCTCTGCTAACCGTGCTTCGACTTCAGCCAAATAGGGTGCGATATCGGCTTCTTTGAGGCCTAGGATTTGCAGGGCAATCGGTTTGACGATGCTCAGGTCACTACGCAGGCTGTCAGCTACCCCGGGATATTGTACCTTGACCGCGTGAGTGTGGCCGTCCTTGGTCGCTTTATGGACTTGTCCGATAGATGCGCCGTGAGCCGCTGTTGGAGTGAAACTGTCGAACATGTCGGTTGGCGACACCCCAAATTCGCGTCGGAATGTTTTAACGACCAGCGGATAACTGAGCGGTGGGGCGGAGTACTGGGCTTCTGAAAATTTGGCTGCGTAAGCAGGTGGTAACAAATTGCGGTCGATACTTAGCACCTGGGCCAATTTCAGCGGTCCACCCTTCAACTCGCTGAATGTTTTATAAACATCATCGGCATTGGCGCTATCGAGATCATTTTTAGTGGTTGGAATACCAAGCGACTTTTTGCCGTAATGCTTGAGGTAATTGACACCGACTTTAGCACCTGTACCGACCAGTGTTGTTGCCCGGTCAATGCGGTTTGATTTGATGCGCTCCTGTTCAGCCATGATAATTGTCCCCTGCTTAAGAATTTTCCGAATTGCCGGTGTCTTTGCCAGTTGCCCTGGATGATGATTTTGGTGCCAGAAACCGGAGCAAATCGAATGCGGAATCGATGGCCTGGGTTTGCATCAAATCAAATGCGAGTGCCACTGATTTTTCGATGTATGCATCGGTGCGCTCGAACCCTTTGCTAGTATCCTTGACAAAATAGTCGATCATTGAGCGGGTCGCCAGCAGCAATGCATCAGGGTAGCTTTCCGAAATTCGTCCGCGATCTGCGATAGTCCCGGATTCCTTGCCATGGGCGACTACTGACTTACAAAATTCACGCACCGAATCCTGCCAGCCGTCCAGCCAGTTTGGGCGGGCAGTCAGTTTAAGATGCCCAAAACGCAACAAAACCAGCGAGCGCATCCCAAGGAACTGTTCGCTGAGTGCAAATAAGAAAGTCAGCATGCGCTGACGGGCGTCGAAACCGCCCCACTCATCACCAGACTGAATACTGCCGATCAGCTCGTCCGCTTTGCTGGCCCAAAATTCTGATTCGAGTGCCTCAAACGAAGCGGCCTGCTTGAAAAATTCAGCTTCCTGAATGCCATTATCTTTACAAAATTTATACACGGAGACGGGCGGTTTGCCATGCTCGAGTAAATGGTCGATGTAAGAATCGTAGAGTTGTTGCATTTCAGCCATAATGACGAAACGATTACGACACTCTAGCAGGATGCGCAAATGACAGGTGACCGGTTTTTACATTTATTCTGCCGAATCTAATCGAATGTTGGCCTGCCATGAGCAAGCGAGCCTTAGCGAGCGCG
>CAZHRP010000316.1:0-2079 GCA_964535055.1 uncultured Chthoniobacteraceae bacterium
GAGGGCGAACAATCGGTCTACGCGCAGGCCCGCGACACTAATGCCATCAAAGCATTCTATGCTACGAACTGGTTTCATGCTGCCCATACTGGTGGTGGCATGGGAGAAATCTGGCACCATGGCGCGATGGCCCTGATGCGCGAAAAGCGCCCGCCCCCATACCGCACCTATCATGATACCCGACGCTGGATGATGGATTCTTCGCGCCGCCATGATGGCAGCATCGCGATTGAAGGAATGGACGACCGTTATAACCGCTCGCTGACCGATGCTTCCGGGCAGCGCGCCTGGGGGACTTATTTTGCCTTGACCTACACCTACCCGCGCAAGGCCCTGCAGATCTGGGGTGCTCCACGGAGTAGGTATGCCAAGACTTTCCAGCTTCCCGAGCGACCTTGGGGAAATGCAGCGGACGACGCCTTTAACTCACCGGAGCCAGCCAAGAGTGGTGCAGCAGTCAGTCTCACGATGGAGGATCTGTTGAACGAAACAGTCGCTGAAAGTACTTCCGTGCCAAGCTTAAACGCTTGGGATGACCCGAACCTTACCGAGGCAGAGATCTTGAAATATATCCACCATCCGGAAATTGCCTACCGCGAAGGAGCAATGAACCGGGTCGTTCAGCGCGAGTGGGATCACTTGGTGGTGCCGCTGTTGCAAGAAAAAGACCCGCGCCTGCGGCATGCCGGCCTGGTGGCCATTACTGGTATGTTTAAGGGCCAAGCGCTCCCGGATAATCGCTTAACCGATGACATGTTTGACGAAGTGGAACGCATTATTCAGGATCCTAATGAATCGTGGTGGGTCACCGAGTATGCGATCAAGGCACTTGGGCGCGCCGATAAGAAAATTATTAGCAAGCACCGTGACCGTTTGCTTGAGTTTTTGAAATATGACAGCGACTGGGTTCAGACTGCAGCGGTGGAAACGCTGGCCAAAATTGCCACCGAGCGTAACGATTACAGAGTAGTGCTTCCGGCAATCATTGACGCCGCAGCCGCGATGACTGTCGACGCATCTTCCCGCAATTCCCTCAAAGCCATTCTTGGTGCCATGAAATCCGCCAAAGCGGACGTCAAGAAATTTGCCGCACCATTAGTTACCCAAGTTTATGCTGCATACCCGACGGAACTGGTCGAGCCCAATACCGGGGCACTAATGCGTGATGGCGCGGCAACCGTCCGTACGCGAATCGGAGCGATTGTCAGTCAAGTTCCTGATGGCGAAGAATTCATCCGCCGCGTACCCAAGGAGACCTTAAAGTCATTCATAACTGGGAGGGAATCCGACATGTACAGGTACAGTGGCCGCCATCAACCTAATGATAAAGTCATTGGCACCTGGAAATGGGCCATTTGGCCGAATCCGACCGGCCCGCATGATCTCGACCAGAAGGTCGAAGATTGGCTGAAGCCGAAGCTCAATAGCGACAAAATGTACACCGAGGCAACCAAAGACACCCTGGTGCTGGAAAAAGATGGCAAGGTATCCAAGTCACGCCATTTTAACGGTTACTTCTGGTCTGGTGACATGCTGATCAGCAATGCTTCAGGTAGTGCGGTCAAGATGATGGTGAAAAGATACCACGGCTATGAATTTTTGATTATTGAGAAGGCCAATTTTGGGAAAGGTCTGGACGTAGATGCTGATCGAATTCCACGCGATTACCACAGCGGCTTCACCGGCTATATCCGGGCAAAAGAGGATTGAGTCAGTCATTAGGGCTCTAAGTAATTGATTATCAACAACCGAATCAGGCCACGGGGTGTCCCACTGGCAATCTTAATCTTAATCCTAATCGATTTCGTCTAGCTTATAAATAACTCTCGGCTGAAAAAACCAGTCAACTTTCCGTTGTTATCGACCCAAAAAACCTGCAACGATCGGCACTGGTGAATTTCCCGTTCCCTTCCGCAAGGTTCAGAGGAATTGATGTTGAAGCCCGGTCCAGTTGATTTGTAACGGCAAGGCTTTTCGGAAGCCGTTCCAGTAGTTTGTCCGCCGAGCTGACAAAATCAATTGAGGCTTGATATACATCGAGTTTCTCGTGGTCAAAGTAGATTTCCATGCACTCGGTAT
>CAZHRP010000317.1:0-2072 GCA_964535055.1 uncultured Chthoniobacteraceae bacterium
CAGAAAAATCGGTGTCGAAAATCCTCCCAAAGTCCCCTTATCTTAGCGCCATTCGTGTGTGACATAGAGTTTTGATAGCAGAAAACTTAGCAGAGTAAACTGATCAGGTTGCTAAACCACTGATAAACACCGATTGACACTGATTGATTACAGAAGAGTGCGAAGCGTAGTTGTGTCCGCTTCGCTTGAGCTACGCAAGGCAACCAGTTGTAGCGACGCCTGTCTCCAGCGGGATGGATTGCGCAGGGAAGTGAGCCCCTGAGACAGGGGCTGCTACAACATCTCAAGGGCAGTCCAGCGGAACGTAGGTTGTAGCCATCCGCCTGAGGCGGATCTCAGGCGTATGGAGGATATTCGATTTGGGTTCTTATGTACGTTTGAAGATGAGCACAAAAAACATGACGCCCCCTGCGAGTAGAATCAGCCCAAGCACTCCCGGGCTGGCCGTGTGCTGGGGAATAGCAGAGATTTGTTCGGCTGCAGGAGTCAGAAAAGCTTGAGCTACCCATTTTTCAACACATGGACTTGCAGCTGGCTGACTTGCCGAAAATGAGCTTCGTCGGCAGGACCTACCAGGACGCCACAGTCAAGTGCGCGTGCCGTCGCAGCAACCGCCATATCATTCTGTGGTATTGGTCGGCCGGTGCCGAAGAGTTCATAGTAGATATCCGCGTAGTGCTCGGCAATATCAGGGCTAAAGTCAACAATGCCGGTAACAATTCGGATTGCTTGCAGGCGCGCCATCCGGCGCGCGGCACGTGCCGCATCCGCTGCCAATCTCACACCTATCAGAGCTTCAGCCCAAACAATGGCAGGAAGCACATAACTGGTATCCGGCTCAAGCAATACTGGCTGCTCGGAGCCTGCCGATCTTTCAATGGTAATCAGCGCCGAGGTATCAAGAACTAAGCCCATGGATTATTTAGTGGCCGGTCGCTGAGGTTTACTTTCTCAAGGTCAGCGGCAAACTCAGGATCATGTGGCAGGCGAGCTAATGCAGCCATAATTTCCGAGCCTTTACCACGCTGCCCCAGATTGAGAGGAGCTAATCGCGCCACCGGTTTGTCACCTTTTGTCACCACAACGCTTTCACCCGTGTGCTTGACGCCAGCCAGCACATCACCGAAGTGCCGCACAACTTCCGTTGAGCTCATTACTTTACTCATGCAGATAACTGTATTATACTTTTTTCTGTAGATCAAGACATGCTTTAAGCATTCTCAGCTTGCAACTGCCGCTTATTTGATGGACTATACATTAGCAACTTAAGGGGGCGTACTGGTTTCGACTGGATAGTTGAGTCCCGGGTAGCATGCCGAGGTTGATCGGTTGGCCTCGTAAAAAGCCGATCAAACAAAATAAACGCAGAGAACGAAGAACTCGCACTCGCGGCTTAATTGATCCGTGACGTTTCCTTATCAACGCCTGCTAGGTAAGGGAGCGACGACAGCAGGCTAATTGGCGGACGGGGTGGCCGCGCCCGCCAATGACCTTCATTTCGTGGCTACTCGGCGACGGGTGGGGTGCCGGCTCCCAGCCTATCGCCTAAATTAATAGCCGGCTGAGCATGGAGAAATTCGAGATGACGTTATTTAGGACAGGGGTTCAACTCCCCTCGCCTCCAAGTAAAATCATCGGCTTTAGCCGATCAGGATTTTACTTGCCCGCCATAGCTCGCTTCATTCGGAGCGCAGCGGAGATGAAAGAGCGGCGGCGGGCTTACAGTCCATTTTTCTCAGAAATTGATTTTGCTGGAATGAGGGGATGCTAAAGGTGCATCATGTGCGCATGAAAGGCACACCCTCCACACGGAAGAAAACAAAAAAAGGAAGCAAGTCACTCGAGCGGGCGCATAGTGCGCAGATCGTCGACGGGGTCGAACGGGCGGCCAGCCGCGCGATGCTGCATGCGGTCGGGTTTGAGCGCAAAGATTTTGCCAAATCGCAGGTCGGGATTGCTTCGACCTGGAGCATGGTCACGCCATGTAATATGCACCTCGATGAGTTGGCCGAGGAGTCGGCAGCGGGTGCTGATAAGGCCGGTGGCAAGGGGGTGATCTTTAATACCATCAC
>CAZHRP010000318.1:0-1132 GCA_964535055.1 uncultured Chthoniobacteraceae bacterium
GTTAAGCGCTTGCCACCACCGCCACCGGCTGAAACGACGTACAGCTCAGGGTTGCCATCCTTGCTGACAGTGCAGGCGATCCGACGGCCATCAGGTGAGAAAGAAGCACCACTGTTAGTTCCCGGAAATTTGACCGTGCGCTTGCGGGCACCACTGATCAGGTCGATCAAATAAATATCTGCGTAGCCACTATGGTAACCGGTGTAAGCCAGCTTACGGGCATCGGCGCTCAATGCAGGGGCAACACTGATGGCGTTATCACGGGTCAGTTGCTGGACGTTGCTGCCATCGTAATCGCAGGTGTAAATTTCCTTGCGACCACTACGGGTTGAGACGAATGCGATTTTGCTGCCGGCAAAGCCGGGTTTGCCGGTCAGGGTCTCAATGATATCATCAGCATACTCGTGGACCGCATTGCGCAGGCCACCGCTGTATGATTTGGACAGCACAGTGTTGCCGCTTCGGTCGGTTAGTCGGCCTTTGACGCCGCCGCCAATGCTGCCCCCTGCGAGGTAGCTGGCTTCGCCGGCCGGTCGGATCTGGACTGCTCCCGATGCTTCCAGGGCGGCACGCAGTAGGCCAGCGGACTGGCTGTTGAAACCCTGGATGGCGATACTCACTGTATCACCCTTGCGAATGGTAATCAGTGGTGGATCTTCTGCCAGCAGGTTTGAGGATTGACTGGTCAGCAGTGCTGCCAACGCAAATAATGCCAACCGGAAAGCGCGGGGATAGGTAATGATGAACATGATGGATGTATTAAATTTTGCCAATAGTAACGACGATGGCAACACTTGGCTAATTCATTTATGTAGCAATTTTGTCAATTCGGCAATCCCCACTAAAAATGTCATTGATTTTTGGCCGCTGTGATATTTAACTGAAAAATGCGTCAGCACTCGCGGATGCTAAGCTGGTGGCCGTAGCTCAATGGTAGAGCCCCTGGTTGTGGTCCAGGTTGTTGCGGGTTCAAATCCCGTCGGTCGCCCCACCAACGTTCCGTTGGATCTACTTAATAACGCCGCAGTTGTTTCAGCGTTCTGTGGTTTCTCGATAGACTTCCAGCCCGTCGGTCGTCCCACCAACGTTCCGTTGGATCTACTTAATAACGCCGCAGTTGTTTCAGCGTTCT
>CAZHRP010000318.1:1232-2071 GCA_964535055.1 uncultured Chthoniobacteraceae bacterium
GTGGTTTCTCGATAGACTTCCAGCCCGTCGGTCGTCCCACCACCAACGTTCCGTTGGATTTTTTCTTTCACGGAGGCACGGAGAACACAGAGTAATTATTAATTTTGCTTAGAATCAATAGGTCCGTTGATAGTTCTAGTAATTCCTTTTTGCATGAGTGACTCACCAAAATTGAGCAAGCCCGGGCCAAGCTCCGGATGCACAGCTATTGCACAATTAATTATTTCAGTACTTATTTCATTTTCATTCATCTCTGTGTCCTCCGTGTCTCAGTGAGAGGTTGATTTCTTCTTTTTGCGGGGTGGAGTGGCAGAGTGCCGGGTGTCGAACTCGGAGCGTTCCGGGATGCGGGTGAAGGCGATCTTGGTACCGGTGAAGCTGCTGCCCTGGCCGGGGACGATGCCAACGGTGACTGCATCGCGGCCGAAGCGTTCAGTGATGGCATCGATTGCTTTAGAGGCGCGGGCACGGCGGGCCTGGGCGTGTGGTGGCGGTGCGGCCGGGTCGTCGGGTTGCTCGAACAGGTCGAGCTGGATATTGGCGCTGGCCGGTGACAGTCGGTGCAGGGTAACGCTAACTTTCTTGATCCTGGCGTCGCGGGTTTTTTCGAGCAGCATTCGCCAGAGTCCAGAGAAGGCTTCCTGCAGGCTGATGCTATCGGAGAGGGCTGGGAAGCGGGCACCATGTTCGTAGCGCAGTCCATTCTCGAGGCGTACCGAGAGTGTCATCTCGGCGGCCTGATAGTCCATTGCGCGCAAGCGCCCGGCGGCTTTCAGCAGCAGGCGCCGTCCGACATGTTCGGCCAGCGCCGGTGGCCGCTGGTCGGGGTCGAGCACATG
>CAZHRP010000319.1:0-2067 GCA_964535055.1 uncultured Chthoniobacteraceae bacterium
GTTACCCGGACCGGCGCAGATGGCGCGCTTGCCGGTCTTCATGGCCGCTTTGACGACGGCCGGCCCGCCGGTAACGCACAGCAACTTGACGTGCTCGTGCGAACACATTTCATTGAAAGTATCGAGAGTCGGCTTGCGTACTGTGGTCAGCAGATCGCTGATCCCGGTCTCGGCAAAGATCGCTTCGTTGTACGCCCGGATGGCAGTCGCCGCACACTGGCTGGCACCAGGGTGGGTATTGAAGACTGCGCTATTACCGGCAGCAATGATATTGATCGCATTACCGGTCAGCGTTGGCACGCTATGCGTCGATGGCGTGATCGCACCAACTACCCCCCACGGCGCAAAGTCGATCACGGTCAGCCCGAAATCGCCGGAGAATGCCTGGCGCTCGAGAAACTCGATGCCGGGCACCAGCTCTCCACAAATGGCCAGCTTCTCGATCTTATGGTCGAGCCGTCCGATCCTGGTCTCTTCAAGCTCCAGCTTGCCCCACTCTGCAGCATGCTCGACGCACATCCTGCGAATCACAGCTAATGCCTGCTTGCGGGCCGTCGTTCCAGCTTCCTGAAGTTTGAGAAATGAGGCATGCGCGGCGTTCACGGCATCCACCATCGAGTCGTATACCCCGAAGCTGCCGGAGGCCGATGGCAATGCAGACCGTTGTTCCTTCTGTAGCCTGCCCAGGACCTCAGTGACTACTTGTTTTACTAATGCTTCGTCCATTGTAATTGATTTCTGCTTTGCTGCACCGCCTAACTCGCTGAGTAAATTTCCCGGCCTGCCAGATCGACTGTATCGACAATGCCGACGACCACCGCATCGACCGGCGAGTTTTTGTCGGCCATGCCGAGACGTGCGGAACTGCCTTGGGCGATCAGCACAATTTCACCTTCGCCGGCACCGAGTTCATCGACTGCCACCAGCGTCGACTTACCGGCGTGTAGCTCCTTATCATCGGGGCTGTTCACTACCAGCGGTCGCACAAAAAGCAGCTTTTTGCCGTTGATCTTGTCGTTCTTTTTGGTCGCGACAAGATTACCTTCGACTATGGCGAGTATCATTTCGGGATACTCCTAAACTATTTACCCGACACCGATGCGTGCTTCGGCAAGATGGTCGATAATCCACTGTCAGGCCGAGCGATCACATTGACCGAGACGATCTCGCCCAGGCTCTGGGCAGCGGAGCGTCCGGCTTCGGTAGCCGCTTTAACCGCTGCGACATCACCTTCTACGATAACGGTTACCAGCGCGTTACCAACCTGAGTCATCGGGCCGGTCAGTTCGACATTTGCAGATTTCAACATGGCGTCAGTTGCTTCAACTAACGCTACGAGCCCGCGGGTTTCTATCATTCCTATTGCTTGTTGGGACATGGTATTTTTCTTTCTTTGTTAATGTTAATTAGTGGTTACAGGTGTGAGTTCAGAGAGCTTGGCCCAGGCGTTACGGGCAATGACAATTTCTTCATTGGTCGGGATGACCCGTACTTCTACCGCCGAATCGTGTGCGCTGACCACTGCCTCGCGAGCGATTGCGGCGGTGTTGGCTGCTGCATCGAGCCGCAACCCGCAGTAGTCCATGTTGGCACAGACAGCAGCGCGCAGATCAGGGTTATTTTCAGCAATCCCGGCGGTGAAGACGAGGATGTCGGCACCATTCATTTCTGCCAGAAACTGGCCGATGAACTTGCGGATCGAAGCGATAAATACATCGAGCGCCACCTGCGCCCGCTCGCTGCCGGATGCTGCGGCCTGCTTGACATCGCGCAAATCACCGCTGGCGGTACCGGCCATACCTTTGAGTCCGGATTCAGTCGAGAGCACCTTCAGCGCTTCGTCCATCGAAACGCCACAATTCTTCAACAAATGGATTAACGCGAAGGCGTCAAAGTCACCGACCCGGTTATTTTGCGGCAGTCCGCTCTGCGCGGTCATCCCCCAACTCGAGTTGATCGCGTGCCCGTCGCGCACCGCGGCAATCGATGATGAGCCACCCAAATGGCAGGAAATAACCCGTAACCCGGTACCGCCGTGCAGTTCCACAGCACGATCAGTCACGAATC
>CAZHRP010000320.1:0-2053 GCA_964535055.1 uncultured Chthoniobacteraceae bacterium
GACGGAATAAAGAAACATTGCGGTTGATCAGGTCAAGCCGCGACTCATCCGGTTTGCGTCGCAGGCCGGCTGTGATCAGGATAATATCCGAATCGGCACACTCGGAGTAGCTGCCGGCCCGGATGACCTGGTCAGCACAAAAGGCTGCTCCATGCAACAAGTCGAGCGCCTCGCCTTCGGCAGCTTTCTCGTTGGCATCGAGCATCACCATCTCGCGCACTACACCACTCATCTGCATCGCAAAGGCCGCACAACTGCCAACCCGTCCACCACCTCCAATAATTGTTACTTTCATATAAAAATTTTCCGGTTATTAATTGCCCGCAAGTCTCCCAAATAATCTCATCAACATATTCGCTAAGCTTCGTTTCATTCGCGGCTATTTCATTGATTTCATGATTTCTGCCGTCAACTTATCGACCAGTTGCTCGAGTTCGGCATTAGTCGCCTGCACCGGGGCATTGTTACCGCTCGCCGGAGTTGCGCAGGCCTGTGGCCGGTCGCCCATGACCGTCCAGGGGTCCACCGAGCAAAGTTCGGCCGGTTTCAGGTCATAACGGTCATCCGGCAGGCCTAAAGATTTTTTGATATTGAGGAGTTCCGGCAATTTTTCGCATGGAATCGATGTTCCTCCCGGGATTTGCTGGGCGAGGATGACCGTCCGGCAATAGGCATCGGTGATCTCCATCTTAAAGTAAGCATCCTCGACCGATTTCCCCCAGGTGATTACGCCATGATTACCCATAATGATCGACTGGTGCTTAGGTGCCAGCGGTTTAATCACCTCAGCCATTTCCGGTGAGCCTGGCGTTTTGTATTCCGCCATGGCCACGGTGCCGACAAATACCTCCAGCTCAGGAATCAGGCGTGGTGGCGGCTGCAATCCCTTAATCGCAAAGGCCCCGGCATGGCACGGGTGCGCGTGGCAAACACTGATAGCTTCCGGGGTCGAATGATAGATGGCCAAATGCGTGGTGATTTCGCTCGAACGCTTCCAGGTGCCGGCAATCTGGTTACCCTTGCCATCCACCAGGCACAGCATATCCGGCTTCAGGAAACCCTTGCTAACCCCGGTGGGAGTACAAATAAAAGCATCGGGACCGATCCGGCAGGAAATATTGCCACCATTACCATCACAATATTCACGCGTCCAAATCCGGCGGCCAATATCACAGATCTCTTCTTTGACTCGAGTGGCCTCAGCCGAGTGGAATAACTTGTTTGCGGATGCGGAATCTGCAGGCGCTGATGCGGCAGGCGGGCTAACCTGCGGCCCCGTAGCAGCATCATCAAAAACGATGCTGATCCCCGCTTCGATCAAGATGTCACGGGCTCCCGGAGTCAGCCTGGTGTCACGGTTGTGCTTCAGGGTCTTCTGTCCACTGCGGACAAATTCTTCGGCTTCTTTTTGGGCAAATAGTTTCATGGTTATCAGTTTAGTTTTTTGGTTGCCTGGGATGGCGGGGTATCATGCGAATCTTTATAAAAATATTCATCGATCTGGGCGGCACAGTAAGCGTCAACCGGACAAGGCTCAGGAAATGGGCATGCAGCCTCGCGGCCTTCGGAAATCGCTATCACCTGGCCGGGCCCGGCACCCAGCTGATCATAAACGACGATCGAGTAGGATGTTTCCGGTTTGCCCTGAAACGTTTCTTCCGTCCAGGGCAGTGCTACCAGCAGGCGCTCGCCGCTATAGCGCGGATGCCGCACCGAAAGAGTTACCCGACCGATAACAGTCCCCATCCTCATACGCTTAAACTCCTTTCAGGATCCACGATCGCCAGCGTCGTCCAGCGGGCCGGGCTCAGCTCATCGCCGACCATTTCGCGCGCTTCCATGCCGTCGCTGGAAATAATGACGTCCTGGTGAATCGCAGCACCCAGACAGTCGATCACCAGTTGTGGTGGGCCGTCGCTGGCACCGTCGCGTGTTTTGGGCTGGGCAATCAGCAACCGAAACCCCTCGAAGCTTGGATGCTTGATGGTCGAAACCGCATAACCTTTGATCTCAGCAAATTTCATAATTAACGTTCAACAGCCAACTCTTACGT
>CAZHRP010000321.1:0-2048 GCA_964535055.1 uncultured Chthoniobacteraceae bacterium
CAAGCACCTCACGCTGCGTCTCGCTACGAAGTTTGTGATTGATCCGGGCTAGCATTGGGAATTGGTACGGCGACAGAGCGCCGTGGCTACATAACTACCGCGACTTCGGTGGCTAGAACGAATTTACCTTTTGCTTGGCGCTTTCGATGCCATCGAGGAATGCTTTATACTTCTTTTCGTTGTCTTCGTTGCGTTCGGGGCTGGTTTTGATCCACGCATTGAGTTCCTGTTCGGCTGCACGCACACCGTCGAGGGCTGCCTGATATTCCTTACCTTTTTCCGGGCCCAATTCGGCAACTTTGGCTTCGATGCTGGCCGGGCGGTAGCGCAGGACATCGTTTACCTCTGCGATAAAGCTGTCCGGGGTTTTGTCACGTCCGGCACCGAGCTGGCCGAGAACTGTTTCGCCGTCGCTGTCGAGGATCATGTAAGTCGGGTAGCCCTGGACTCCAAACTTTTCACTGAGTTTTTTGTTTCGGGCGACATACTCTTCCGGGACAATACTTTTATCATTCGGGAAGTCGATTGTGACGGTCACCAGGTGGTCAGCTGCGTACTCACCCCAGGCGGGTTTGGCGTAGACTTCTTTATCCATCAATTTGCACCAGCCACACCAATCGGAACCAGTGAAATTGATTAATAGCGGCAGGTCTTTTTCTTTGGCCAGCTTGGTGGCTGCATCATAATCCATCGTCCACTTGCCGGGTTCAGCACCCTTGGTGGCAACTTCTGTTGCATGTAGCGATGCTGGTAATGGGAGAATAGCCATAAGTGCAGTAACGGTGAGTAGTGGAGGTAGTGATAATTTCATGAAATTAATCTGCCACGGATTTTGCCTGAGACAAATTTTTCCTGCAACGAACGACACGGCCTCGATGCGCGGCGAGTGTGACTCAGGCGGTCCCTAACTTTTCTTTGATCTCATCCTGGTAGCCCGGGAAGTAAGTGCCGATATCTTTGATATAAAAATTTTTCAGAATGGCCGTGTTACTTTCGTGCTCGAGAAGAAACTCTATGGCAGCCTCGACGATAACTTTTGGCTCGGTATAGCCGCCACCCAGTTCGAGCGCCGTTTCCTCTTCCAAATGAACTTCGTGGGTGGTCGTGACACCTTTATCAATGGTTACCCTGAAGGTGTGGGATGAGATCGGTTCCACCTGAATCACATTATTTTCTTAATATATTAATAGATATGAGGTCAAGATGATTCCGGTGGGTGTAAATTCCAGGCGGTGACCAGCAAGCCGGTTGCGGCGATCCAGCTGACGATGACCCTGGCCACTACTTGCTGCCAGTTTTTCTGCAAACCGATGACCAGTGCGCATAAATTGGCGGTTACAAACCCGATTGCGACGACAATGCCGGCACCAGCCAACCATGAGGTATTGGTTTCATGAATCGAAAGTCCGTTGAAGAAGCCCAGGATTAGTGCGCAAACTACGGTGAGTAATGGTGGTAGCCAGTTGGGTTGCCGGGGGTTGGCTGCAGCCAGGCCACCGACGACCAGCATGCATAGCGCAACAGGCAATTCAGGGTTTACCTGCAAGCTAGCCATGCTGCCGACAAAAATGCCGATAGCCCAGCCGAGCGGCAGCAGCAACACAACCTGCCGTACTGCTTTGCCAGCCAGAGCGGCCAGTACGCATAAGGCGATAACCACCGCGACATCCATCGGTGAGACAAAAAAGTGGACGATCCCGTCGTAGAACGGACCAACCCCGGTAGTGACTAAGTGGGCGCTGCAATCCGCTGTATCGGCTAACCAAAAGGCAACAATTAGCGCGAGCAGCCTGGGCATGATCAGGCAATCACCCCGGTCGCACCCAGCAGGAAGAAAATCCCGCCGCAGGCGACGGCGGTGCCCAACCCGCGCAGTACTAGTTTGCCGGGGTTCCAGTAATGGATCAGGCCGATGGCAATGCCCAGTGCGTGCAATAGACCAGTCGAGATCACGAAGCCAATGCTGTAGAGCAGGCCGCTGGTGCCGACTGGTAATTCGGTGCCGTGGGCATGGCCGTGGAACAGGGCAAAGAATCCGACAATGGCAA
>CAZHRP010000322.1:0-2037 GCA_964535055.1 uncultured Chthoniobacteraceae bacterium
GACCGGGTGGTTGGCTTTGATGGCACCGTAACCATGCAGCGTCCGCCGGCCCGTCGAGGTGACCTCAAGAATAAAGGGATGAGCACCGAGCAAATCGAACAGGTCAGACGGGGTATGTGGAAGGTCGTCAACGAAAGCGGTGGCACCGCCCGGCGCGCGCGACTGGCAAATGTCGAAGTAGCCGGCAAAACCGGCACCGCACAATTCTGGCGCAGCGGAGTAAAAGACAACCATGCATGGTTTATTTGTTTTGCACCATATGAAGAGCCAAAATATGCCGTTTGCGTATTTGTCCAGGGTGCCAAATCAGGTGGCGGTGTGGCCGCCCCGATCGCAGCCAAAATTCTGGAAGATACATTCGCTCTAGAGCAAGGGACAAAGCCCAAGCTGGCGGCACTCGAACCTGCCAGCGGTAGCTTCCAGTTCATTTCTCAAATTGATTTCGGCCGTGCGATACCTGCTGCCTACGGGACTGCTGACGCATCTGCAGGGCCGGTGACCGGTGCTTCACCACAAGAACAAGCAGCTTCTGCAGCCCCTAATATCAGGCCGCAGGCGGATGGCAGTGGACACGCTGTCCCGCGCGCTCAGCCGGTCAAGAAGAAAAAGAATTTCTTTCAGCGCCTGTTTGGTGGCGGGAGGGAGTCAAATGAATAACCCAAAACTTGTGGACCTGATTGACAGAGCGCAGGAGCAAGTAGGCTAAAAGGAAAATTGGAATGGTACAAAAAATGATTGACCGAATAAAAAAATTTCTAGGGCTGGACAAGGAAAAGACCAAGACCGTCCTGGTAATTAACAAAGAAAAACTGGAGACCAGGGTGGCCTTGCTGGAAGATGGCAAGATCGAAGAATATGCTGTTGAACGGCAGACCGATCGCCAGATCGTAGGTAACATCTACAAAGGCAAGGTGAAAAATATCGAGCCTGGCTTGAAAGCCATGTTTGTCGACATTGGGTTCGAGAAAAATGCTTTTTTGCATTTCTGGGATGCTATTCCAGCAGCGCTGGACAACAACATTGAGAAGGTAAGCCGTAAATCCAAAGGCAAACAAAAAAAGCAGATCTCTTCGAAAGACATCCCTGATATTTATCCGGTGGGCTCCGATGTCATCGTCCAGGTCACCAAGGGTCCGATCGGTACCAAGGGTCCGCGTATAACTACCAACCTGAGTTTGGCCGGGCGTTACCTGGTATTAATGCCATACAGTGATCAGAGCGGGGTCTCACGTAAAATCGACGACCCACAGGAACGTTCGCGGCTACGCGAAATCCTGCAAAAGCTGACAATTCCCGACGGTATGGGAGTAATTATTCGCACGGTCGGCGAGGGTCAGCGGCTGCGCCATTTTATCCGCGACATGGGTATTTTGCTCGACCAGTGGGAACACATAGAAAAGGGCATGCAGGAGAAAAAATCACCGGCATTGTTGCTCGAGGAACCCGACTTGATCAAACGCACGGTGCGCGATTTTTTGACCGAAGATGTCGACCGCGTCATCTGCGACAGCCAGGAAGCCATGGATACGATTCTGGAGTTGGTTGGGTTAATTTCGCGGCGTTCCCGCAAGCGCATCCACCTTTATCAGGATAACCAGCATATCTTTGAAAAATTTGACATTCAGAGGCAGATTGATGATGCCTTCCACCGGCAGGTGTGGCTGCCATGTGGCGGCTATATTGTGATTGATGAGACCGAGGCACTGATCGCGATCGATGTGAATACCGGACGCAATAAAGGCCAAAAGGACATGGATAAGACCATCCTGCAGACCAATCTCGAAGCGGCCGACGAAATTGCGCGCCAATTGCGATTGCGCAACATCGGCGGGTTAATCATCGGTGACTTCATTGACATGAAAAGCCGCCGCGACCAGCAGCAGGTTTACAGCAGGATCAAGCAACGGCTCAAGCGTGATAAATCCAAAACGCATGTGCTACCAATATCACAGCTTGGGTTGATGGAGATGACCCGTCAGCGGGCCCAGGAAAGTCTGGTCGATTCCCTTTACATGCCCTGCCCGCATTGTAACGGCC
>CAZHRP010000323.1:0-2000 GCA_964535055.1 uncultured Chthoniobacteraceae bacterium
GTTGTCTTGGCACCCGCTCAGCCTAGCAAAGAGTACCTGAAAGTAAAGAAAGTTTAACTGACCCCTTTTTACTCAGCGCAATATATCAGTGTCGTCAATTATTGCGGAAATAGAGTGCAAAGTTCCATCTTTGATGAATTGATTTACCTCTTTTATCGGACTTATCAGTTAATACATTGAGCGTGGCAGACCGCTCACCATTAGTGAGCACTAACATAAATTTCCCTTGACGGTTTTAAGTTAATTTAGGATATTATTAAAACAAACAACCCCTCCTGGAACATTTTAGATATGAACCAAAAGGGATATTTGTTAGACATGGACGGAGTCATTTACCGGGAGAATAAGCTTCTTCCGGGGGCTAAAGATTTAATTGCTTACCTGCTCGAGAGTGGTACGCCATTTGTATTTGTTACCAACAACTCGACTCCTACACCGGAAGATTTGGTAGTAAAGCTAGCGCACCTGGGAATTAAAAATCTCTACCCGCGACATTTTTACACCTCGGCGATTAATGCAGCTGATTTTCTGGCTGAGACTCACCCGCGGTGCACTGTATTTGCTTTGGGCGAATCCGGCCTGAGCACGGCACTCAAAGAAAAAGGAATTGCTAATGATACCATCAACCCGAGTTATGTAGTGGTTGGTGAAGGTTTACCATCAGGAGAAAAAATCACCAAGGCTCACGAGTTGATTGAGAATGGAGCCCGATTGGTCTGTACAAATCCGGACTACTGGTGTCCGGTAAAAAGTACTGCGACCCGGCCCGGTGCAGGGGCACTTGCTGCATACTTGGAGGCCAGCACTGGACGGCGAGCCTATTACTTGGGCAAACCAAATCCTTATATGTTTTTCCGTGCGCGGCGGCTGCTACATCGGCAGACCCACGAGGTGATGATGGTCGGTGACACTATGGAGACTGATATCCGCGGTGCCATCGAAATTGGTATGCAAGCCTGTCTGGTACTTACGGGCTCGACCCAGCTTCCTGATCTGGGCGGTTATGTTTATCAGCCCACCTGCGTTATGTCTGGAGTCGATGAGTTATTAGCTGAAATCACAGGTAAAAAGGCCTCGGATCGCTCCAGCAGCCCGGCTTTTCAGGCAATGCCCAGTTTGTCGGAACATGGTGAGCGACATCACAGTGCGCACCCAACCTACTCGCGCCCAAGACCGGCAATGACACGCTGAATGCAAAGCATTCCAGGTTTTGAAACACTTCAGTTTCAAAACACAGTTGAACCCTGCTGGGAATAACTCGGCACAGGGCACTCCCAGACGGGTTCTGGTAAAATGAGGATTTTCTGCTGGCTAATTTGCAGAAATATTTAATCAGACTTACATGATCTGAGGCTGCGACTTGTGGCTGGGTCCGGCAGCTGTCGAACTACGCCAGGACAAGTGCGAGAGGCACTTATCAATAGTGTTGGGCTTGGATATTAAAGGATATACTCACACAGCTCATAGCGAAAACTTGCGCCCGCCTGGTATCCAAGCACCACCACTCGTTAGAAGTTTGAGAGATAACCGGACTTGGATCAGGGGCTCCCACATGGAATACAAATCAGATAGACAATAGCCATAAAGTTATCTGATACCATATCGGGTAAAGCTTAGTTTATTTGCAGCGGGAGCTGAATAGAATCGCACCAGTGATGCTACGGGTTGGAGATACTTTCTTGACCAGTGCCTGTATAATCCGTTTCGCACGCTGTTCAATATCGCACTGTGACACATAGGAATCATATGTCGCCGGGCTTGACTTAATTCATCAGAGCGGGCATCGAAGTCGTATAAGAGGCGCTCAAAAGTCGCCTGGCAGGCGCAGAACGCTTACTTTGTCCGCACATGCCATGGAGATGCTGGATGAAATTCGGAGTTCGACGTCCAAGGAAATGGGGTCAGTCAAACTTTCTTTACCTTTTTAGCTATCTCCATAATATGCTTGATTTCTCTGACAGCTTTTTTGTCATTTTTCACGACACTAATCAAGTAACTCA
>CAZHRP010000324.1:0-1973 GCA_964535055.1 uncultured Chthoniobacteraceae bacterium
CGCTGGGAGATCAGGATGTGCGGGAAATATGTTTGTTGCGTAAACAACTGTTTGAACCGTCCACGCAAATTGATATCGGCATCGTTTTACGAATTGAAGACCGGATGTCCGTGGAGCATCCGGCTGAAGTGATCGGTGATTTCGCAGAGGCAATGCTGGTCCTGTCAAGGCGGCTGTCGGAGCAGGAAAGAAAAATGATATTTCAAAAAATGGAGACCCTCCTGCGCAAGGCCATTCTCAAACACAAATCAGACGCCAGACTCCATGCGCTGCTGGCAGAGGTTTACTACCTGAGCAATAACTACGCCTCCTGGGTGGCGAAGACAGCGAGTGATGCCATCAAACTCGATCCGCAGAGCAGCCTGGGGTACATTCTGAGGATCGTTGTTAATGAGACAGACCCCGATACGAAGGCTGCTGATCTGTTATCGCTGGCCGGGATCAATCCCTGGTTATTCACGGACACGGTCAACGCCGGAGAACATTTTCAGAAAGGATTGCTGAAGGTGGAATTGAATCAATTGAGAATCTTCAAGAACGAGTCAGGATAAACAATGAGTGTACTGAAGCAGGGAGAAAAAAGCCGGTGTGCTCTGCGTGCATTGATCTTCGTCTTTTTTCTGTCGATATCCGGTTGCAACTACCACTATTACACCGGGCTGAAACTGGAAGCGGAAGGCCGCTTTGAAGAAGCGATCGAACCTATGGAACGCGCGCTACTCATGCTACGCAAGGTTGGCAATCGGCGGGCCATTATTATCACCGAAACCCAGGCAGCCTGGCTTCATTTTCTAAGGGGACAAGATGCCGAAGCGGGTCACCTACAAGATCAAGTGGAACGACAGGTCGATTTGATTGATTCTGATACTCTTAAGATGATGGTTTATACAAATCGTATGGCGATGGCCTATTGGGCGGGGTCGTTCGCAAAGGTCAAAAACTTATTTTTAACGATCCGCCCTATGATGAATAAAGATCAGGTTCATAATTATATCGCGAAAGCCGCATTCTTCGCGGGCTGCATGGAGCTCGAGCAAGGGAATCCTGATGCTGCATTTAGCATTTGGAAGGGTTCACTCACAGGGTCCGCCCTCAATAAGCGCAGCCATCATCTAGACATTCTGCACGCCAGCACTGAAATTCACGAAGCTATGATGACGGGCAGGCAACCTGCCGATTATCCTCTGGAAGACGTGACGTCGGCTTTACCATACGGGATGAAGGCCTCTGTGGCATGGGTCATGGCTCTTTGGCTCGTTCGTTTAGGTTTACCTATCAAGGGGTCACAAGCAGAATCTATCATGCATCGCTTGGCTCCGAAGGAAAATCCACGTTTGCTCCAAGCTCTGCAACGACTTCCTATTGAGCCGTCGGCCTAGCAGATGATATCGATCGAAATCAATCCGCCTGCTTTGGAGAGTGCTATGCGATGGTGTGTCAAGCCCTGGGTCATTTTTTTGTTGTCACTTGTGACAGCATCCATCGCGGCGGATGATGGCCCACAAAATCTTCAAGCCCGGTGGAACAATGGCTTTTTACTAGAAAGTGCCAACAAAGCTTGGCAGCTACGGTTTTCAGTCTGGTCTATGGTCGATGCCGCGTTTATGGTTTCGGATGAAGCCTATCTCACGGCCCGCGAACCGATGTTCGGCAATTTGCAACCGGATGTCGCCCGCATGCGCATCCTGTGGCTGGGCGTATCCGGAAAGATGGATGACCATTGGGATTTCCGGACCACCTTCGGCTTGGAGGGAGGCCAGGTTGTCTTTCAGGAAGTGTACTTGGGGCTGACCATCGCAGAGCATTTCCGCATCAGTGCCGGACACATGTGGGAACCTATTTCCAACGCGCAGATCATGCCCTTTGGGGATTACCCCCTGCTGGAGCGCCCTGTCACGCAAGCGTTTTTGCCGGCGCGCAACACGGGCATTCTGTTCGAGGGCATGCGCTTGGCAAATCGCCGTGCCAGCTTT
>CAZHRP010000325.1:0-1968 GCA_964535055.1 uncultured Chthoniobacteraceae bacterium
TCGATCTCTTCTACAGCATCAGCATCCTTTTCACTTAATCCGCGTGCTAAATGGTGAAAACACGCGTAGACTTCATTGGCAAGCCCTTCAGGCCTGGTACCATCATTCAGTACCTCTGCAAATGTGGTAGTTTCTCTGAAGTCTAGATAATAGTAAAGTACT
Source organism: uncultured Chthoniobacteraceae bacterium (assembly GCA_964535055.1). Lineage (GTDB taxonomy): Bacteria > Verrucomicrobiota > Verrucomicrobiia > Chthoniobacterales > CAKUMP01 > CAYUDZ01. Next base: position 163 of record CAZHRP010000325.1, read on the forward strand.
GCTTCAAGTACCTTTTGTTGAACCTCAGGTTGGGATAGCCTTTGTCTGACGAGAGCTTCCACTTCTTCCCTTCTCTCGGCAGGAACTTTCATTGTAAAGTGCTACCAACGAGCAATAATTCGCTCAGTTTCTTGGTCTAATTCTTTGGCCGACACAGATTTTCCAAAGCCGACATAGCCACGACCGTGATGATCTGGTTGGTCATTAGCTCCTTTATTGCCAAATCGATCGCGAATTCTTACGACTTCAGAGTGGTCTGCAGAGACTTCTTCCAGAGAGATCCCATATAATTTTTCGAATAGATCATGTGCTTGTTGACTTAGTGGCATGATATTCTCCTATTGGTATTCAATACAATTAGCAGTTGAATTTGACACTTTGTAACAAAGACTACTTTTACTAATTAACTATGAATCAGTTATTCTAATTACGTCAATAATATTATGCGCTTAATAAATAAATTATATTTCAGCATCTAAACTACGACCGTGAGCCGATGGGGTGTCCATATTTTGTTTCTAGTTACCTGGCGGTGATGGTACTGAGGCCGAGGGTGATGGCCCATGCGTCTTCCGCTTTCATGCGTTTTTCCTCGTGACCTTTGCCCCAGGAGTCGGAGTATAGGATATCGCCGGTGACATCGTTGTAACCGATGATCAGGCGGGTGTGGCCGCCGGAGGCTTGAGGGATCTCGGGCTCCTTGATCAACCCGAGCATGACGGACCAAAGAACGGGTGTACCATCATCGATCGCGCGTTGGACGATGCGTTGGAAACGCCCGAAGTCCGCTTTACTTGAACTTCTTGCTTCACTCAGGGTGGGGCCGTCCATCTGCAGCATGACATCTCCAATCGAGTAGACCATTTTACTGTCCACCTTAATTTCTTTTTTGCCGTTGCGTCCGGCGTAGCGGTTGTAGCGGCGGATCATGTCATCGAAATCGCGGCCATCGATCATGTATTTCTCGCTGACGCTTACTCTCTGACTGCCGGTTAACTCTTTGATCGAATCATGCATCGCCTGCAGGGAAGTGCCCTTGGCTGCGGAAGTGCCGGCCAGTTGAGCCATTTCGTGCTGATCGACATCGCGCCCGTAGTACCTGAGCACCCGCTCGGCGGTGGCTACCACGCAATACCCTTTTGGCCCCTGGTCGATCATTGGAATTCCTTCCATAACCAAGTCGCCATTATCACGGCGTACCGGTTTAAAATCGACGGCCGTCCCGGCGTTTTCACGGGCACGCTCGACGGCTGCGCGTTCCATCAGGCTCATCGGTTTGGCAGGTGGATTAGCCATCAGGCGTAAAAATTCGGCACGGTAGGGAATCATGCGGCTTTTGATTTCGCGCTGGACACTCCATTCCAGGGTATAGACCGCATTGTCTTCGTTCCAGGTTAGCGTGTTGATCGTGACCGGTCCGCGCTGGGCATCTTCTTCAGGGGTCGAGGTAAATTTCCCGTTGAGGTAATTCACGGTATTCCTGAGCAGGTTATCAAACTGGTCCTCCGTGATGCCGCCGCTATCACCATGCGAGTACAGCAGGAACCCGGTCTTGGCGATCTTATCATTCTCGGTCCAAAGCCCGGACTCGATGAGTTTCAAATCACCAAAACTTTGTCCGCCCGCCAGTGAGCGGGCGGAAGTACGCTGGGCCGAGGTCCACTGCATACCCGCCTGCTGCATTTGTTTGACGGCGGATTCGGCATCAGTTTGCCAGAGTGACCCGTTGAGAATGATTTTGCTGAAATCAAATCCGGCATCGGACTTGGCTGCAGCCGGGATGGCAGCTGCCATTACAGCAACTAT
>CAZHRP010000326.1:0-1967 GCA_964535055.1 uncultured Chthoniobacteraceae bacterium
TACATACTGTGAATAGCGAAATCCAAGCCCAACGCTGTAGACAAGTGCCTCGCGCCAGTCGCAGCAGATGGATTGTGATTGATTCGGGTTAGTATCGCTGCTCATGTGATCGGTCTGCTGATCTTTGGCGGGTTTGTCGTTGTTCAGCGTCTCCAGCCAGAACCGGTTACCTTCGAACGGCCGGTCACAATGAAAAAAGTTGAGCCCAAAAAGCGCGAATACAAAATGCTGATCAAAGAGCAGCAACCACGCGCGAGCCGACCCAAAATCCAGCCGCGCTTGCAGTCTCAGCAAATCTCACAACTGGCAATCCCATCCATCGATACCAAAATTTCTCCGATCCAATCAGAGTTAAATAGTATTCCGGGAATTTCAGATGGAATCGGTGACGTTGGTGGATTTGGTGCCGGGGCAGTCGCACAGATCTTCGGGGTCGATGTGGTAGCCAATAACCTCGGCGTGATCCTCGATGTTTCCTTTTCCACCCATAATGTCATCGATAAGGCCATTGATGAAATCCAAAAGGCATTTCCTGATGCCATCCTGGTTCTGGCTCCGGGCTGCGGCATGAACTCGAAGTATTCAGAAGAAATCGTATCACCTGATGCTATTGAAAGCGATCTGGAGAAGTATACTCTGCCTGAAAAAGTTAATTTTCAAATGACTTATTTTTTGTACGACACAGGACCTACGCGCAAACCGTTAATGGAAACCAATACTAATTTCCAGCGCTTGTACCGCAAAGCGAAAGGTGAAAACCGGCTGTATGTCTTACACCAACGAACTTTTAGCAAAGTGGCAACTGCTGTTACCCAGGAAGCCTTCAAATTCCTGATGGATGAAGGCGTTGACGGCATTTACTGGTTTGCCGATTTTGAAGATGCTGTTGAAGAAGGCGTTAAAGATCAGATTATTCGCACAGCAAAACGTAAGCGGGTCCGCATCTACCAGCAGTTACTTACAAAACTCAAGAATCCGGGCAACAAACTCGATTTTGCAAAAGAAACTGGTGGTGAAATCATTGATGTCAAATTATAGCGAACTAGCCCTCACTCAGGCTACGAACTGATGCGATAGCAGCGGGGATACGCGATTAATTTCCGCTGATCTGCAGGTTATCAAGCAGGAACAGAGCGCCGGCTGCAGCATCAGTTTCCGGTAACGACCAACGCAAAGTAACTTCCCTGTTGACCTCAATTTCAGTAAGTCCCGACAAGTCGGCACTCCACTCGTAGTCACCGCCGGTCGGAAATTTTAAGCTGACTTTTGGTACACGTTGAAATACACCATCACCAATCTTATACTCGAACGCATTGAAGGCGTCGATTTTCTTGCCTCCGGAAGAAAGCTTCTCAGCATTGCATGTCATGCGAACATAATAACCAGTTGCAGCTTTGCCATTGAAGCTGATCTGAAAGCTGCTTCCGGGTGACGCCAGGTGATCAAACCGCCAGGCAGCCGCCCTGCCGGACGGCCACGACTCACCAGTATACATTTCAAACAGTCCTTTCACACTGTTCTGACTTTCCATTATAATGCCCTGACGTTGAAATTTCGGTTCCCCGGTAAAATTTTCTACAGAAACTTTCTCGCTGTACCTGTTGGTTAATGGTGGCCGCTTACCCATCTGAAAACTCCAATAAGCACCTTTACTATGAGTCACTTCAGAAGCCAACATACCAGCCGGATGCAACAAAGCAGCTAAGATAAATATGTACGATGCTAAACGCATGGGAGAACGGTAAGTATTTTTGCCAATATGCCTAGGAATAATGCATAACACAACAAATCTTCCTAAAAGCAACTACTGCCATGAGTAAGCGAGGCTAACCGAGCGCGTCGAATGGCCTGACATGAGCAACCAACCCTAGTCGAATGGCGGTGAGGGCGGGATTCGAACCCGCGGTACCCTTTTGGGGTACGGCTCTTTAGCAAAGAGCTACTTTCGGCCTCTCAGTCACCTCACC
>CAZHRP010000327.1:0-1924 GCA_964535055.1 uncultured Chthoniobacteraceae bacterium
CGGAATACGATCACCCGCTTTACCTTATGGCCGGGTGCCTTGAGTGCGTCATCGACACTGTGCTTGAGTGGGACGATCGCACCACGCCGATACCCGCCATCGGCCGTGATGACGCAGGTGGCACCGCTATCATCGATGCGGTCGCGGATGCTGTCCGCGCTAAAGCCGCCAAATACTACTGAGTGCACGGCACCAATCCTGGCACATGCCAGCATGGCGACTGCAGCCTCTGGAATCATTGGCATGTAGATGACCACGCGGTCACCTTTTTTCACATGGTTGCGCTTCAGAATATTGGCAAACCGGCAGACTTCACGATGCAGTTGCTGGTAAGTAAGTATCCGTTTCTCGCCCGGCTCACCCTCCCAGATGATCGCTGCTTTGTTTCGTCTACCGGAATCCAGGTGGCAATCGAGGCAGTTTTCACTGATGTTCAGTTGCCCGCCAACAAACCACTTTGCGTCTGGCATCTTCCACTCGAGCACTTTACTGAATGGCTTACGCCAGTGGATTTCACTGTTGGCCTGCCGTTTCCAAAACTGCTGGGGCTTTGATACCGATTCCTGCCAGAGCTTCCGGTATTCGGCCAATGAGCTGATATGGGCAGACTTACTGAATGCCTTCTCCGGCTTGAACACCCGTTTTTCTTTCAAGTGGGATTCAATATCCGAGCTGTCAGAATGAGTACTTACCCGTACTGCTTTGGCAATGCTTTTACCGGATGATTTTTTGCTCTTGGAAACTTTTCTGGAAGGGGATTTTTTTGGCATCCCGCCAGCATAAGAAGCTGTTAACAATTTGTCCAGATTGCATGGATTTTTCTCATCCAATTGATTTGAGTTGAGCGGCTGCAATGGATCGAGTCATCTGGGCATTTGCCGTCTTGGCTACGGCATTATTATTTGATAGCCTGATCTCATGAAACGTCGGGAATTTCTACTCAGTTTGACGGCTGGTGGCACCTTGATTGCCCAAGTAAGTGCCGCAGATGGCAGAAAACGTCCTTACCAGGTGTTATTTCTGACTGACTTTCATGCCCGCAAGGATCGTGGGGTTCCGCAGGCGCTCGCACAAGTGGCAGATCGGGTTAACCATTTGAATCCCGATCTGGTGATCGGCGGCGGCGATTGCATTCATGGAGGATTCAGCGGTCCGCAGGAAACTTCCCGGGAACGCTTCGCAGTTTTTCGCGACTTTACCAAACTGATCAAGCCACCGGCTCACTGGTTGATTGGCAACCACGATTTTGCCCGGGCAGTAGATGACGAGGGAAATATCCTGCCAAGTGACCCGACTACCATGTTCAAAGAAATTATGGAAACCGACGAGCTTTTTTACAGTTTCGATGCCGGTGATGTCCGCTATTTTCTGGTCCAGTCGGTAGAGGTGGTCGGCGGTAAACAAAATTACCGTGGCTTCATCGACGCTAAGCAGCTGGCGTGGCTTAAGGATGAGTTGGAAGATCTTGCCCCTGACCAACCGCTGGTAATTGTGACCCATATCCCGCTGCGAACGACCTTCATGCAGGAACGTGCCAAGCCAACCGCTGCACTTACCCCAAACCTGGTAGTCGAAAATGCCAACGAATTGCTGGCCCTGTTCCAGGGCAGAAACCTGCTGGCTGTGCTACAGGGGCACTTGCATACCAATGAAAGGATTATCTGGAATGATACGCAATTTATTATGGGTGGCGCAGTCTCCGGTGCCTGGTGGAAAGGACCAAACCGTGGCACCGATGAAGGATTCGGCCAGCTGGATTTCACTCAACCGAATGATTTCAACTATCAGTATGTCGATTATGGCTGGAACGCTGACGTTGAAAAAAGCTGATCCAGTCAACGACCAGATCTTCATCAAAACTACCGGGGAAGGGACTCGAACCCCCACGCCTCGCGGCACTAGATCCTAAGTCTAGCGTGTCTAC
>CAZHRP010000328.1:0-1919 GCA_964535055.1 uncultured Chthoniobacteraceae bacterium
TGATGCCGATGCACGTATTGCACCAGCCAGCCTGACCAAATTGATGACTGCCTACATTGTCTTCAGTGAGCTTCAGGTGGGTCGGTTACAACTGACCGATACCGTTACCATCAGTGAAAAAGCACACAAAATGAGCGGTTCTCGCATGTTTCTGGAAAGCGGCAAAACCGTGCCGCTGGCAGAGTTGCTGCAAGGCATGATTGTACAGTCCGGCAATGATGCGACTGTCGCACTGGCCGAACATGTGGCCGGCAGCGAAGAAACCTTTGCCGCACTGATGAATCAATATGCCGAAAAACTGGGGCTGGAAAATACCCATTACGTCAACAGCAGCGGTATGCCTGCCGAGTCCCACTACACCACGGCACGGGATATGGCCAACATGGCGCGGGCCTTGATTCGGGATTTTCCCGAACGTTACAAGTTGTACTCGGAAAAGGAATACACCTATAACGATATCCGTCAGCATAATCGTAATCTGCTGTTGTGGCGTGATGAAAGCGTGGATGGCGTCAAAACCGGTTATACCGACGATGCAGGCTATTGTCTGGTCGCCTCCGCCAAACGGGAAAACATGCGTTTGATTTCGACTGTCATGGGCACAAAAAGCAAGGAAGCCCGTGCAGAAGAAAGCCTCAAACTGCTGAACTACGGGTTCCGGTTTTTTGAAACACACCGCCTGTACGCCGCCAACAGTTCGCTGCAAAATGTCCGAGTCTGGCAAGGAGCAGTGGAAACGGTCAGCCTGGGGTTGACAGAACCGCTTTACGTCACAATTCCACATAATCAGTATGACAAGTTGAAAGCCATGCTGCACGTTGACAAACCGCTGATCGCCCCATTGTCAGCCGGCAATCCGTATGGCAGGCTGCAAGTCAGCCTGAACGACGAGCTGCTTGCAGAACGGCCACTGATTGCATTGAGTGCTGTCGCGGAGGGAGATTTCTTCCGCCAAACACTGGATTATTTGTTGCTACAATTGGAATAACCTGACAGCAAAACGAAATACGTTATGGAACTGATACTGCTCATCATTGTTGGCAGCGTGATTGCCGGTGGCTTGACCTTTTATGGACTGCACACACTGGTATTGCGCTATCGCTTGCGGGCACTGGCTCGTCCGACACCTGCCGCAACCGCTTTTTCCGACTTATGCCAGGCCTTGGAAAAGGGTGATCGCAAACAGATCCAAGCAGAATTGGCCGCGCTGGGTCACTATGTTGTATTCCATGAAGAAGCGGGCAACACCGAACCGCTCAAGGCACTGCCACCACCCCAGCAACTCAATGATGGGCTGGTGTTGTACCCCTATGCGTTTGCCAGCCTGTGCGCCGAGCACTTCAATAGTGCCGAAGACCTGTTGGCCGCGCTGGAAGTTGCCGCCAAACAGTATGGCACCGTGGCCTTCAAGGAAGACCCGGATGACCGCTATGAGTTATCGCTGGAATATAACGCCGCCAAAAAAGCGTTCAACTGCATGTACGCTGGCGGTGACAGCGAGACACGCGAATGGCTGACCCGTGATGAACCATTGGCCTTGCTGGGTCGATTCATCGTCGATACCGACGATGAGGAGCACGCGCCACTGGACAATGATTTGGTGACTTGAGCTGATTTGTCAGTCATTAACCTCTGCGCCGTTGTTCAAAAACTGAGAATATCGATGTTTCTGCGGTAAACTTCTTCCACCCCCAATAATAAGGAAGGAGACACCATGCAGTGCCATCACATCAGGTTGTGCCTCATCATATTTGCCACCATCGGCTTGTTGAGTTGCACATTACAACAACCGGCCAATTCACCCAACAACCAATCTCAACAGATCACTGAACAGCCGTTGGCGGTATTGGTGCCAGGGACGGGTGATTACACGCGCCCAATCAGCACCGACTCACCACTTGCCCAACAATTTTTCGACC
>CAZHRP010000329.1:0-1916 GCA_964535055.1 uncultured Chthoniobacteraceae bacterium
GGCGGGCATCTGCTTCGCGTAGCCGGGCTTGCCCGGCGGCCAGCTGCGGCACCGCCTGCGGCCCGGCTGCCAAAGCTTCCGCTACATGGTTGGCGGCACCGCCATTAGGTTCAAAATATTTTTCCATTGGTGTAGTCGATGCCAGTCGGGCCTCACTAAGCTCTGGATCGTAGTCGCTGAGAATCAATGCCAGCAAGGCGTTTTGGCCGTCGAGGAAGGCGGTTTGCGAACGCAGAAAGGCGACACTGCGCTCGGCGACTGCTGCCTGTTGCCGCGACAATTGGACGACATCGGTGCGACCTTCATTGTACAGGTTTTGGGTCAACTCCAATAACTGGCGAGCCGCGTGGACTGACTGGCGCTGGGCATCGACCGCCATGTCCAGCACCGCGAGTTGGCTGTAGCGCGTGGCTACCTGACCGATATAGTCGTTTAGCGCGACCAGGAATTCGGCGTCGGCGGTATCATATTGAGCACGCCGGATTCGAATCGGTGCCAATGCTACATCGCTGCCAAAGCCACGCAGCAGTGGCTGGGTGATGCTCAACGCCAGCAGAAATTCCTGCTGCCCCGGAAACAACGGGCTGAGCGGAATACCGTTAGGACTCAATTCTGCAGTAAATGTATCTTCAAAGTTCAGCTCGGTCAGGCTCAACTCGAGTGAACCGCCAGTCGGTAATAACTGCGTAATCCTGGCCCGCGAATTACGTACTTCCTGGTAATATTCCAACGGTTCAAAATCTTCGGGGTCTGAAAAGTTCAGATTTTCAGGATCATTGGGAATTTCGAGTGCTTCGAAGTCGCCGGGATCATCGAAGTTACCATCCGGCAAATCGACGCCGAGATCCGTCCCGCTGAATCCTGCGCTCGTTATCTGGCTATCGCGGGCGCGCAACCGCCGGCCAGCTTCCGTCTCAAATTCATTGACCAGCCGCTCACGGTCTGCATAGCGCATGATCAACTCAAATTGCGGTACTAGGATATCATAGGAGGCCAGGTATCGGCCTTGGGCGGCCGCCCCGCGCAGTCGCTCGACCTCGACCACCGGCGAGTTCTCTAGTCCCAATGCAATAACTTCAGTCAGGCTCATTTCGATTGCCCGCCTGGTGCTTAAATCTATCTCAGAGCCGGCCTCCGCATTGCTGGTTGATGGCGTGGCCGGTGCTGCGAGTAGGAGCAGGGCTGCGGCGGCAATACGGCTGCGCCAGGCATCGTGACCTGGATGCTGCATAAGTTTGGATGTGCAGGTATATCGCATTTGAAGTGGGCACATTTTTTTCATGAGGGCTAAAAGATCAAGAATAAAATTTGCACAAATTTATGGGATTAAGATGGAAGAAATTAGATAAAACAAGACTACAATCGAGAATAAAAGAATATTTCTTTGCAAAAAAAAGAAATCATTTTTTAACCCTACGGGTAATTTTTTAGTTTGCCATGGCGCTTGGGATTGCCGACCGGTCTTTGGCATCAACCCGATACATAATGGAATTGATACTGGCAGCGGTTACCGGCTGGTCGATACTCCGAATGCCTTGCTCACCAGCAGCAGGCAACAGAAATTTGATCAATTACCGGCCGTGATCGAACAGGCGACCGGGCAGCAGTTGCCGGTGGGCAAGCTGCAAACCAGCAATAGCGCCGCCGAGTTGAAACAATTCAAGCAACAGTGGGGTTAAATGTTTGCCAGGAAAAATTATCCTGCTGACACTTAGTTTTGCGTGACTTGCGGGGCATTTTTGTTTTGATTTATAAGCAATATGAAAAGTACCCATTATTCATTCCTGCTGGTTTTATTAGTTGCAATTAGTGTCATCCGGTTCTCTCCGGCCTCAGAATTCCAGGGTCCGACAGGGCTGGAATTCTTCGGCGGAGAAAATGGCATCCGGCCAAACGACCTGACGCTTGGCCCGAAT
>CAZHRP010000330.1:0-1916 GCA_964535055.1 uncultured Chthoniobacteraceae bacterium
GTTTTACGTCTTCTGATATGATATTGCCATGTCACGTCCTTTGCGAATCGAATTTGGGGGTGCGTGGTATCACGTGATGAATCGTGGTGCGGCGCGTCAGGATGTTTTTGTTTCCGACGCGCAGCGTGAGCGATTTCTCCAGTTGCTGGCGGAACTGCTCGACCGGTTCGGTATCCAGACGCATGCCTATTGCCTGATGGGCAACCACTACCACTTGCTGTTGCACACCCCGTTGGGCAATCTCGGGCGCGGCATGCGGCATCTGAATGGCGTTTACACGCAGTTCTTCAACCGCGACCAGGGCCGTGACGGCGGGTTGTTTCGTGGCCGCTACAAGGCCATTCTGGTCGACGCCGATGCCTATCTGCTGCATCTGTCAACCTATATTCACCGCAACCCGCTCGAGGCGGGCATGGTGCAGCATCTCAAAGATTACCCGTGGTCGAGCTATGCGGCCTATGCGGGTCATACCAAGCCGCCGCCATGGCTTTATCTCGACATGGTGTATTCGATGCTTCGCGGCAAGGCGAAGCGCTACCGGTCATTCGTTGCCAACGGCGTCGATGAAGACCTCACACGGTTTTATCGTGGGAAAACGGTATCTCCGATTCTGGGTGACAAAGGTTTCAAGCAGCAGGTACTCGAACAGCATGGTTCCGATGATCCGGAAATCACCGAACGCAAACGAGTCTTTACGCCCACCTCCATGGACAAGATTGTCGTGGTCGTGTCCAGAGTGCTGGACTGTGATCCAGATCAGGTGTACCAAAGCGAGCGCGGTCGGCGGAACCTGGCACGCATGATGGTCGCCCACTTCGCTTACCGATCTGGCCAGATGACCTACCCCGAAATCGCCGCCGCGCTGAGAATGGGCCACTACAGCGCCGTGGCCTCCAGCCTGCGACGATTGGAGAAGTTGTGTCGGGAAAATAAACGAGTTAGCCGCTTGAAGCGTACAATACAGCGCGAATTGACCTAAGACCAGACTTGACCCCTTTTCCCTGACCCCTTTTCCCTTTTCCCCCGAACTACGCGCCGAACTACTCGAACTACGCCTCCAAAGTTGTGGGTGTCCCGAACTACGCCGTATAGGCGTAGTTTTCCATTGACGATTTTACTTGCCCGGCTTGTGGCACGGAGACACAGCCGCGTATAATTGATTCGCATTCAAATTATGCGCACGGACCGTTTTCGATGTCCGGACAAAGTTTCAATATAGGAGAAGTTTCATGGATCGCTTGAGTATTCTAAAGGGCCTGCTTTGGCTCTGGGTTGTTTGGCACCTCGCCTTCGGGCTGTTGGCTTCATTCGCTCCGGAACTCGGAGCTAATGCCGTTGGCTGGACAGCAGCCGGCGGTTGGGATGCCGAACTGATCACAATGAGTAACCAGTACGGCATGGTCATGGTTCTGCTGGCACTGGTGTTCCTGATTGCGGCACTAGACCCGTTGCGCTATCTCGGCCTGATATGGGTCGGCGTTGCAGAGCAGGTGCTGGGGATGGCCTACGCAGGCTACATATACGTCCAGTTCGGCCAACTGACCATGGCCCAGATGCTGCTCCAGGCAGGCATCAATACGGTGGTGGTCGTCATTTTTGTCGTGTTGTGGCTTGGCCTGAAAGACCGATATCAAACTGCGGCCAGATGATCCATTGCCTTGGACCAACGCCAACAGCGCCGGACACAAACCCCGGCGAGTGACCGGCGCGAGCTCTACTTGATCGCATGCCAACATGGATGATCAAGACAACGGTCAGGACGATCAGTCCAACTGGATCGACCGAAATCTGGGCAAGCTTGTCATCGCGGCTGCGGTCCTCTGTGCCCTCGCCCTGGTGGGCCGGGCACTTTCCGGCTGAGATGGTGATTGAGACGACTATCGGTTCAAGCGACAGGTAGCGGCGAATGCGAGAGA
>CAZHRP010000331.1:0-356 GCA_964535055.1 uncultured Chthoniobacteraceae bacterium
CGGGGGGAAGTTTTCGATGTTGCCGTCGACATCAATAAGCAGTCTCCGACCTACGGCAAGTGGGTAGGAGTCAGTCTGTCAGATAAGAATGCGAAGCAGTTGTGGATCCCGCCGGGCTATGGACATGGGTTCGTAGTGCTATCCGAGACAGCGGATTTCGAGTATAAATGCACTGAGTATTATCACCCCGAAGACGAAATCGGGGTGATCTGGAACGATAGTGCACTCGATATTCAGTGGCCCGTTGTTGATCCAACAGTTTCCGCCAAGGACTTGGCGCTGCCTACACTAGCCAATATGCAAGGGTAACGATGAGCACCCTGATCATTGGTAGCGATGGTCAGGTCGGCAGCCAA
>CAZHRP010000331.1:366-1912 GCA_964535055.1 uncultured Chthoniobacteraceae bacterium
AAGCCGTACGTTGGACGCGGCGTGATGCAGACCTAAACGACGGTCCCGGCCTGCTGACCAAACTACACGACCTTCGCCCGAAGCTGATCATAAATGCGGCTGCATACACGGCGGTCGACCAGGCCGAAAAAGAGCCGCATATCGCATGGCGCATCAACTCAGCCGCGGTAGCTCATATCGCCGAGGCCGCAAGAAGCCTGGACTGTCCAGTAATCCACTTTTCGACTGATTACGTATTCGATGGCCAGACAACTACGCCCTACGAAAGCACAGCGCCGCTCTCGCCCGTGAACGCATACGGAGCCAGCAAGCTCGGCGGAGAGTTGGTTCTGCGCTTTTCCCACCCCAAGCACGTAATTCTTCGCACCAGTTGGGTGTTTAGTGAACATGGCCGAAACTTTTTCACTACCATGATTCGACTCGGCCGGGAAAAAAAGGATCTGCAAGTCGTTAACGACCAAGTGAGTGTGCCCAACTATGCCGGCGATCTCGCCATTGTCGTTTCGCGGCTTTGCGCGCAATTCAGTGAAACCGGCGAGCTGCCTTGGGGAGTACATCATCTCAGCGGCCACGAGGAAACCAGCTGGCATGGCTTCGCCGAGCGTATCTTCGCTTTGTCCCACACAATGGGTCTTCTGCAGGAGGAGCCCCACATTGCCGCGATTTCCACAGATGCCTTCCCAACACTGGCCAAACGGCCGCACTACTCCGCCCTGAAACCCAGCAAGATACTCTTTGATTTGACCGATCACGAGATTGATTGGCACGCGGGTATTGAAACTGCCGTCTCCAATTTACTTGCTAGCGAGCGTTAGATGATTTCTAGGTTGAGGGATACTGCCCAGAGATCCTCAGTCCCAAATCTTTTCGCTGTGAGAGGCTAGAGAATCAGCTCAATGCGCCGTTCCTGCGCACGCCCCTCGACCGTTTAACCATCCGCTACAAGGGGTCAATCGACTTCATTGCGGCCATCATCGACCAGGTGGGGTGCGACCTGCCAGAGGCGAAACGTCTGGCATTCCATATGGATGGTGCGTTCTTCCAGAGGAAATCCTGGAGTTACTCGACCAACGGCGGCTCGAGTGCGCGATCAAGGTGCTGTTTTGGAACTGACTTGATCTCATGGACAAGATTGCATCTCAATGCCGCTGGCAACGGTTCGATGACGACGTCAGTCAGCTACTTTGAGGCACACATCGACATCGATCCCTGGCAGCGTGGCGAGTGAGTCATGATCTAACGCAAGCATGTTCGGCATCCAGCAGGTAGTCAACGAGAGCGTGGGGAGGTCAAGATCGCCACCGCACGTCCCGAGGAAAAATCCGCTCAGATAATCGGTGAAGTAACCCGAAAGGGCCTCCAGGTTGTTTCGGCAGGCCAAGAGATCCCAAACTAGGCGATGTTCCGACAATGCCGGGCAAGTTAGGCAAGCGCGTTTGACGGAAAGGGCATGAGTTTTCAGTCGGCGTTGACAACTGAACACCCTCGACTTGAACTCAACCCGAGACCTGCAGGCGTCCATCGTCCCGCAACCCGGAAATCTGAC
>CAZHRP010000332.1:0-1909 GCA_964535055.1 uncultured Chthoniobacteraceae bacterium
AGCCACCGACTGGCAGCCAACCCAGCCACAACGCAAATACCAGGATGAGTATCGGGCCGGTCACGAACGTCGGCAGCGAAATAGCAAGCAATGCGGCCAGCATCGCCAGAGTATCCTGGGGACGCTTATGGTAAATGGCCGCCACGGTTCCGAGGAGAATTCCGCCGGACATTGCCAGTACAAATGAACAAAAGCCGAGAGTGAAAGAAACCGGCAGAGTTTGTGCCAGGATCTCATTGACAGAGCGATTGCGGTACTTGGTGGAAAGACGCAAGTCACCCCGCAGCAAATCCCCAAGATATCCGAAATATTGTTCATGCAACGGGCCGTCCAGTTGGTATTTGGCGAGCAATGCCTGTTCGATGTGCTCCGGGATTTTGCGCTCACCATCAAACGGACCACCTGGAGCGATACGGATCAAAAAGAAAGTGATCGATACCACACAGAAGAGCACAACTACCAGCGCCAGTAGCCGCCGAATAATCAAGCCCAACATGCTGGTAGCATTCCTTTCCGCATCTGCGCAGGGTATGCTGATTCCGTTGTCTCATCCAAGTGTAAAGCTGGGCGGGGTACTGCTTCGCTTTGGCGTGGGTGGCAATAACCTAGTGGCATATAGCTTCCCCCTGCACTCTGCGAGCTACGCAGGACAAGTATGGGTGGAATTGAATGTTGAATGTTGGTAGTTGAGAGTTGAATGTTGGCTATGGATTTGCATCAGGCATGGGAGTCGGAGTCATTGTCAAAAATAGAGCTGGCGATTTGGAGCTTGCTGGAATCTGCGCGCGACGATGCAAGGTGCGAGTGCCACACCCCGGTGGTGGCAACGACTGCACGATCTTCTTCGAGCCCGCTGCCACGGGTGAGGACGGTTGTTTTGCGCGATGTGGACCGGCTCGGTCGCAGCCTGGTTTTTCATACCGATGCCCGTTCGCACAAAGTGCACGAATTGACTGCCAGTCCTAAACTGGAATGGCTGTTCTACGACCGAAGTGAAAAAGTCCAGATACGGGCGTTGGCAACGGCCACTGTCCACCTGGTAGCTCGCGACGATGAGTATGCCATACAACGCTGGGCGGCCTCGAAGCTCAGTTCCCGCCGCTGCTACACGGTCAAACTATCGCCGGGCAGCAAGGTCGATAAGCCAACCGGGTGGCTGCCCGATGCCCTCGTCTCACGGGCTCCAACCACCGCCGAAAGTGAAGCCGGGCGTGAGAACTTTGCTGTTGTCAGTACAGAGGTGTCCGCAATGGATTGGCTGTATCTCTGCGCCGATGGCAACCGCCGCGCAAGTTTTTCATGGGATGGTGAGCAATGGCACGGCTCGTGGCTGGTACCATAAACGGCCACTTTAGACTGAACCTCATGATCTGGGTAGATCTATGGCTCACATTTCCCTTTCACACCTCGAGATGATCTGCCGATACCCGGGGCGGTAGGAGTAAACAATGAGTAAAGAAGTAAAATCTACAGTTTACTGCAAAGCAGGTATCGTATTGGTGTCCATTGCTGGTTGGACATAATCGTTAATTACCGTTGACAGCTGCATTCTGAGAGATGCCAGTGATGGTAATAAATGGTAGTACATGGACTCTATCGTCCTCTACGGTGACTACTACAGCAGTTCCTTTGCCTGTGAATGCTATAAAATCACGCTGCGGGACCAAGTATTCCTGCCCATCAGCCATGGAAATTACAAAAGGCGAGTTAGACTTGATAGCGCTATGAGCGTTTTCTTTAGTCACACTTTTAAGATGCCTCAAATGACATGCGGCACCAGATCAAGATGATTGTCAGAGTTAGGACACGATTTCGAGCCCAACAGTATTGTTCAACAGGCAATGACTAACCAGTGGCTAGCCCGGATAAATCACAAGCCA
Organism: uncultured Chthoniobacteraceae bacterium; assembly: GCA_964535055.1. GTDB lineage: Bacteria > Verrucomicrobiota > Verrucomicrobiia > Chthoniobacterales > CAKUMP01 > CAYUDZ01. The sequence continues at coordinate 1,881 of CAZHRP010000332.1, forward strand.
TCTATCGTAGTGAGGCGCAGACCCCGATG
>CAZHRP010000333.1:0-323 GCA_964535055.1 uncultured Chthoniobacteraceae bacterium
GGCCGGCTTGCCCAAGACGTTGACCATCACTTCGCAGGAAGTGCGTGAGGCCTTGCTGGAGCCAATTAATACTATTATTGACTCCGTACGTGTTGCGCTCGAACGTTGTCCTCCTGAGCTGTCTGCTGACCTGGTTGATCGCGGCGTGATCCTGGCTGGTGGTGGTGCATTACTGCGTGGTCTGGATAAGCTTCTTGCTGAAGAAACTGGATTGCCTGTCCATGTAGCTGAGGATCCTTTGAGTGCGGTTGCTGAAGGTTCCGGTAAAGCTCTGGGCGAGTTGAAATTCCTGCGTCAGGTTTCATCGGCAGACAGGCAGTGGA
>CAZHRP010000333.1:333-1905 GCA_964535055.1 uncultured Chthoniobacteraceae bacterium
GTGGAGGGCGTAGTGGCAGGCTGGTTCCGGCGTCGGCCATTGCTGCAGCGGAAGGCAGGCACTGAAATTAGTAGCTTTAGGCGTTGAAAGCATGAAACGCAGCCATTGGATAGCACTTGTCATATTTTTTCTGGCGGTTGGTATATTACTGAGCTTGAGTCCCCGCAATGCGCAATCGTTGCAGGCGGCATTCCTGGGGCTGCTGTCGCCATTCTTGAAGACTGGATCCGGGTTACAGATGCAAATTTCAAAATTTACTGAAGACCTGCAGACCCTGCAGGAAATCGAGCGGCAGAATGCTGAGTTGCTGATCGAGAACCGCAACCTGCAGGCTACTAATCAGTTGCTAAATGATCTCGCTGAAGAAAATAAACGCTTGCGCCGTGCATTGGATTATCGCTCACGCTCGGTATTTAATTTACTGCCGGCGCAAATTGTCACGCGTGACTCTACCAGTTGGTGGAACACAGTGAAAGTTAACCGGGGATTCAAGGACGGGGTTGATTCGGAAATGGCTGTTCTTACCGAGCAGGGAATGGTTGGCAAAACGACTACAGTAGCGGCCAACCTTTCGATTGTGCTGCTCCTATCTGATGAGACGTGTAGCATTGCAGCTAGTGTCGAGGGAACCCGCGAACAGGGTATAGTTACCGGGCAGCGGGTTAATGATTCCCTGAATCCCACTCTGATGTTGAAGTTTTTATCCAAGGATGCCCGCTTGCGGGAAGGCCAACGGGTGTTCAGTAGTGGAGCCGGGGGGGTATTTCCATCCGGCGTCTTGCTGGGCACCATCAAGTCATTCGAAGCCGGCAACCTGGACGGGCGAGCCGAGGTGGTACCGGCTGTCGATTTGACTTCATTGCGTGATGTATTTGTGGTCATCGAACGGAAGGAGGGGGAGTAACGATGCTATTCGCGGTGTTACTGGTTGGAGTTTTTGCAAGCTTAGTGGTGCAGGAATTTCTGCCGCCGCTGGGTTGGCTGCACGGTACGCGAGTGTTGCTGTACCCAGTCATCATGTTTTACGGCGCCTTCGCTCTGTCATTTCCGTGGATGCTGGCATTAGTTTTTGCGAGCGGCTTGATGTGGGATTTAAGTACCGCCATGGCCGGCGGCGGACAAATCCAACCGACACCTGGCTGGTCGATCGCACTATTTGCGTTGCTTTGCGTTATTGCCCACGGCTTGCGGCCGCTATTCCTCAAGGGTCGCTGGGAAATCTATTGCCTGATCACCGGGCTGGGCACCGCCCTGATCGTGGCTGCAGAGTTCATCATGATTTCCGTCAGCCGCGAAGGATTATTGTTTAACGCAACTGTCTGGTGGCGCATTGCAGGCTCCGGCTTGATCGCACTATTTTTAGCGCCGTTATTTTACTGGTTCAGCTACTTTGCTGGAATAATTACCGGCCGTGCTGAGGTTGATCAGCGCGGCGGTTCACTTACTTTTGATACGGATGGCATTTTTAAGCACTAAACTACGAATTCAGCTACTTGGCGTCATTTTCCTGCTGGCGGTGGCCGGCTTAGGTATTCGCCTGTGGTGGGTTCAAGTAGTAAGTGAAGAGTACTA
>CAZHRP010000334.1:0-1900 GCA_964535055.1 uncultured Chthoniobacteraceae bacterium
GGCGGATGAAGATGCGGGTGGCATGAGCCGCGCTACAGCTTTGTTTAGTTGTGATGGGAATGTGCTGGCCGAATTTCATTTCCGGGAGGTCGTACGGGACGAGGCTGGTGATCAAGTGAAGCGATTGATAGAAAATAACTATCAGGTTTGGATACTAAGCGGCGACCGGCAGGTGAAGGTAGATGCGATGGCCGGGTTGCTTGGGGTGCCGCCAGCCAACGCCCGTGGTGAGCTAAGCCCGGAAGATAAGGAGGGCATAGTCAGGGAGTATGGTGCGGAACAAATTTGCTTGCTGGGCGACGGCGCCAATGACAGCTTGGCCTTTCGTGCGGCCGGCTGCACCGGCACTCCTGCAATTGACCGCGGCTTGCTCGAAAATCGGAGTGACTTTTACTTCCAGGGCAGGTCGCTATCCGGTCTGGGTGAGTTGTTGCGGGTTGCTGCGCTCCATCGGCTAGCGATCAGGGCGGCGCTGGCCTTCGCTATCCTGTACAATTTAGTAGCTATATCTGTTTGCCTGGCCGGATTGATGAACCCGCTGCTGGCCGCAATCCTGATGCCGATCAGTTCGGTAGTGACGCTATATATCGTCTGGCTGGCATTGAAGTGAGGAAATTCGCCCGTTTTCACGCGGTTTGATCGTCATTCCCTTGCAACTCTGCGATGATGGCATCGAGCCCGCTCAACCGGTATCGCGCACATACGGCGCCAAGTTCCGAGAGGTCGAGTTGAGGGTTGCGTCTGAGCAACTCGAGGATGTCCGCTTTGGACTTGTGACCTCCGGCGTAGAGCTTGAGAGCCACTAATTGAGCGATAGGGGCGAGATACAAGGGGCTGCCCTCGCGCACTGCAAGCGTGGACGATGCTACTGCATCCAACACAACCTGGGGGAAACGCCCGGCAAAGCTGATGATTTGCACCAACCCGAAACTCCCCGACACATCGATTACCCCGCCTAGCGGGTCTTGAGAATCGGGTTCGCGTAGCTCCGCTCGGAACTCGGCTGCGACCAGGGCAGATGAAATTGTTCTAAGCGAGGGGAGGTCCGCATTCACCGCCAAATCGATATCTTCGGTGAACCGCACATGGTGGTGGGCCGCCATCGCCACAGCACCGATGACCACCGCATCGACCCCGTGCGCATCGAGGATCCGGACGACCGCTTCTGCCGCGTCGATGAGTGAGCGGGCATCAGGCATCTGCGTCTGGCAGTTTTTTAGTGACTTTGACGGGATGGAAATCGTGCAGCCGGTCCCCCATGGTAAGCGCGGCGATGACGCGTTCGGTGACTGTCGTAGCACGGAGCCGTTCTAGTTCGAAAGCAGCGGACTCGATGGCGCTCTTGCTGGGCCGTGGTCTTGCAACTCCAGAACGAGGCGATGGTGATGGTTTCATGCTGATTGAGCGACCTTAACAGAATGGTTCGGAACACCTGATTTAGCAAGAGGTGATTGCTAGAAAATCGCTTTTTTTTGGCTCATGGCTTTGCCGGCGTCTTGCGCCCGGGGTCGGTAAGTTTTGGCATGGCGCGAAACGTGCGGGCCACGACGGGGAGATGGTTCGAAAATTCCTGAGCAAAGGCATGCCTATATGCGATACCGGATAGATCAAAACCAGCCGGTCTACGGAAGCCAGCCGGGCCTCTGCACGCGCCAGGTTCTGCTCAACTCCAACCAGAACCGAATGCCAGACTACCAAATAGACCGGTGATATGGCTTCCTTGTCCGCCTTGTGGCAGTCGGAACACCAGAAGGTCTCGTCAATGATCCCGGAGAGTACGCCGCCGCGCACCACCGATCCAATCTGATAATGAACCATTAGATCGTGAAAGGCATGGGTCAGAAGCGAATTCTCCTTACGTCCGCAGGCCGGGCAAACCAGCGGAATGGCCAAATGTATT
>CAZHRP010000335.1:0-1889 GCA_964535055.1 uncultured Chthoniobacteraceae bacterium
TGGCACTCTTGCTACTCGAAGGACATACCGTCAATTTCTCGATGGGCACGTTCCGGCTGGAACTGGGCTTGCAGGAAGCCCTGCTCGGGCTGCTGGCCGGCATTCTGCTTGGCCTGCTCGGGCCGCTACCGCCGGCCGCCCGCTGCCTCGGCGCACCCTTACCGAAAGCTCTGCGGTCAGACTAACTAAAAGAAAGGAAATAAACTATGAACAACCCAAACCCAATAACCATAATAAACGGAACCTGCCTGTTGCTGGCCGGCTTAATGCTGCTGGGTGGCTGCGGCCAATCACCACCCGAGCAAACGGAAAGTACGAGTAACCAATTGCTGGCCAACTACCTGTTATCCAGCGAACCGGTTGACGCAATGCCGGTGGCAACTGCTAGGTCTGAAGTAGAACCCGGCCAGGATATTATCCTGCGTGGCCAGGTCGGTGGTACGTTAAAGCCATTCAACTCGGAGTTCGCCGTGATGGTCATTGCCGACCAGGCGGTGATGTTCTGTGATGAGATGGATGATGATCATTGTGAAACTCCGTGGGATGCCTGCTGTGAAGATGCCGATAAGCTGAAAATGAGCCGGGCTACCGTCCAGATGGTGGATGAATCGGGAACGCCGCTGGCCGCAACCCTGCGCGGGCTGGGCGGACTGCAAGAACTGGATCACGTCAGCGTAACCGGTACGGTAGACGAAAGCTCCACCGACGAAAACCTGCTGGTCAATGCCTCAGGTATTTATATCCATAAGGAATAAATTTTTCCCAGGGGTAGCAACCCTCGCTGCAGCATTTAAGCCTGCTGAATGATGATCATAGTGGCCGACCTGCCAGTGGCTACCACTGCTGGCAATGGCTTGAACAGCGCCCGGGGCACTACCCTTGGCGACTATTCTAATATATATATACTGACAACCGGTGCCTGCTACTAGCTTTGGTTGTCTTCGATATATTTGATGACGTCCTCGACGGTGCGCAGCTTTTCAGCTTCTTCGTCAGGCACTTCGACGCCAAACTCTTCTTCAAAAGCCATAACGAGTTCGACGGTATCTAGAGAGTCAGCTCCCAAGTCATCAATAAATGACGCGCTTGGTATAACCTGCTCGGCATTCACACCGAGTTGTTCGACAATGATGTCTTTGACTTTCTCTTCAATAGATTTTTCTGACATGTATTTTAACTCCTTTAACTTGTAAGCGGGTAACGGTTATCTTGTTGTCAGCTGTTTGGCAACTGCAATTTTGCCTTGGCTGGAAATTTTTTTATCAGCCGTTTGGCACCAGTGATTTGGCGAAGTAAAGCTCAGGGTATCCGATCAACATTACTTCCAGCAGATAAGTCTGGCCGGGTTTCAGCTCACGCATGGAAATGGTCTCTTTGTAGACGACGCGTTCGCCGGGATTGATCGAGACGTGACCGACTTCTTGGGTAAACGCGCGGTCTTCCGACCAGCGGGTCAGGACGCTGCCGTCATCATCACGTAGCAGGATATCCAGCCGTTGGGCGGTGGGGAATTGCAGGTTAACAAACTCCTTGCCATCGTTGCGCAGGACGATTTCGACTGCCAGCCGCCTGACCCGGTCGAGATCGATTTGTTCTGGAACCGTAGCCACGGTAAGCACGATATCCCGGTAATTGCTTTGCCCTGCCTTTTCGATGCGATCCGGGCTGCCGCGAAAGACATCAAGCGTGCGGCTGAGAAAGCCGGGTCTTGGTTCGCGGGCGGTGGCAGGTTCGTCATTCGATGCGCATGATCCGACAAGCAGCATCGGCAGGATTAACAGGACCTGCGAGAGTTTCCGAATCGGCTGGTTTTTTATTCGACGTTGCATACTTTAACAGTTGTTATCACTTTGCCGGTATGTTCAAGAGAAATATTATAACAGTATTAG
>CAZHRP010000336.1:0-1889 GCA_964535055.1 uncultured Chthoniobacteraceae bacterium
ACATCGGGGTCTGCGCCTCACTACGATAGATGGCTTGTGATTGATCCGGGCTAGCAGGCAGTCGCTGCAGGGTAGCTGCCAAGAATTTTTATTTCAGTAGCCTGCGCCTTTAGCTGACTCAGTGCAGCCTGCAATGCTTGATCATCTTTATGGCCCCGCGCATCAATAAAGAAAAAGTACTCCCATGGTCGACGCTTGGCCGGCCTGCTTTCAATCTTGCTCAAACTAATACCGTGATCTTCAAATGGCTTCAGGGCATTGAGCAGTGCGCCTGCTTGATCACGTACTGTAAACATAATCGAGGTTTTATCCGTGCCAGTGGGTGGGCTGCTGCGGTTTCCTACAACCAGAAACCTGGTAATGTTATTCGGCTCGTCATGCACAGCCGCTGCCACCACCGGCACACCGTAGATTTCAGCAGCCAGCTCACCCGCCAACGCGGCACTACCTTCCTCCGAATCCGCCAGTTGCACCGCCCTCGCATTACTCGAAACTTCGATCAGGTCTGCCTCGAGCAGATGGCTGCGCAACCAATTCCTGCACTGCCCAAATGATTGCGGGTGGCTGTAAACACGGGTGATATTCTCCAGCGGATATCTGGAAATCAGGTTCTGCGAAATCATTAGCGGAATCTCGGCACAAATTTGCAGCGGTGAATCTACAAACTGGTCAAGTGTATGATTAACCGCACCCTCGGTGGAATTTTCAACCGGTACTACCCCGTAATCGGTATGTCCACGCTCCACATCCTTGAATACGTCGAATACCGTATGCTGTGCCGAGTATTTAACGCTGGCACCAAACTTGTGCCGTGCAGCTTGGTGAGTCCAGGTACCTAGCGGGCCAAGAAAAGCTATCACCAGATTCTTTTCCAGCGCCAGTGATAGCGACATGATCTCACGATAAATTGCCCTGAGCGATTTTTCCGGCAGTTTACCTTGAGCGTAATTAACCAGTGCTTTGAGCAGTCGCTCTTCCCGCTCGGGTGCATAAATCTGTGCTCCAGTAGCAAGTTTGATGCGGCCAATCTCGTGGACGCATTCGACCCGCTGCACAAGCAGGTCTATGAGCTGTTGATCTAATTCATCGATTTGCTGCCGATATTTTTCAAGACTCATACCTTATCTCCTAGCTGGCCTCCGTGTCCGTACCAGTGTGACTGTCCGTTGCCTCCGTCTGTGTTCCAGATGGCAGACTACTCTCTGCCTGATGCCCGGTGGATGCTTGCGCCCCAAACGGAATCTCAGTTTGCAAATCCTGCTTGTCAGTTCCACCCGACTGCACATGCTCCTGCCCGGTCGGTAGCTCTACCTTGCGCAACTCATCCGCATTTGGCAATTCATCCAAAGTCTTGAGTGAAAAATGATCCAGAAACTCCCTGGTCGTTTCATATAATAACGGTCGCCCGGGAACATCTGCCCGCCCGGCAATCCGCACCAGCCCACGGTCAAGTAAAGTCTGCATGACCCCATCTACACTGACCCCTCTAACCGCTTCCAGGTCAGCTCTGGTAATGGGCTGGCGGTAAGCAATAATCGCAAGCGTCTCCAAAGCCGGTGCACTGAGCTTGGCAGGACGATTTTCTGGAAATAGTTGCTTAACCCAGCCCGCAAATTCCGGCTTGCTAACCAGCTGCCAGCCAGACGCCGCTTCAACCAGCATAAATGCATGACCACTTTCTTCATATTGATCCTGTAAAGTCAGTAACTGCGCTTTGACCTCAGCCGGCTTGGCTGCCGCTGCCAGTTGCTTGTCCACACAATCAGGATCATTTTCCAGCGCAGCTTTGAGGACCGTAATCAACTCACTAACCGGCAATGGTCTCTGCGCTGCAAACAGCACCGCCTCTAACACCTTGCCTAACTTATTATCCACTAACTCATCCATAC
>CAZHRP010000337.1:0-1883 GCA_964535055.1 uncultured Chthoniobacteraceae bacterium
CCGGCTCAACCCAGAACGTTCTGGCACCGTTGATCAGGATGACTCCCAGCAGGCCAAAAATCATAATCAGTCCAACAGTCAAACCAACGGAAGTTAACCAGATCATCGGTTCTCCAGTTCTTTTGCGAAGCATTGCATTGGCCTTGGCCTCGCTGCCGCTCGTACCTTTTGATTTTGATGTGATAATATCTTTCAAAGTATGCTGGAGTTTGTGGTGCTCTGGTACTTGTAAAATTAGACGGTTTTATATTTTTCTCTGAGATGCTGGCGCAAAATTTCAGCGATGGTATTGACTGCGAAAGTCATGAGAAAGAGAACCATGGCTCCCAGAAAGATAGCGCGGTAGAGAGTTCCGTGTTGAGGTGCCTCTGGCAATTCCACTGCAATATTAGCCGATAAGGTACGCATTCCCGAAAAAATATTTAAGTCCATGATGGGAGTGTTGCCAGTGGCCATGACCACGATCATGGTTTCTCCTACCGCCCGCCCCAGCCCAATCATCAGAGCGGAAAAAATACCGGCAGATGCGGTCGGCAGGATAATCCGTATTGCGGTCTGCCAGCGGCTGGCACCCAGCGCCAGTGATCCGGCTGTCATGGTGCCGGGGACGTTCGAGAGTGAATCCTCTGCAATAGTAAAAATAATGGGAATAACAGCAAAGCCCATTACAAATCCAACCACCAATGAGTTGCGCTGCTCAAAATCAGAACCGGTGACATGCGGCCACCACATGCGGAAGTTGGCTATGCGCTCACCAGTGACCGGATCCTGGTAAACAAAAACCAGTTGCTCCAACAATGGCCCGAGATGCCAACAGCTGAAGGTCAGGATCAATAACACCGGCAGAAAAACCCACCATTCATTGCCACGGCCCATCCAGTTGCGCCAGCTGATTGGGCAGCGCAGCCAAAGCATGCCGCTCAGAAATGCAGCCGTCGGCACTACTACGATAATCAGCATGACCGATGGCACCCGGTCTTCGATCAAGGGGGCCAGCCAGAGGGCGGCCAGAAACCCCAAAACCACAGACGGCAGCGAGGCCATGATTTCCATGGTTGGCTTGACCACTTGTCTTACTTTTTGAGTCGTAAACTGAGACACATAGAGAGCACTCATCAACGCAATGGGAACGGCAAAGAGCATTGCATAAAGAGTGCCTTTCAAGGTTCCCACAATCAGCGGAATGAGGGACAGCTTGGGTTCAAAGTCATCGGTGCCGCCGGTCGATTGCCAGGTATAGTCAGGTTCCGAAGATCCCTCGTACCAGACCTTACCAAAGAGTGCTTTCCAGCCACTGTTAGGATGCGGATCGTCCAGTTCGTGAATATGAATCCGAGACGACTGACCGAGCATCAGGATATGGTCATATTTCGGAGTAATAAATACCTGCCGCACGGGTTCAGTTACTGATTCTTCCCATAGTATGCGCTCGGTGGTTGCATAACGCAGCGAAACAAAGTTTTCCGTGCCGATGACAAACGATTTATTACGCTCGCTGGCCGCGTAAAACTCACCTCCAGAAGCAAGAGCAGGAAATGTCTTAGTCAGACCAAAAACCCTGTTTGTACTGCCCTCAGGGACAAACAGGCTATAGACCAAATTCTCTCCAGTTGGATTCGTCACAATCAGTGAGACCTCACCAAAAAGAAAATTCATGCTGGCTATCTGCTGGTCAGGATAATCTTTGAAGGGCCGGAATTGCTGACGTAGAGAAAACCCGTCCTCATTGCCAAAGATATATGAAATATAGCCGTTGCTGTCACCCAGAACCACGGCATCAGCGGTTCGGTTGCTTAACATAAAACGGACTTTCCCTTCGGGAAGGTACTGCGACACATCATTAACACCTTGAAATTCCAGTTCACTCGCACCGAAAAGAGTTT
>CAZHRP010000338.1:0-1882 GCA_964535055.1 uncultured Chthoniobacteraceae bacterium
CCAAGCACCTCACGCTGCGTCTCGCTACGAAGTTTGTGATTGATCCGGGCTAGTTTTCTTGCATGGTTTGATAGAATTCGGCGACTAGCTTGAGCGCGGGTTTATTCTGCACGGTGTAGCGGTCGTCGATTTGTGCGGATTGGATTCCGGGTGCGCCTTCGAGGTGCCATTTCCAGAGGAAGCCGCCGTGGAACCACGGTTCGTGCCAGATATTCTCGTAGAGCAGCTTGAGGGCATCGTACTGGGCTTGCAGGTCGCTAGCCCTGTTGTCGCCGCCTGCCCACGGGCGGTCGAGGGTGCCGGTCACGCTGCGGTAGCCGTATTCGGTAAAGATGACCGGCTTGCCGGTGCGGCGGGCTATGCTTGCCAGCTGGTCTTTGTATTTTGCCCACGATGCGGCGGGCTCGTGGTGATTGATCGGGAAGTATGCATTCACGCCGACCGCATCGAGATCGCTCCAGAATGGCACCTCGAGGGTGTCCCAGTTGGTGGCGTAGGTCAGCTTGCCGGGGAAATGTTCCCGGCATTTGGCTATGATCCGGCGCCACATCGCCGGCCGCTCGAGCACCTTTGCATCAAATTCCGTACCGATGCATAATGCTTCGACACCGCGCGTGACCTCAGAGCGTGCGAAAGCCAGCAGGTAGGCGATGTAGGATTCCTCGAATTGCAGCCAGTCTGCATCCGAGTCAAACCTGGAATCGCCGGTATAATGGTTCCAGCCCATCCACACCTGCGGTTTCAGTAGCACCTGGTAGCCAAGCGCACGGGCCGCCTCGACTTGTGCTGCTGCACCTTCCAGCCCTTCGCCCCACCATTGTTTAGGGTGATCGTAGATGACCTGCGCCGATCCCGGACGCATGAATGCATAAGGCACTACCGCAATCCAGTTGGGATGGATTTGCCGCACATCGGCATAGGCGCTGGCCGTCGGCTGCTGCCGCGGGGCCTCCCAGGTCACCCCGGCAATCCGCCCTGCCATGGTAGTCGGAGCCAGTAGCAACATCAGAAAAATCCGCAAATTCATCACAAGGTTAATAGTCACGCAAAGTCGCCGGGACGCAAAAAATTTTGCAGAGTTGGCAGTTGGCAGTTGGCAGTTGGCAGTTGTCGGAGTGAAACGGAGACCCCGCCTGTCCTGAGCGAAGTCGATGGGCCGGAGGGTAACGAGCGCAACGAGTCGGGGCAGTTGATTCAATCAAAATTCCTGTTTAGTTCGCGCTGGCTTTGGGTTATGGTTGGCATTCATGTGGAGCATGAAGCCAGGCAGAGGGCCGTCACTGGCCGGGGTTTTCGGCGGCATTATTGCGGCGCTCTTCGGGGTGATCTGGACGATCGGAGCAGCCAGCATGGGTGCACCCGCCATCTTTCCGCTATTCGGGGTGGTGTTCATCCTCGCGGCTATCGGCGGCGTGATTTACAATGCTTACAATGCCACCGCCAAAAACCGGCTGAGCACGTTCGATATCACCGGGCCGGGCCAGGAACCGGATCCGCTCGACCCCTACCGGCATAATACCAGGAATCGCCGGTCCGGCGCGGACACCGGAGCCGAGACCAGCCAACCCGACAACCGGTTCGCAGCATTGCGTGAGTCGGAAAACCGGCGCAGCGCTGACCCGGCCACAAAGACCGATCCGGTCCGCAAGATTCCGGGTGAGTTCTGCCCGTTCTGTGGTGAAAAAGTTGCTGCCAACTACGATTTCTGCCCGAATTGCGGGAAAGATATCTAGTGAACATTCCCCGACTCGCTGCGCTCGTTACCCTCCGGCCCATCGACTTCGCTCAGGGCAGGCGGGGTCTCCGTTTCACTCCGACAACATTTAACCCGACTTCCGCTGTTTTGAGGTCTTTTTGCTGTAAGTCGTTGATTTTTGGTTCG
>CAZHRP010000339.1:0-1879 GCA_964535055.1 uncultured Chthoniobacteraceae bacterium
GTAGCGCTTAGTCGTTCTAGTACCAGTATAATCAGGGTCATTATGCTGGTCTACTTGTTGTATCAGGTCAGAAGTTTGACCGATGTAGATCTTACCATCTGGATTGCGCAGGACATAGACGTAGAGCATGCCTCAAATTGATGACTTTGGTGCCCCAAGGATCCGCCTCAGGCGGATTAACAGCCGATTGCTCTATCCGCCCGAGGCGGACTACTCAGGATTTTCAGAGAATGAATATAAATGCATATTCGCAGTGGCAGTGCAATAAATTCTCTTACCGCGCGATGATGACCTGGCTGCCTTTTTGTTTTTTTTGACCCTCGTTGTTGTCATTAAATTTGACGGCGATGCGGCGGAAGTTCTGGCTGGCAATGCGGTCGTAGAAGTAGATAGTCAGGAGGCGGTCGGCATAGAGTGGATAGAGTTTACCAAGCGAACCTGAGACTGACAGGCCGTTGGATTTTTTCACGATTTGGGTGCTGGCGACCGGGATTTGCTCGGTGTACGGGTAGCCGAAGCGATCGTAGCGGATAACAGTGCGGGTCAGGTTAGGGTCGGAAATGGAATAGCGAACTTCCGATGAGGTTTCGCTCAGGATAACCAGATTTTTATCAGGACCGCCGATGCTTTTCAGGTAAAAGGCACTGCCGAGTGGCACTTCGTATTCGACGATATCAGACTGTGATAGCTGGGCATAGCTGAGGGTTGCGATGGCGCTGCCAAGAATGGTCAGGATAGCTGCCAGACGAATGAGCATAGATCAATTTGCAATTTGACCGCGCAAAAGTCAACCGCTACACAATTGTCCAAGCATACATAAGGTAATTCTATGACTACGATCCGACAATTCGATCAACCGAAATTTGTGGCAAGACTATGCGTTAGTGCGATAGCGGGAGTGACGGCCATGACAATGTTGGCATTATCATCCTGTGCGATCGCGCCTGCCAATGTCCGTCAGGTAGACAGCCAGCTGCGTGGCCTTGAGCGCAACGAGAACGCGTTACATGCATTGCTCGAAACATCACTGCAGACACAAGATGAGGAATTGTCGCGGCAAGCGCTGGGCAGGTTTGTGGAGCTATGGAAGGCAGGTGGACACGATGAGGAGTTGGTCATCACCTCATCCGAGTCTGAATCAGATGGTTATCTGGTCCGTTTTGAAGAAGCTAGTCTGGGTTGTTATCCGCCGGAGTATTTTAATGAGATCAAGACTGCCAGTGAGCTGGAAGTCAGGAAAATTCCGCATTATACCCGTGAGGGTGTCGGTGCGCCACTGGCGGCATTACGCGAAAACCAGCACGCTGAACCAATCGAAGACTTTTATCCTCCCGAAGCTATTTCACGTCCCCTAACTGCAGTTGCCAAGAAAGGTGCCACTCGTGATGGTTTGCAGGAAGTGAATATCGAGTTGTTGTGCCCGCTGACGCATTCCAGCATCGAAGTAGATGGCGAAGCCAGGCCACTTGCTGCTGACTTTAGTGTTCCGTGGGCACTGTTGCTGGCACGCTCCGGGCAGTTGAGTGCCAGTGGCTGGCGTGATGTATTAAGCGGCAAACCCAGCAGAGAACCTCAGCTCTATCTGATGGAGCCATATCATCCGCAAAAACAGCCACTCATTATGATCCATGGTTTATTTTCAACCCCGTTGGCTTGGGCTGAATTGAGTAATGAATTATGGGCGGACGATGAAATCAGGGCCCGGTACCAGATTTGGCATTATTTGTACAACACCTCAGCACCGGCCTTGTACTCAGCACGCCTGCTGCGCGATCGTTTGCGCGAGCTGCGACCGCTACTGGATCCGGAAGGTGATGACCCCGCCATGCGTCGGACCACCCTGTTGGCCCATAGTATGGGCGGACTAATCTCTAAAGCG
>CAZHRP010000340.1:0-1850 GCA_964535055.1 uncultured Chthoniobacteraceae bacterium
GGTGATGCTGTTGTAGCGGCCGTTTTTGGCATCCAGGCGATCGGCCCAATCGCTGATTCCGCGGAGGTTGCCGCGCCGGACCAGGTCTTGGAGGCGGGTGACTATCTCTATGAAGCCAATGGCATGATCCACGAAGAGACCATCGCACTGGAGGATACGGTGCACATAAATATCGCCGATGGCCCCATCCTGTTTTTCCGCGATGGTGGTTTCACGCATTACGTCGGCTGGGAGCAGATGTACAACTTGCAACAGCAATCTGCTTAGGTATCTCAGTAATGCTTGCGCGCTATTTAAAGTTGCTATTGGATGTGAGCCAACGTGGATTGCTGATCGACAGCATCTCTGTCTGAGTCTGGCGTGTGTGGTGAACAACACGTTCATCGTCGAGAGGCACTTTGCCGGCGCGGATGAGTGCGGCCAGCGCTTCGCTCAGCTCGACCAAATCCGAGTGTTGATCTCCAAGAATATCTGCCAGGCGTGACTGCTGTTGCCCGGCGACCTCGCGACGTGAAATGAGCTCCCGTCCCAATATACCTAGCAGATTTACCGCAACGCGGCATTGGAACTGGCCGAATTCATCCAGTTGAGGCGCGACATGTTCGTAAAGGAAGCTTCGCAGTACCTTTACAATCTCTTCCGTGCTGGGTGGAGCGTCACTCATGGCCGTTCGGACCCCTCAGTCTTCCCAATGATCGACCATGTCAAAAAAACGCACATGGCTTCACCCTGGAAGCAGTCGAGAAATGCTCGGAGTCGTTGGTGATTTCCGCTCATACTTGCATTCTATTGATCACTACACATACGTCGGTGCGCGGATCGCCAGCGCCCCCTGAGGTTTTCGGCCCGCTGCGTCCTGTCTATTTGAGCAGTGTCACTGTGTAGGTGGCTCGAGAGTTGCTCAAAAGGCACCTTGGTCAGTTTAGGCACCGGCACGTTTTCGGATTGAAAATAGCGCCCGGAAATGAGGCCGATCTGTCGACCGCCCGGGTCCAACCAGTTCGCCACACCGGGATCGCGCTGGCTGATCACCGCGCGAAACACCCCGTCAGAATCAAGGGATGCCTGATGAGCATTAATCGATGTCTGCCGTCGGTAGTAGTCCAGCGCCTCCCAGGCCAGGTTACTCAACTGGAAACCCCAGTACTGCGCCACGGGCGGGCGTACCTCAAGAATGATCGCCTCGTCGTTACTACAGCGGAAATGCCCGTTGAGATAGCGCGTACCCGCAAAGGCGCCAGGAATTTCGATCACGTTCATGGTGTCCGCTTCAACGTCGAAGAATGATGCAACGTACTGCTTGGCCAGAGTGGATTGCACTCGCAGCCAGCTATTCATTTGTTCAGCCCTGGCAGCGATTTCTCCCGGTTCGGGACCGCTCGGAGGATAATCGGCCAGCTCCCTTTCCAGCCACAGGCTGGCAGGTTGTTCCGTATCCCAATCGTTATAGTACTGGCGGATATGGATTTCGCACTCACCCTGCGGCAGCGGCAAATGGAATTCGCCCAACTCAGGTCGGCTTTTCGCATCCAGCACCAGGTCGATTTCCCCGCCGGGGCTGAGCCATTCACTGCTCAGGTTATCCCTGTCACAGGTGAGCTCGAACTCCGGGTAGCGGGCACTGCTACCCCGATAGATGGCGATCTGGAACAGGTGTGAGGAACCGCGATTGCCCGCCAGTCGATAGCTGTAATCGCTGTGCAATGAGGCGAAATGGTAAACCGCGTCGGCTGATGGCAGCATCATTTGACGCTGCAGGGATTGCATTTTGATCAGCAACGGATACGCAGGGTCGGCTTCCAGGTGCATCAGGTGACCGGCATTGGCCAGGCGCACCGCCTGCCGAAAAC
>CAZHRP010000341.1:0-1837 GCA_964535055.1 uncultured Chthoniobacteraceae bacterium
ACCGGATTCGAGCAGCCGCTGAGCAAGGATAATGTGAAAAGCATGCTCGGCGTGATCAAACAGCATCAGGATGCAGTGGACGAGATCCCGGATGTCGAAGAGTTCGCCGCACTGAAACAGGAAGCCGCCAAAAGCTGGTCGTCGGCGCTGCGCGAGGGCAAAAAGCACGGCTACCGCAATGCGCAGGTCACTGTGCTGGCCCCAACCGGTACGATCGGCTTCCTGATGGATTGCGATACCACTGGGATCGAGCCGGATATCGCGCTGGTGAAATATAAGCTGCTGGCCGGCGGCGGTATGCTGAAAATTGTCAACCAGACAGTCCGCCCGGCATTAAAGCATCTCGGCTACGATCAGGCAACCATCGACGCGATCATCGCCCATATCGACAAGTACGATACGATCGAGGATGTGACCGACGCCGAAAGCGGCGCAACAATTTCGTCTGGACTCAAGCCGGAACACCTGCCGGTCTTCGACTGCGCATTTACCCCCGCTAATGGCTCGCGCAGCCTGAGCTATATGGCCCACTTGCGGATGATGGCGGCCGCCCAGCCGTTTCTCGCGGGTGCGATCTCGAAAACTGTTAATATGCCGCAGTCGGCGACCGTCGAAGAAATCATGGAGACCTACCTCGAGGCCTGGCGGATGGGACTGAAATGTGTCGCGATCTACCGCGACGGTTCAAAACGCTCAGCTCCGCTCAATACCAAGAAGACTAAGGATATGCAGTCCGGTGATGTGAATACAACTCAGGCACTGAGTGCTGAAGTATCAGAAAAAGAAGACCTCGAGTCTCGAATCATCGAATTGGATAAAGAAGTCGAACGCCTCCGCGACGTGGCCGATAAACCGGTGCGCCACCGGATGTCAGATACCCGGCTGTCGATGACCCATAAATTCGATATCGCCGGCCATGAAGGCTACATCACCGTTGGTCTCTACGAGGATGGCAACCCGGGCGAACTGTTCATCCAGATGGCTAAGGAGGGCAGTACGATCGGCGGCCTGATGGATACCGTGGCGACCCTTACCTCGCTGGCCCTGCAGTACGGCGTGCCCCTCGAAAGCTTGATTAAGAAGTTCGCCTACCAGCGGTTCGAGCCAAGCGGTTTCACCAAGAACCCGGATATCCGCAACGCCACCAGCATCACCGACTATGTCTTCCGTTGGCTAGGCTGCCAGTTCATCCCGGGCTACAAGGAAACGATCTCGCCGAACCAGAACCAGCCGGACCTCCCGATCAAAGGGATCGAGGAAATGGAACGCAAGGCACTCGACCGGCCGGTCAAAGATCTTTCTCGCACCGGCGACACCGGCACCGTCGATATACAGGCAGTCATCGATAGCAAGGGCACCAGTTCGTCACCCGCACTCGGCAAAGTTCGCGTAGCAGCCCCCGGCAACACGCATGCCGTCCGGATGAAGGTTGCCCTCGGCATGGTCTACATGGATACCCCATGCTCCAATTGCGGCTCCGATAAAGTCATCCGCGCCGGCGCTTGCGGCGTCTGCACCCAATGCGGTACCTCCCAGGGCTGTAGCTAAAAATCGTAATGGTAATCCCAATCGTTTTCCCTGTATTTGTGGTTTTGCGAAGGCGGATCTCCGATGTCTGGCTTTTTGGACTGCGGTAATCCTTTCCTGCTATTGAAGGGTGATGGCAGCGCAGACATATGCGATTACGACACGCATGCACCATTGGCTCAGTGCTGAGACGATTAGCCACCGAACGCAACTTCTCGATGAAATCATCAAGATCCTTTCCACAACTATTAGCACACTAACCCGGATCAATCACAAGCCATCTACTGCGACCAGCGCGAGGCACTTGTCT
>CAZHRP010000342.1:0-1833 GCA_964535055.1 uncultured Chthoniobacteraceae bacterium
ACCATCGTGGTCATGTTCATGTTCAAAGGAGACAAGATCGTCAAGTTACCCCTGGACGTCCTCATCATCGCCCTGCCCCTGGTCACCTACTTTGTCATCATGTTCACGATCAGCTTCTTCATGGGCAAATGGGCCGGGGCGGACTACAGCCGCAGCTCAACCCTGGCCTTCACGGCCTCCGGCAACAATTTCGAGCTGGCCATTGCCGTGGCCATTGCCGTCTTCGGCATCACCTCCGGGGTCGCCTTCGCCACCGTCGTCGGGCCGCTCATCGAGGTGCCGGTGCTGATCGGGCTCGTCCACGTCGCCCTCTGGTTGCGGCGCAAGTATTTCGCGCGTTCCATTGTCGAGGAGGCCCGGTCCGGCGGCGTGGCCGCGCTCAGCGATAAGGACCGCGCCTTCTATGAAAGCGAGGCTTGCCGGGCCACCCGTCAAGCTGTCGAAAACAGCTGATTTAATGCCTCCGCGACCCTATCCATAATCAATCACGAAAAGGACAACCCATGTTTAAGAAAACCATATTCGCCACAGATCTCAGCCCCGCATCCGAAGAGGTTTTAAAGTGCCTGAAATCCCTTCGGGAAATCGGGGTCGAGCAGATTGTATTAACCCATGCGCTGGGAATTCGGGACATGGATGACCTTCGGTAAGAGCTGATCCGCATGGTCGAACCCCATCTCAAGCAACAACAAGCCAAGCTGGAAGAAATGGGTTTTGCGGTCTGTATCCGCACCCCGGCGGGGACTTCCCACCGAGGAGATTCCGCGGGTCACAGCGGAGTAAGAAGCCGGGCGTTCCTCCACCGAATTCTCGAGCATGTTGGCTCCGGCGGCGAGCAAGTCGCCCAAGTCGATGTCTGCGGGTTTGCCTTCCATTAGAATCGACGCGGTGCGCCGGAGCATGCCGTAGGACATCCAGAGAATGTAGCCTGCGATCCCAGTGTGGGCAGGGATCCAACCAAGTCCAGTCGGGCAGAAAAAGTGCCGCTGACCAGAAGGAGTGCCGAACGATCAAAGACTTGATACCGAGGTAATGTCACACATTGTGCACACCATGGAGACCATTTCTATACGCGACTTGCACATGCACACGGGGCGATGGGTCCGACGTGTCGGGGCTATGGCTGAGCCGGTGGTGATATCGGACCGGGGGCGTCCGGTGGCGCGGCTGATGCCACTGGAGGATTCCGGGCGAACAAATTTTACAGACCGGGTGTTGGTGGAGGGCTTTGAGGACCTGCCGCCGGTTGCCATGGATTCGGGGAGGATGCTGGAGGAGGATCGGCGTTGATCTATTTCGACACGGCTTATCTGGCGAAAACCTATCTAAACGAGCCGGGCGGCGCGGAGGTTCGGGACTACTTGAAAAGCTCCGGCGAACGGGTAGCCAGTTCATCGCTGGCGCGTGCGGAACTCGCTGCGGTGTTTCACCGAAACCATAGGGAGAGCCGTCTTGGAGCAGAAAGTTATGACCTGATCCTCCGGCAGTATCAGTCGGACCTGCGATCGAATTTATGGGAATGGTTTCCGGTAGAGAATCGATTCTGGGGGTTGATCGAAACCTGCTTTTCCGATCTGGAACCTTCGGTCTTTTTGCGTGGGGCGGATGCGATTCATTTAGTCACGGCGAAGGCGCATGGTTTTTCGGAGGTGTTCACGAATGATCGTCATCTGCTGGCGGCCTGCGAAGCATTGGGCTTGAAAGGGCGCAATATACTGTAGGCCGGAATGATTCATCTGGGATTATCCATTGGTTGGCAAAGCAGAATAGGTGTCGGTATCGGAATCGGGATCGAGGTCTTCGGGTATGCCTTCCATGAGGATGGCGAGCGCC
>CAZHRP010000343.1:0-613 GCA_964535055.1 uncultured Chthoniobacteraceae bacterium
TGATAACTACCTGCGGCAAAGGCAGGAAGATGGCATCCTGACCGAGTAATTCCCCATGGCTAAAATTCCCGCTAATAAGTTTCCTCAACTGCAGTGCCTGATGCTACTGCTGATCTTTGGCGCAGTGGCAGCTGTGTTTTTTTATCTGAATTTCAAAAACCTGTTTCACCTGGCAACTGATTTGGTTTCCGGTGATTCATTGATCCACCTCGTCTTTGCCCGCAATTTCAGTGACGGGGCCTGGTTCGAGTATAACATCGGTGAACAGTCACGGGCGCTCACCTCATTGCTCTGTAATGCATTTCTGGTGCTGGCTGGAGTGGTTACCCAAACGACCCACAACATTGATAGCTTTCTGTTGGTTTTCCGGCTGTTGGCTACTACTTTGCTGGTGCTGGCAGTTGTGCTTGGCGCCCGTGCAGCCAGCCGCATCGGCTGCCCAGCCTGGCTGGCCTGGGGTCCGAATCTGCTGATCATAGCATCACCGATCGTCTTCTACTGGACGCTCGCCAACCCGATGGAGACTTCGCTCTCGATGCTGCTCATAGCCGCTTTTTTATTACTGCTTGCCAATGCCGCCGAACACAGCACAACAGCAAATAAACTAGCATTA
>CAZHRP010000343.1:623-1806 GCA_964535055.1 uncultured Chthoniobacteraceae bacterium
CGGCTCACTGACCTTGGCATTGTTCCTCAATCGCCCGGAACACGTCATCATCGGTCTGATCTTTTCAGCCGCCATGTTGATTATGATTCAACGGGAACGTACCAGGTTTTTGCTGGTCTATGCGGCAATCGGCTTCGGCTCGCTAGCACTCTATTGCCTGCTGTTCTGGTCACTGGATATGTCACCACTACCCAGTGCCAATAATGCCCGCCGGTTAATGCTATCCATGGATAAATCATTGCCGATAATTGCCGGTATCAAGTTTTCGCTGGATCCCTGGAAGTTGGCAGTGCTTTTCTTTCCCCTGCCATTGGGCGCTGGCCTCATGGTTTTGCTCGGTAACCGGGCGCACAAGATCATCGCTGCAGCATCACTCGGAGCATTTCTCGCCGGCGTCCTCTTCTTCAGCTTTTACTTCTACACTACCTGGCAGGGCAGATACCTGGTTCCCTTCCTGTTCCTGCTAATACCGGCAGCACTGGGCGGCTATGGTATGCTGCTAAAAGACCAACAACCACTGCGAGAGCTACTGTTCACACTGGTCGCCTGCGGATATTTTGCTGCCTCCTCTTACATCCTGCTCCAGCCACTGGCAAATTACTCGAAGGTGCATAAAACCGGACGTAATGCAGGTACTTCGAATGGCACCGAATTTTACCAGCAAGCATCAGCCTCAACTAAAGTTCTCTGCCTGGAAGTCCAGGGTGCCGCCTTTCATCCGGAGCTGACATTCATCAGTTCCGAAGGATTGATCACACCTGAAGCACTGGCAGCACGCAGGGAAGGACTCACGGTGCTGGAATTTATTAAACAGCAACAGCCGGATCTGGTGAGTATCCTGAACTGTCCCTTAGATGATCCCGATGGAATCCAAAATAAACTCCGCAAAGCGGTGGCCGCCAAGGAGGACGTTGTCGTTGGTGATTTAGATTTGGTCTACCAAGGCTGGATGCGTGGCACAGGCCCGGTGTGGAAGGTGGTCACGAAGTAAGAGATACATACCCTCAAAGAATGAAATAGCCGCCAAAAGGCGCAGAATTCATAAGGAGGGGTATTAGTTAAGAGTTATCCCTGCTTCGTCCCGATTCATCGGGATTACGCAGGGCAAGCAGTTGGCAGATTTCAGGATTTCAGCTTTTCAGTGTTTCAGATTTTCAGCCTTCGTGGTTCGGGAAGACTGGTG
>CAZHRP010000344.1:0-1263 GCA_964535055.1 uncultured Chthoniobacteraceae bacterium
GCGACCGGGCAGGACAATCTGCTCCGGAGCGGCTTGATCCAATAGATTTCTTTGGGCTGGTGTCAGCCATGATTTGATAATTGGCAGGGCAGGGCGATCCTTGATTTTCTTGTAAGTAGTTGCCCCTTCGCAAAGTTGCGCCAGAAGTAGGTTGCGTGCATCGGCATCGATCGCAGGTAGCTCCAGGTCAGGTGCCAGAGCAGCTAAAAAATTAAGCCGGTCGATCCAGTTTTCCACCTTTCCGTCCCAGCCGTTCAGCTTTAGTTCTCCGCTGAGGATTCGTTCCAGCAATAAGTCCCGGGCTGCAACTGGATCGGGCTCTGCTCCGGCCTGATCTTCGATCACCAGATCGCGAAAGCGGGTTATCAGTCTGCCAATAGCAGCGCGTCGGGAATCGTCCCAGACAGTTTCCTGGCTTGCTGAAAAATCATGCGGGTATATTTCGTGCAGCCATTCCCGTTGCACCGGTAATGCCAGGTCGAGGAAGACAGTGGTATCGCCGGTGCGTCCCGACTCGCTGATGTCGCAGGCAATCACTAGCATTGAGTCACGGGCCAGCGATGATCTGCGTAACTCACCACGACGTCCGCCACTTAGTGAACAGCGCAAAGTGGCAGGGGAATCGCGGACAGCGAGGTGGTCGCTGAATGCCGCCAGCAGGCACTTGGCAAGCGCATCCGGTTCAGGTGGACTGTCATCCACGGGTATCTCTAACTGTGAGGTAAACTGGGCGGCGGCCCGCTCTGCTTCACGGGCAGCCTGCGCGTGCAGACCGACAGCGCGACAAAACTCCATATCGTAGTTTTTGGAGCGTGCGGCTTGCCACAGAGCCAGGGTGAATTTGATATCGGAATCATAATCCGGCGCTACCTTCTGGCATTCGGATTCGGTAGTCTTATCGCGAGCTGGAATCAGCAGCGGCCGACCCTGTAGCATGGCAGCGGCATATGTTGCATCCTGCAAGCAATTGCGGCGGGCGCCTTCGGTTAATAGGACCGCCAGTCGCGGGTGTAATGGCAGTCTGGCGAGTTGTTTGCCATGTTCTGTAATTTGCTCGTTGAGGTCGATAGCATCCAGTTCGCGTAGCAAACTCAGGGCATGTTTCAGCATTTCGGGGGATGGCTCTTCAAACCATGGAAACGACGCATAATCGATGTTCATTGAAATCAGTTGCAGGATAATCGATGACAAGTCGACGCGTCTGATTTCTGGCAAGGAGAAAGCAGGGCGGCGGGTATTTTCGGCCTGCGACCATAAGCGCAG
>CAZHRP010000344.1:1273-1770 GCA_964535055.1 uncultured Chthoniobacteraceae bacterium
CGCCCGGCGCGTCCGGCTCGTTGGTCTGCAGCAGCCTGGTCGATTTTATCTACCAGCAAGGTATTGATGCCGCGGTGGGGATCGAAGCGGGCAATGCGTGCCAATCCGGAGTCAACGACATGGGTGACGCCCGCAATGGTTAATGATGTTTCTGCAACATTGGTTGCTACGATAATTTTTGGTTCATCCGCGGGTGCTACGGCGGCATCCTGCGCGGTGGCAGTCAGCCCGCCATGCAATGGAAAGACTTGGAGTCGGCGGGTTTCACGGAAGTTATTCAAGGCATTGATTGTGCGTCCGATTTCGTAGGCCCCCGGCATAAAGACAAGGATATGACCAGCAAGGTTGTTGTCAGCCAGTTCGCGGCAGGCAGCAGCAGCATGATCCCAAATCCGGACCGTCTGACGTTTGTGGCCAGTAGCCTGAGGGACTCCCTGGTATTGGATGTCGACTGGATAGCTACGCCCGGCTACCGACAGAACTTCGCAGGGATTGAG
>CAZHRP010000345.1:0-1769 GCA_964535055.1 uncultured Chthoniobacteraceae bacterium
GTTTATTCGCAGCCGCTGCGGCGCAAACCGGTATTGACCGCACCCTGGCAACCCTCAATCGGGCGGACTTTTCCAGGATCGAGTCGATTTCATGGGAAGACTGGTCGCGGTAGGACGCGGTGGCATCAAATATCTGCAGATACTCTCTCCGCCAAATCAGCAAAAAAATCAGCTGTCCAGAGTTGGGTTGCGCGGGAATCTTTGAGGAATGGCTGCACCTCGTCGACTGCTTTTTTTACATCAACAGATTGAAATCTATCTACCAACAGCAGGTGCAGCTTTTTCTGATCTAGAATATCTCCCTCCCAATGCCCCGACTGCCGCATGCGTGCTTCAAGGTGCGACAAGTTGACCTTTACTCCCCTTGCGACATACCAGACGAAATCGTAAAAATCCCTACCCTTCACGCGATTCTTCCAACTCCGGCAAAGCAGCGCATGGAGCTTGCCCGCAAACAGGCTGGGTAAGTCATAAACTCTGACGTGGTGCGGCGTTGGTAATAATTTGGTTAATATTTCTGATGTGGCGTTCTGCGGCGGAGCTGTATCCAGTTCGAGTTTAATCCGAATTTTTTGTCCTCGCGGCAGTTTAGCAGCCAAGGCTTCGGGTGCCCCAATCTGCAACAAATTGAACTGCGTACTTCCCTTGAGAAAGGCTGATTCAATCCCGGTGCGTTCGCTGGCAGCTTTCGTCTCTGCTTCAAAGTCAAATCCCCAGGCTTGCAGCTCTGTCCTGAGAGCTGGCAGCAACGGCTCGATTCGCACCTTTGAATCGGAAGAAAGCAGCGTAAAATCAAGATCCTCCGAATAACGATCGAGGCCATAGAAAATCCGTAACGCTGTACCACCATAAAATGCAACCTGCTCAAAAAAGCCTCCCCGCCAAAAGCCTACCAGCGCAATTTCCTGAACGACTTCACGCACAGCATTGAGGTAGTCAAGCGGTGTCTGAGGCCGGTAAGCAGCCAGCATATCCTGGAGCGCCTGATTCATCTTGCCAACCAATGATATTTCTCAGCTGCTTTTGCCAGCACTTTGACGGCATTGCGCCCGTAGTTATCGGCGCACAACCGCAACTCCGTTTCATCGAGCTCCAACGGTTCTTCAATACGCATCCCCCTGATCCAGTTGAGCACTCCTTGCATTGTCCGTAAACCGCCCTCGCGAGCAATGCTGTCACACAGTGATTTGGTCGGTGAAGCCATCAAAATCGGTAAATCGCTATCACGTATCATTGTGATTCCGATGGCATAAATTGCGGCTGGAACGTGCCGATAGCGGAAGATGCCAAAGGAATTCTCAAAGTTTGCCGGCCGCTTCAAGGTCGCCGAAAGAATTTCATCAACTCGCTCCGGGATCAATCCGTGCCACGCCAGTGCCGTTTCATAACTAATATAAGATGGACCATAAATAGCACCCGCGTAGCCCATCGGGTTGAGATCCCTACGCAGTGCATAAAGGCCCCGTCGCAACTGAGTCACATCACCCTGTTTCATCAAACGGGCAATCTTCCCGCGTTGATCTATAACACCGGAAATAGCCTCTTTCAGCCGCAGTGTGTCCACCACTGGACTTTTTTTACTTAATTCATATAATTGCATATCTAAACAAGATAATTGTATATTTTACAATTTTTCTGTTTTTTTTAACATCTATTTTGAGAGCAATTACTTAAACCCAATACTCACCGGGCAGTGGTCGGAGCCCATTACAGAGGGGTGAATTTCGGCCTTCTTGAGCCGGTGTTTGAGTTCCGGTGAGATGAGCCAG
>CAZHRP010000346.1:0-1762 GCA_964535055.1 uncultured Chthoniobacteraceae bacterium
GCGAAGCCACGGAGATAGCGATCAGGCAGGCAAAGGCAACCGCCAGCTGCCTCCGACTCAGGTAGCGGACCATCCAGGGCACCAACAGGTAGAACTGCTCCTCAATGGCGAGCGACCAGGTCGGCGCTACCGCCATCGGGAATCCTCCGCCTTCGGCCATGAAGAAATTTTGCACGAATAACAGGTAAGACCACCAGGGTGCGGGATTGGCGTAGAGCCAATCGCGGTGAAAAGTCGCGACCGAACACGACAGGTAAAAAAACGCCAGGAGGGCAAAATACAATGGTAGGATTCGGCAAACCCTTCGGACGTAAAACGTCCGGAAGTAGCTGCCAGACTCCCGATTATCCAGCAGAATTCCCACAATGAGAAAGCCCGAGAGCACGAAAAACAGATCCACTCCGCTCCAGCCCAGCCGGAAAACCTGCCGGACGTAGGCCTCCCATCCCCCCGGCGTGTCCCACAGGTTGAAAATAAAGTGGGTGCAGAGCACCAGGATAATGGCCACTCCGCGCAACCCATCCAGGGCCGGCCTGCGTTTCATATTGCCCAAAAAAAAGCCGCCGGAGCGAATCACTCCGGCGGCCTTGATTAAATAAATATCCCGAGAGGAATTAGATCACCTCCAGGCATCAGGCGGCGGTAACTGAACCGGCCTTGCGGCGGCGATAGGCAACCAAACCCAGTCCCAGAAGACCAATCAGCGCGATCGCGGCGGGCTCCGGAACTGGAGTTAGGGTATTATTGACTTGCCACTCGATGGCGTCATTGGCGCAGGACATGGCCCAACGGAAGCTGAGCAGACCGGATGCTTCACCAATTTTGGGAAGAAGACCGGCCGGGACGTCGGACAGCGTTACTCGAAGGAAGGTGTCAGCGGAATCGATAGACGCTCCAAGTGTGTTGGTATCATCGGATCCCTCGGGGGTGCGATTCATATCGACCCCGTCTTCCAGAAAAGCCTTTCCAGCGGCATCGAGCGGAGAATCTGAGGAAACGGTCAGCAAATCAATGGCGGCTGTTAAACCCGTGTCTGTGGCGGTGGAGCTATTGGCGTCAACGAGAACGGCTTGATCATTACGGAAGAATGGATTTGTAATTTCATCAGAAAGGATGATGTCGTCCACAGTAATAAAGTCTCCGGGATTGCCGATGTTGTAGATGCTGCCATCGGGGTTGGTCAATTTGTCGCCAGAACTGCCCTTGGAAGCGTCATTCGTTTGAAAATCGACCGCGTAATTCCAGAAATCGGGTTCCCAAATGTCGTTCTCAGTGAAAAGAGGACCTATCGGATTTTCGTTATTAGGCAAAGCACTCGAGCTGATGAACAGATCGCCAACATCAGTATTCAATTCGCCAATGTTATTGAAATACTCGCTGTAGATATCAATAACGATTTTGTCATCAGAACCATCAACGGCGGCACCTCGAATGACGGTGGTGCTGGAACCAAAAACTTCGAATTTTTCATCACCGATAACGTCGACTCCCTGATAAGTGCCATTGGAAGGGATTCCACCAATGTAGTAATCTTGAGAGAGGGTCGTGGTCGTGTCGGCGGTGCTAACGATCACATCATTGGACACCGGCAAGGACTGGGCGGAAAGACTTCCCCCCGCGATAAGTATTGGGAAAATCCCAACTAATGAGATTAATTTCTTTAACATAGAGCTGATATTTAGATTTTTTAGAGTTGTTTCCTCAGCGAAACATCTAAAATAAAATCAAAAAAGAAGGCGTCGTCAATGGAAATTTCAGAAAA
>CAZHRP010000347.1:0-1755 GCA_964535055.1 uncultured Chthoniobacteraceae bacterium
TTCATCGAGTTTCAAGAGAGGGGCGAAAGACAACCGTAAGACTGGGCATTATGATGCGTAAATATTGGCAACAATCGGAATTAGAACCTCATATCGATCTTCTGACCGGGCATCCTTTTAAGAGTTCTGGCTATTGCTCTGACGATGACGGAATCCGTCTCTTGCGAGGAGACAATGTTGTCCAAGGATCCGTTCGATGGGATGACGCAAAGCGGTGGCCAGAAAATAATGTCAATGGTTTGGTGCGATACGACCTGCATGAGGGAGATATCGTAATCGCTCTCGACAGAACTTGGGTCAAATCCGGCTTGAAAGCTGCGGTGATTACTCCTGGCGATGTTCCGAGCATGCTGGTGCAGCGAGTTGCCCGCCTTCGAACAAAACCTACTTTAGATCAAGGTTTTTTATGGGTAATTGTTCAGTCTCATCGCTTTGTTGAAATGGCAAGAACAGCTAAAACCGAAACTGCGGTGCCGCACATCAGCCCAAACGATATTCGGGATTTTCTGGTCCGGCTACCCCCACTCCCCGAGCAACGAAAGATCGCCGAAATCCTGCGCACCTGGGACGAGGCGATCGAGAAGCTGGAGGCGCTCCGGCGAGCAAAAATGGACCGGCTCAATGGCTTGCGGGATATGCTCATGGCGCGGGGAAGCCGTGCTGGCCGGCGCACGACCTTTGGAGCTTTTTTGACAGAGAGTCGTCTTGCCGGCAGCGATGGGGCGACAGCACGCAAGATCTCGGTTCGACTTTACGGAAAAGGGGCTGTCGAGAAGATCGACCAGCGCACCGGTAGCGCCAACACTCGGTACTATCGCCGCAAAGCTGGTCAGGTCATCTGGAGCAAGCTTGACTTTTTGAACGGTGCCTTCGCGCTTCTCAGCGATGACCTTGATGGCTGTGAATCGACGCTCGATCTTCCCGCATTTGATTGCGCGCCGTCTGTTAATCCTAACTGGCTTATTGAGTACCTGACCCGCCCAACCTACTACACCCGGCAGGTTCACCTCGCCCGTGGCCAGCGCAAGGCGCGGCGGGTGGCCCCCGAAGATTGGCTTGCCTCGCCGATACGCTTACCTGACCGCGCAGATCAGGACCGGATTGCTGACATCATCTTGACTGCCCGCCGAGATGTGGAAATTACAAGCCTAAATATAGAAACTCTCAAACGCCAGAAACGCAGCCTGATGCAGAAGCTGTTAACGGGTCAATGGAGAGTGTCATGCTAAACTGTCTGGCAAAGATTATGCTTACGAGTACAGCAATTGCTCCTGTTCTCATTACATATTCATGGGTGGCCTATCAAGAAAATAAAGTGTATCAGGCGGCTGTTATGTTGGGGGCCTGCGTCGTCCTTATCCTTATATGCATACTTATGCTTAGATATTCTAAAAATCATCTTGAGCGGGTGAAGTTCTCCGCGACGGCGGTGGAAGCCGCCGACCGGGAGAACATGGGCTTCCTGCTCCTCCATCTTTTACCACTGTTCACGGCGCAGTTCACCGCACTAAACTGGCAGGTATGGGTGCCAGCGATTGTTATATTTGCTGCGGTCGTGGCGACTGGCTACAGCTATCATTTCAACCCGCTTCTCGGACTGATGGGTTGGCACTTCTACAAGGTCAATACCGCGGAAGGCGTCACCTACGTCCTTATCACAAAGAAGCAACTTCGAAACGCAACAGAGGCGATAGAAGTCGGCCAGCTGACCGAATACATCGTCCTAGATGTTGGAGATCGTTGATCATGCCCCAG
>CAZHRP010000348.1:0-1712 GCA_964535055.1 uncultured Chthoniobacteraceae bacterium
TGTCGGCCTCGCGTGGCGGTACAAATTGGCGACCGTACGGGCCGGCGATTTCGATGACTTCGCCGGGGCGGCGGTCGCACAGGTAGTTGGAGGCGATTCCCGGGTAACGTTCGCCGCTGACATCGTCGATATAGGTGCAACGGCGGACGCAGATCGAGAGTTCCGGATAACCCGAGCGTTCACCGAGCCTGGAACTGGCGATCGAATAGAGACGCACGTGGTTTTCGTTCCCGAAGGCATGCGGCCCGGGCACGATCACGGCGATGCTCTGTCCTTCGACATAGACGAACGATGGATCATAAATTTGCAGGACGATGTGCCGCACCTCAACAGCGGATTCGTCGGTAATGCGCTCTGATCTGATGACCTCGGCCTTGTAGGTGCGGTCGGTATTGTATTCGCTGAGTTGCATGGGGATTTCCTTTCTTACAGGTTAGGTGATTGGTGATATATATTAATCTTACCAGAGATAGCAGCGGGTTTGCAAACTCCGGCTTGATTGGGCCGGCGGTCAAGCGAACCGGGGATGGCGGAAATACGGGTGCTTGGCCAGTGGGATCCATCAGGATTCATTGTGGGATCTCGAAGTGCACGTTCCATTTTACAGTGGCGTTCTCCGGAGAGAGCAGGGTGAAGTCGAACAGTCCATCATCGCGTGTAAGAAGTTTTGCCTCAACATCGTCTTGATTGCAAGTCAGCTCTTGCTGCTGGAAACCGTTGAGGGCCAGTGAGACGCGATATGGATCGTGCGCAATCAGCTTGCTGGTGCCGCTCAAGATGAGCTGCTCGCGGTTCCATACCACATCGGACAAGTCGAGGCAGCCCTGCATCAGGTGGCGATCGGTCGACAGGACTTGCGGGTGATCGCAGCATTCACGCACAGAAATCATGCGGGCTTCACCCGGTCGAAGCTTTTGTTCAATGCGTGCTGAGCCCTGCCAATTGCCGAGAAATTTATCCTTCCAAAAATCGTAAAGGTAGTAACTTTAATCCGGTTTTAGTCCCAGGGTTCCGTCGACCTGCGGCCCGGAGATATCGATACCCACGCGCTTGAGTTGATCCATGTCCGCATTGTAGAATGTCACCTGATGCTATTGGCGAGAAGGAGACGGCCTCTGGTCACATATAACATCGTCAACACCGCCCTGACATGGTCACGGCTGTCCTGCAAATGCAGCAGGTTCTTGGAGTCAGTGTCGAGCTTGACCAGCATCCGGTTTTTGTACCAGCGCAGCCCGCAGCGGGTCACGGTGGCCCCGTCCATATCGTCGGTGTCATTCTCGGTGCGCATGGATGCCACCACTCCGAGGGTGACGTCGCTGGCGCGCTCCATATTTCGCTCATGGACATAAGCCCCGGGTTCGAGGCCCTCATGTGCCAGCCGGAAAATTGTAAGATAGGCGGCTCTCCATTTCCTGAACCGCACCGAGCGCTGTGTTGTCAGCGCCATCGTCTCCGTAGCGTTCGTCCGCCGCATACCAGAGGCAGACTGCGGGAAAGTCGTACATACTGAGATCGATACCTTGCGCCAGCCAGACACACTAGCCCATACATCACAAGCCATCTATCGTAGTGAGGCGCAGACCCCGATGTTGTCGGGGCTGCGACTTCCTGCTTCGTTCCTCAGAGTCGATGACAAGATCTACGGCGGAAGAGAACCAGTCCGCCGAGTCCCAGCCCGATCAATGCCAGGCTGGACTTGTCCGGCGTAG
>CAZHRP010000349.1:0-1675 GCA_964535055.1 uncultured Chthoniobacteraceae bacterium
AAACGCCTGCCCCTGGCTGGGTGTGAACCGGAATTTATCCCGCAGTGGATGCCGTAAGATCGTGTCGACGAAGCCGTTGCACATTCCGCAATGCCCGTCAAAAACGATCAGCATTCGATCCGCCGGGATACCCGAAATTTCAGCAGCATTCTTCACTCCTAACAATTAACCGTCAGGGAAAAGAAGCAAGTGCATCGTGCGCAGTCCGGTCTTGGAGAGTGACGCGCTGCCCTGTGCGCCATTGATCAAGCCGCGGGTCACATAGCGGTACGGGACCCGCGAGTTTTTGATCGAGACCAGCTTCGGTTCCTCGGTCGCTATATCGGATGGCTCTGCAGACACCACCATGCCCGAAGCAGTAAACGAAAATTCCCATGAGCGCGCCTGCTGGTCGGTATGACTCCCCATCAGCCACGGATAACGATTGATGACTTGCAAGTGGCGTGAATTGGGCAGCCTGACCCTGAAGTACGACTGACGGCTGCGCATGAATTCTGCCATCGATAACTGCGGGTTATCGCGCTTGGCAGCATACAGGTCGACCGGGTTCATCGAAAACAAGTTGAGCCCGTTATAAATGCTATGATGATTCGGCGAGCCGGCGAAATAGGTCTGGTGCCAGCCATCAAAATTGCTGTTATACATCAGGCCGATCTCAAAGTGCAGGTGTGCTCGCCGCCGGTCAAGTCCTCTGCCGGTATAACCCATCCGCCCGATCTGCTCGCCACCGGCAACCCGCTGGCCGGCATCGACCCCAACCTCGGCCAAGTGCGCGTACAAACTGAAAACCGGCGAGTCGCCCCACTTATGTTCAATCACCACATAGCGGCCATAGTTGGATAGCGAAGCCCCCCGGTTGGCATAACGAACGATACCGTCGGCCGCCGCCAGTATCGGGTCGAGCGGCTCACCGGCTGCGCCACGCCGGACCGGCTTGATATCAATCCCCTCATGAAATCTGCGGTACAGTTTGCGCCCGCCTACCATGACCGGCCCGCGCACAAATCCATACTGGCCACCCTGCCACGGGGTCGACTTTTTCCCCTGAAAGTTGCGGTCGACGTACATGTAAAAATCCGGCCCGCCGTCGAGCAGCCCCCGATTAGGCGTCGGCAAATGCAACTTGAGGGCATGCAGCGGCAACATGGCTGCACAAACCATGATGATTGACAGTTGACTGACCTTCATCGTTCCTGCTCGGGCTGCGCGCCTGCCAGAGGAAACTCCTTGGCAAACAGGGCGATGTCCTGGTCGGTCAGGCCCGCCGGAATGGTAATGATGCCGTCGCTGACCCGCTGGTCGATCAGTAATTCATTGAGCTGGCGGCCATTGACCACCACTACGATCGGCTCGCCACGTCGCTCGATACTGAAAGCATCCAGGCTCATCTGGCCATGGTTATTTAAGTAAAAGCTGGTCCCCCAACTGCCATCAGCCGCAGCAAATGGATAATGGGCGATAACGTCCAGCTCGTTGATGGCCGGAATCACCGCCACATACACCTGCTCGCCGGAATGCGTCAGGGTCACCTGCTTGGCAAACTTGGCCGAGTCGGTCTTATCGGCCAGCAAATGAAAGCGGACCGAGGCTTCGGGCTTTTTTTCTTTGGGGCCTGCAGCCATCGCCGCTGGCACCCAGCAGGCGACCACGAGCGCCATACCTAATACTGTTATAA
>CAZHRP010000350.1:0-1670 GCA_964535055.1 uncultured Chthoniobacteraceae bacterium
TACTATCGATAGTTGGCTGATCTGGATGCTGACTGCAGGGGCACTGCATGTCACCGATGTGACCAATGCGTCGCGGACGATGCTGTTTAATATACACATGCTGGACTGGGATGGTGAGCTGCTGGAGTTATTCCGGGTTCCACGTGCGATTCTGCCGGAGGTAAAATCTTCGGCCGATGATTTTGGTGCTGTGGATCAAAGTCTGCCATTGGCTGGCACCCCGATCTGCGGGGTTGCCGGAGACCAGCAGGCGGCGCTCTTCGGGCAGGCTTGTATTCAGCCCGGAATGGCAAAAAATACTTATGGCACCGGTTGTTTTTTACTGATGAACACCGGGGAACAGCCAGTTGCATCGAACAATAGTTTGCTGACAACGGTTGCCTGGAAGTTCGGTGAGCGTGTCCAGTACGCCTTGGAAGGATCGATTTTTATTGGAGGTGCAGTTGTCCAGTGGCTGCGTGACGAATTAAACTTGGTAGCCAACGTAGAAGAGTTTGATCGCCTGGCAGCCTCGGTTGATGATGCCAACGGTTTATTCCTGGTGCCGGCATTTGCCGGGCTGGGTGCGCCCCACTGGGATCCCCATGCCAGGGGGATATTGGTTGGAATTACCCGTGGTGCCAACCGAGCACATATTTGCCGTGCAGCCCTCGAGGGCATCGCGTTTCAAGTTGCCGACTTGCTCGAGTGTATGCGCAAAGACAGCGGTGCGGAATTGCGTGAATTACGCGTTGATGGCGGTGGTTCTAATAGCAAACCGTTGTTGCAAGTTCAGGCAGATTTTTTGCAATCATCGATAGTTTGCCCGCGCTACGCCGAAACTACTGCGCTGGGAGCTGCTTATCTGGCCGGCTTGGGCTGTGGCTTGTGGAATCAGCCTGAGGATATCAGTCACCTCTGGCAGCCGGGTGAAACATTTCATCCAGCCAACAATGCTGAAGTAGTAATGCCAATGCGTCAGCAATGGCAGCAGGCTGTTGCTCGCTGCAGAGGCTGGGCTTGAAAATATGATTGTGGCAACATTGTCTCACGATTGCACTTGTTTGCACGGGCATATAGCTGAATCCTTATAGGATATGGGCGCAGGCAGTTTTAACCGCAAAGTGACTTCACGAAGTCATCTCTTACTGACGATATTTACTATTATCGGCTGCCCGATTATTACCTATACTTTACTCAGTCAGCCTGACCTGGATAAGCGGCTACTTTTTATCACTGCCTTATTCTACCTGACAGCGCTGATCAGTACCATCACGCTCATCCGTAACTGGAAGTCGTATTTTGTCTCAAGGCGTCGCCGCAGAATCGTCGGACCGGCCGATGGACCGTCCCTTAAAGAACCTCCACGGCATCGCTATAAAAACCAGCCGTAACCAGCCTCAGGACCACTCTTAATTCGAAAAGTTAACCCGAGCATCAATTGGCTCCCCAACCGGGACAAGTTCAGAACAAAATATGCACGCCGCTTTGACGCTGTAACCGATTACCATACAATATGTTGTGCACGTTTGGCGCAATATCGACGGATTTCTGCCCGTGCCAGGCGGCAATCTGAGCGGGATTCGGCGCGCTAGAACCCGCTTGCAATTGCCCGCCGTTACCTCAGGGTATTTGCTTACCCTGGGGTCACGACCTATGCTGACGCCGCTGAGCTGTTGGGTGTTTCCCGC
>CAZHRP010000351.1:0-1654 GCA_964535055.1 uncultured Chthoniobacteraceae bacterium
GAAAGCCGCGACGTACCTTATTATTCCCGTTGAGAATCAGGTTCGCGAGCTGGATGCAAAACTTCTTCTGGCTTGTGTTGCTGCAGAACGGGGGTTTTCTGTCTTTATCGGTTCCCGGGGGTATCTTCATTACAAGATGGCGGCCATGCCTCGAGGTCTCTATCTCGCAAAGAGCATGCGCAAGCTGAGCGACCGGATGTTTCGGATAATTCGCCTGCTCGGCCATGAGATCATCGCCTGGGATGAGGAAGCGCTGGTCCATCCCCCTGCGGAAATATACTTTCCCCTGCGCCTGTCGCCAGTAACAGTGCCATTGGTTTCGCACCTGATTTGCTGGGGCCAGGAAAATGCTGACCTGTTCCGGCTGTATCCGCATCTGCCACCGACCACGCCGATTCACGTCGTAGGGAATCCTCGTGGTGACATGCTGCGTCCCGAGTTGCGAGGGTACTTCGACGATCAGGTCCAGGTGCTGAAGGGCCAATACGGCGAGTTTCTTCTAGTCAACACAAATTTCAGCGACGTAAACCCATTCATCCCTGGCCTCGGCCTGTTCGCTTCTGGAAGCAACGAGGGCAGCGTCTCCCAGCTAGGTCAGTCGGGCAAAGGAATGACTCCTGACTTCGCGGCCGGCCTGCGGGATCACAAAACGGCGGTTCTTGACGCTTTCAGGGAAATGCTGCCGGTCCTGCATGAGGCGTTTCCGGATAGCATAATCGTCATCCGCCCACACCCAAGTGAAAGTCACGATACATACAATGAGCTGGCAGGGCGCTTCAAGAACATCAGGATCGATAGCTCCGGCAATATCATACCCTGGCTGCTCGCGTGTAAAGCCATGATTCACAATGGCTGTACGACTGGTGCGGAGGCTTATTTGTTGCGAGTGCCGGCGGTTTCATATCTCGCCTATTTCAACAGGAGGTATGATTACGATTGGCAGGGGCTGCCAACCAGGTTGAGCTACCAGTGCTTTGATCTCGAAGAACTCAAAATCATTCTTGGCCAAATTCTTTCGGGGGAAAAGGCGGCGGCAGGAGGAGAGGAGCGCCAGTCATTGATTGACTATTATCTGACTGCGCAAGACGGTCCATTGGCTTCCCAGCGGCTGGTAGAGGTTCTGGAGGAGTCGGGCTATGACCGAAAAGCTCCACCGCCATCTTTGGCACTGTCCCGCATATCAGGATGGGTGAGGTGCAATTGCCGAACCGCTCAGAAACTACTCAATAGCAACCGCCCCGGAGCCAGGCGCCGGGCTTACCATGATCATCGTTTTCCGGAACTCTCCGTGGAGGACATTGAACGGCGCATCGAGCGCTTGGCGCAGCAGCTCGATCGTTTTGATTCAATCAGGGTGGATGCCCATTCGCGACATATCTTTACTATCAGCAGAGGATAGAGTGCCGATTGTGCGCATCCCGGGCCGCACCGATCCAACCGAACAAAGGACGCACCTAGCCGCCGACCGCAGCAGGTTGCTTGATGATATTTCTAATGCTCGCTGACAGTCGCAGCGCGTCCTCCCCGAGTTCCGCCGAGCGCACCATGTACGGCAACCGCCGCACCGCGTAGGCCAGCACCAGGAACAACGTCGGGTTGGTCCGCACATCCAGCAACCGCGCCCAGAACGCGCTCTCTTTCACCCAGTCCTGGT
>CAZHRP010000352.1:0-1636 GCA_964535055.1 uncultured Chthoniobacteraceae bacterium
AGGCCTTGGCAACCGGTATGAAGAAGCTGTGCCCGATGAACAGGCTGTTGGCGCCATCAGGGAAGGTCGGATTTACCTCTGCGTGGTGAGCGTCCTGCGCTAGGGCGGGACACACAACGAAAAGAGCCAACAATACGTGGATAGAGAACAGATTCCGGGCACGAATGACGCGACCGGCTAACACATCTGAATACATAGCTTTCGTCCTGCTAAACCA
The DNA here is from genome assembly GCA_964535055.1 of uncultured Chthoniobacteraceae bacterium. Taxonomy (GTDB): domain Bacteria; phylum Verrucomicrobiota; class Verrucomicrobiia; order Chthoniobacterales; family CAKUMP01; genus CAYUDZ01. The sequence goes on from CAZHRP010000352.1 coordinate 218, forward strand.
AGTTTAGATAAGTCAGGATTGATGAAAAGTTATCTGGTGTAAAACCTTGGCCATGCTGCGGTAACACCGCTATTACCCGCCTTCTGCCGTATTTTTCATCTGCACAGTCCAGTTAAGGTGGCCACAAATCTCACAATGACCAAAAAAGGCACCTTGGGCATAGCTGTCATTCTGCAATTCAGCCATGAACCATGCGGTAATATAGCCACGCATTTCTCGTCCGTTTAGCATCACATGAGTATGCCCAGCACCTTCCAAAGTTCCCAAAATGGTAGGCGACAAGTCAGCGTTGTCATAGGTTCGTTGGAGCAGATTTGGGTTAATGATTGAATCTTCTGATCCACCCAAAATGAACATTGATCCTTCTTGTTGAGTCGAATCATCTGGAGCCGCAGAAATAGGAGCAATCACTTGAATTCTGGAATCCAGGCTGCCGGCGCGGATCGCGCCGCCACCGCCAAGGGAGTGGCCTGCAGCACCGACAACCTCCAAATTTAACTGACTGTAGAAAGCACTGCTGGGGTCATTGTTTTTAGCGGCCATAAAATCCACACCACCGACCAGTAATTCGCCAGTTGATTGTCCACTGGTCGTGGCAACTACCACAAAGCCCCAGGATGCCAAATGTTCAAGCAGCCCGTTATAACCACCGGGGACGCCACCAGCGGCATTTCCCCAGGTAATAACGGAATGGTTACTGGTCATAGTGGTGGGATAATAAATATGATAATCCGTGTCTGTCGAATCTCTGGTCACGTCAAACGGCCCACTCATCGAATAAGTGTCTTCAATGGGAAATCCTAATCCCGTGCCGTTATCGTCAGCAACTGCAGTGTTTTTTGTTTGGAAGTCACTCCAGGGTTCTATTTGACAGCTTTCGCAAGCAACAAATTGACAGGTGTTGGCGTCATCTCGAAGATGGCATCGCATGAACGACGTTGCAAGCTCAACAACGCCCTTACGATCATCGAGGTCCATATGACCCGCTGCAGGATCATCCTCGGGATTGGTCGGTTGTATGGCTTGCGCGTAGATCGCTTCACTGGTTGCAAGCCCGAATGAGTTTATAACGGTTGGTTGCGCAAAATCGGAATCACCTGTGGCAAAAAGTCCAGGCTTGGACAGTGCGAATTCCTCTCCTGAACCCGTAGCAATCAGTGCACCTGCTATGGCATTGGGCTCATTCAGTGCGCGCGCTACTGCAAAGGCGCCTTGAGATTTACCCATTAAGCCAAATTCCGGATCGATCTTCTGATAAAAAATACTCGAAGAATCACCATTCTCGGCCATGACCAGGTTAACTGATATCAGTACAGGTTGGTCTTCCGCAGCGGCCATATTGGTATGCGCCACCGCCACTACAAATCCATGGCTGGCCAAATGATTAAAGTACTCGGGATAGTGTGCTCCACCAGATCC
>CAZHRP010000353.1:0-1605 GCA_964535055.1 uncultured Chthoniobacteraceae bacterium
TCGAGCGGCGGCAGTCCGGCGGCTTCGAGCAGGGTCGGTGCGATGTCGATGCTGGCCACCATATGATGAGTATCCACCTGTCCCGCCGGGATGACATCCGGCCAGCGCAGAATGAGGGTGGCCCGGGAGCTGTCGGCATAGACGTTGGCCTTGGCAAAGGGAAAAGCCATGCCGTGGTCGCCGCCAAAGAATACGACCAGTGTGTCTTTATCCCGACCGGCCGCTTTGAGTTCCTTCATAACCGCGCCCACGCATTCGTCGAGCCGGTGGACGCAGGTAAAGTAGTCAGCGACTTCCTGACGAACTTCCGGCAGATCCGCGAGAAAAGCAGGTACCTCGACTTCCTCCGGTGTAATAAGACGGCTCACGGAGGGAAAGGTTCCTTCGTTGCTTTGTTCGCCACTCCATTTAAAAGGTCGATGAGGATCCTGACAATTGACATGGTGGAAGAAGGGTTTTCCCTGTTCGGCAGCCATGGCCAGAAACTTACGGGTATGCTCAGCGAATTTTTCCGGGTTGCGACCGACATCGAGATCGCTGGCGTGAACCATGTAATCGATACGGTACTTTTCCAGAGGGCTGTAGTGCGGCGTCTTGGCGAGCATGGAGATCAAATAGTCGGCATTGTCGAGCACCTCGTTGATGGTCGGGACATTGTCGCGGATCGGTTCGAAACCGCGCGCACCGCTGTTAGCCGGGTAAAGTCCCGTATGCATGGTCGCGCGCACCGGCAGGCAGACGGGGATCGTCGCGTGAGCTTCGCGGAAGAGAATACCTTCCTGGGCCAGCCGGTCGATATTAGGTGTGATATCGGGAATGGTGCAGCCGTTGCAACCGACGGAATCCCAGTTCATATCATCAGCGGTGATTAGAACAATATTGAGCGGCTGGGGTGATGAGCATCCGCTCAGACAGGCCAGGGTGATCAAAATTAAGAGTCGATGCATAACTCACTCACCATAACTTTTTAGAAAATTTCCACAAGTTCTACGCAACAGCGAATCTTCACACAGCGTGGCTAGGAGCGCAATTTCGGCGACCTGCGTTTTTTCCACTCAGGCAATTTCTCGGGTGCCAACGCCCTTGGTTCCACTTTCAAAACCTTGGCCAGCCAAAGAAATTCCAGATCCGTTACCGTGCGTGTTCTTGCCTCAATCTGAGACAAGGTAGTTCTTGTAATGTCAAACCCCGCCACGTTGCACTTGGCCACCATCGTTTCTTGAGTCCACCCTTTCTGATTGCGCAGTTTAGCCACCACAGGCCCGATCACATTACGACTTAGGGTTCTATCGCTCATTACAACGAGCAAAATCCTGCCGCAACATAAATTAATTATTGCTCTCTATAGCGTCTTTTAGCTTGTATGCCTTATTACGTGAGCCTACAAAGCTATGAGAAATATGAACGCCTCCATGAACAATGTTCCAATGTTGCTGCTTGCAGGATTCCACCTGTTATCATTGAACCTGACCACTCAAGCGGCAGAGGCAAAATTTCCTAATTGGCTTCTCTTCTATCAACTGGTGGATACCGATAACCTCTCCGCTGTCATTTGGTCGAGTGGAAAAGAGGAGAATGAAGAAGATTTCAAACAGCACGCGATCA
>CAZHRP010000354.1:0-1604 GCA_964535055.1 uncultured Chthoniobacteraceae bacterium
CTTATCAGTGGCAAGACCTGCCTGAGGGTTATCCGCCACAGCGATGTGCGATACCTCCCCCTGCTCATAGAGATTAAGGTTGATGATGGTTAGACCGGCGATCAGTGAGTTGATCGGCGCGAGGGAAATAAGAGTCAGTAAAATGCTGAAATTTTTTACAATACTGTTTAGCAGTGAGTAGCAGTGAGTTTTAGTGGATCATATTTACATATAAATCTGAATGAACAAATAACAAATATAATTATTGTTACCATTACTTATATAATAACCTTTTCAGTACTCGCTGAACATTGCTAATAGTTGCATCCAGCCGCAAAGTCTGCGGTGAGTCAACTGACCCGTATGACGTGGTTAGTCTCGTCGAGGACGATGACTTTGGGCTGGTGGCTGGCGGCTTCTGCTTCGTCATAATTGGCGAAGTTCATGATGGTGAGGCGGTCGCCAACTTTGCCGAGGTGGGCGGTGGCGCCATTGAGTTCGATGACGCCGGAGCCGTGATCGCCGTAGATCACATAGGTTTCGAAGCGGTTACCATTGGCCATGTTGCCGACCAGGATGTGCTCGAATTCCTGCAAGTCGACCCGCTGGGCGAGGTCGGCGGCAATCGTCAGACTACCTTCGTAATCGACACTGGCACCGGTCACGGTCGCCCGGTGGAGCTTACTTTTTAACAGGGATCTTTGCATTTTGGGCATGGCAATGTCTGGATTCCTGCCGTGAATGTCAATGGTAATCTTAACGGGATGCTACTGCGAGGTTGATGCGTTCGAGCACGCGATCTTTGCCGAGTACAGCGAGCAGGTGGAATAGGCTGGGGCCGGAACGGGCACCGGTGCAAGCCAGCCGGATCGGGTGGACGATATGCTTGAGCTTCAAGCCATTAGTAGCAGCAAATTCGCGCATTGCAGCTTCCACACCTGCGGCACTGAAGTCATCTGTGGCTGCCAGTGCCTGGTGCATGCCATCGAGCAACTTGATGCCATTCTCATCGAGTACGGTGGCGGCATCCTCGGTAGAAATTTTCACATCCTCACGAAAATAGAAACCGGCGTAGTCGGCCAGCTCGCCGGGCAGCTTAAATTTTCCTTCGCAGGTAGCGGCGGCCTCAGCGACATAGTCCTCGGGGTATTGATCGACCGGCAGGCCGGCGCTAAGCCAGGCCTTGGTCGCCGCTTCCACCAGGCGTTCGCCGCTGATCTCGCGTGCGTATTCGCCTTGCAGCCACAGCAACTTTTCCATATTGAACGAAGCATTGCCGCTGGTGATCCCGGAAAAGTCGAACAGCCCGGTTATTTCATCGAGTGATAGTTTTTCGCGATCGTCCTTCGGTGACCAGCCAAGCAGGCAGAGGTAGTTGGCGACGGCGGCCGGCTCGAAGCCCTGCTCGATGTAGGAATTGACGCTGGCGCCCTGGTCGCGCTTGCTCATCTTGGAGCCGTCTTCGTTTAGCAGCAGAGGGATATGGGCAAAGACTGGCGGCTCGGCACCCAGTGCTCGATAAAGGTCGATATGGCGGGGAGTATTGGACAAATGATCCTCGCCGCGGATGACATGGCTGATGTTCATTTCCAGGTCGTCAACCACGCTGGCAAAATGGAAGATCC
>CAZHRP010000355.1:0-1602 GCA_964535055.1 uncultured Chthoniobacteraceae bacterium
AGGCGATAGGGTAATCGTTGCCTTTTGCCGGGCAGACCAAAAAAACAAAAGCCTGTGAGGATGGAAAATGGTTGCTGGAACTCGACCGGATGGAAACCAGTTTCGAGCCACGCGAGCTGACTGTGCAGGAAAGTAGCGGTGACAGCCACACCCTTAAGAATATCCTGGTTGGTGAAGTATGTCTGGTATGTGGCCGCACCAGACATAGAAATGAACGTTCCGGAAGTAAAGCCGTTGGGACAAATCGCGGGTGATCGAGTGCATGGCTTGTGATTAATCCGGGCTGGTGAACTTTAGATAATAAGGCAATCAATCAGTTTTTATAACTCACCAGGTTGTAGCGTGGGGCGTTTTGGATTTGCTTCTTTAGCTCGGGCAGTTGTTCGGCGAGCTTTTTGCCACGGCCTTCGAGCACCGGCCATTGTTCGATGACTTCAATGACCGGCATGGCATCCTGACCGTACTGTGGCAGCACCGCAAACATGGTTTCAGCAAACCATGGAACCCACTTATTCTCCTCGTTTAATTCGATCCGCGACCGCGCGAGTTCGAGCATGATTTCCAGACCTTCCTTGATTTGGTACCGGGCCATGACGGCCAGCCCGCTGGTGCGTACTCCCTTGGAAAACATGATCCCGCTGGGAGCATTATGGCGGGTAGCTTCCGCGATCCCGGCCCACAGCTGGTCGAGCTGATCCTTGGTTAGTTCCTTGAGCGGCACTGACGAGCGGGCGCGGCCATTTTCATTCAAGAGAAATTGCTGCACGCTCTTGACCAGCAGTCGCTCGTCTTCGGCATTTTTGATCGGATAACTTTTGAACAGCGCGTTGCCGTGATGAAACAAGGCTTCGGCAATCTGCCAGCAGAGGTGGCCGCGCGGATCGTCGGGAGCGGGTTCTGAGGCCAGCTTCAATAGCGTCGGTACCGACTTGACGGCTACCCGATGCAGCCCGAAATTCTGCCCTTTGCCTGAACTCAGCGCGTGGACGGCAAAGTAGCGGAACAGGATATCGTCGTCCCTTTGCAAGCGCTTGATGATGGCATCCACCGCTTTCTCCGAATTCCAACCGGCGTAGGCGAGGCCGTTGCAGGCACCATAACGCGCATGGCGGTTGGGGTCGTCGAGCATGGCAATCAAGCGGTCGACTCGGTTCAACTTCTGTTCCTGCATCGCCTTGGCAGCGGTGAGGCGGGCGGGCGGCAGTTCGTGGCGCAGCAGTTGGAAGATTTCCTGCTCCGACATTTCCTGCCGGCGCTGCGGGTTATAAATCAAGCGGCCGGCTTCGAGTGCCAGAGCCAGCGGCTGACCATCTAGCGGACGCTCTACTTTCATTTCCTTGCCGGTGAAGTGGAGCAGCTTGCGGCCCAGCGACAGCATCAGCAAGCGCTCCCCAGTAACGTCGCCGCGTCCCTCGTAGTACTTGGTCGGGCCGATATTGCTTTGGTCGATGACTTTACCATTCCAGCCACGCTCCAACGTGTGCAGGTAGAGGGTTTCCAGAAATGATGCCGTGAGTCCCTGCTTGCCGGCGCGGGCAGCACCGATGTTGCTCCACAGGTAGGACCAGTAACAGCCCTGGTGGCCCTCTTCGCGGCCGGTCG
>CAZHRP010000356.1:0-1548 GCA_964535055.1 uncultured Chthoniobacteraceae bacterium
TGGAAGATACGCTCCAACAACACGCCCATGATGTGGCCTGCATCATTGTGGAACCCGTACCAGCCAACAACGGTTTGCTTTTACAAGACCCGTCCTTTCTGGAATGCTTGCGCCTAAAGGCCTACAAGCACGGTGTATTGCTCATTTTTGACGAAGTCATTTCCGGTTTCCGGGTTGGCTTCGAAGGTGCCGCCGGTCATTACGACATTCAGCCCGATATCATCACCTTTGGTAAGATCATTGGGGGTGGTATGCCCGTGGGTGCTTACGGAGCCCGGTCAGAGATCATGAGCCACATAGCACCCGATGGTCCGGTTTATCAGGCCGGTACGTTGAGTGCTAACCCGGTGGCCATGGCTGCTGGTTATGCTGCCTTACAGGAATTGCTCAAGCCCGGTTTTTACGAAAGTATGGAAGCAAAGACACAGGCTTTTGTGCAACGTATTCAGGATCATGCTTCCGCAAAAGGATATCCGGTTCACATGCAGCAGATCGCTTCTATTTTCTGGATCGCTTTCGCTAAAAAGCGCATTATGCGAGCTGACCAAATCGAAGCCGAGAGCATGGAAACATTTAAAGCACTGCACCATGAGCTGTTGCAGCGTGGCATTTATCTTGGTCCATCGGGCTATGAGGTTGGCTTCGTGAGTGCCGCACATTCGGATGATGATCTGAAGGAAGCGTCTGATATAATTAATGAGGCCATGGATTTAATCCACGCCTGAAAGTGATCGCAGGATCAATTGAAACTGGAATATGGAACAAGTACAGAATTTAAGGCTACGCATCCTGTCGTATGCCGTTATTGCCTACATGCTGCTGGCTTTTGCCTGGTGGTCGGTGCTGCTGTACGAAAAAAATAAAGATGCTTACTACGCCAAGCGTGAACTGTTGCTCATCGGGATGGTAGCGGAAGGCATTGTTGCCAACCAGGCAGAATTTCGTCAGACACCGGCCTATGCGGAGCTCAAATCTAAATACGAGACCCAAACCAAGATGATCATGGGCGAGGCTTTCGTATTTGTTTGCAGTCTGCTGGTCGGACTTTACCTGATCAATCGGGCTTACCACAAGGAAATGTTGGCGGCACGCCAGAGGCGCAACTTCCTGTTGTCCATCACCCACGAGCTCAAGTCCCCCATTGCCTCCATTCAGCTGGTACTGGAGACTATGCAAAGACGGGGTACCTTAAAGCCCGAAATCAAGGAGCGGCTGGTTAGTAACGCTATAAATGACACCCAGCGTTTGAACGGTCTGGTGAGTGACCTTTTGCTGTCCGCAAAACTAGAATCAGCCTACCAGCCCCACCGCGAAAACCTGGATTTGAGTGAGCTGGTGGAGGATATCCTCAGTAAGCTGCGACATAAATATCCGGATGTTCGGTTTAAGTATCACCAGGACGGGAATATCCCCATGCTTCATGCCGATCGCACGGGCATGACCTCGGTAGCCATCAATTTGTTGGAAAATGCGGTGAAGTACAGTAAAGATCCCATTGAAATCAATACGTCACTTACCTTTGACAGGGATGTGATCACGCTCGAAATC